>JAYPGD010000001.1:0-17734 GCA_038126655.1 Verrucomicrobiales bacterium
TATGCCTGGAGAAACCGTTTGCACGCCCCGGAGGGGCGATCCGAAGGTAGCCGGTCGGTGAAAGGCGCGAAGCGCCTGGAACCACCGGACGACCCGCCCCATTGATGCCGAAACGGTCTCAGGAACGGCTCGACTCCGGTGGGCGCGCGACTACGATGGTTGCCTGGCACGCCAGAGCAACGAGATGAACCTGCGAACAACGAAATCACGAACAATAGCGCGCCATTCGAGACGCATCGCCGGCCTGGCCATGGCGACGCTTTCATTGTGCGCCCATCACAATCCGGTTCAGGCCGCGGACAAAGCCGCCGCCGCGCCCCCGGACCTCGCCCGCGGATTGGCGGGCCATTGGACCTTCGATGACGGCAGGGGCTCGATCGCGCGCGACGCCTCGGGGCGCGGCAACCACGGCGCGATCAAGGGCGGCGCGAAGTGGACTGAGGGCGTCATCGGCGGGGCGCTGGAGTTCGATGGCAGGGACGACTTTGTTGCGATTCCGAATGAAAGCGCCTTCGACATCACAGGCAGCGTCACGGTGTCTGCCTGGATCCGCGTCGAGTCCTTCACGAGATCCTGGCAGGCCATCGTGACCAAGGGGGATCGCGCCTGGCGACTGCACCGGGCGGGCGCCACGCAAAGCGCGGGCTTCGCCTGCACGGATCTCTCACGAAATGAGACCGGCGACCTCAACGGGAAAAAGAACGTCGCCGACGGCCATTGGCGACACATCGCCGGCGTCCTCGACGGGACGACCATCTCCCTCCATGTGGATGGCGTTCCGGACGCCTCCGCGGAGTCTTCACCCAAGATCAGCGTCAACGACCATGCCGTGCTCATCGGCGCGAACGATCAAGCCAAGGGCAGGCTCTTTCGCGGCCTGATCGACGATGTGCGCATCTACGATCGCGCGCTTTCCGTCGGTGAAATTCAGGCGCTCGTCAAGGCGGGCGGAGTGACGGCTCCCCCGGCGAAGGAGGCTGTAACCGTGGTTCAAAAAAAGCCGGCGCCGGTTCCGGCTTCTCCCCCGCCGAGTCTTCCCGGCGAGTTTCAGGCGATCTTCGACGGCAGGACGCTCAAGGGCTGGAACGCCCACGACATGAGCTACTGGTCCGTTCGCGACGGCGCCATCACCGGCCAGTCCTCGGCCGAGCATCCCTGCACGAAGAACCAGTTCATTGTCTGGCAGGGCGGCGACGTCAGCGACTTCGAACTGAAGCTGAAGTTCCGGGTCCAGGGCAATGGCTGCAACTCCGGGGTGCAGTTTCGCAGCACGATGCGCGAGGACGGTCTCGCGATCGGATACCAGGCCGACATCTTCCAGTCCGGCGGATACCTGGGCGGGGTCTGCGACGAACTCCACAAGCGCGACGGACCGGAACTGCTCAGCGCCAACGGCTCCAAGACCGTGATCGACAAGGACGGCAGACGCACGCGAACACCGATCACCTCAAAGGCGACGCTCAAGCAGTGGGACGCGTGGAACGACTATCACATCATCGCCGTCGGCCACAGAGTGATCCTGCGGATCAACGGCGTGACGGCGTCGGAGATGATCGACAACGAGGAGGCCCACTTCGATCCGGCGGGAATCCTTGGTCTTCAGTTGCGCGCGGGCAAGCCCATGATCGTGCAGTTCAAGGACATTCAGTTGAAGCAGTAGGGGCGCAGGCGCGATCCCGTCTCGTGGGATTCATGACGGGGTTTGGGATCTCGTCATTCGGGCTTCTTTCGGATTTGGGCGGTTGGGTGTTTCGTCATTCCGGCGCAGCTCGGACCGCGCATTTCCAACGGCGCGCCAAGCCCTGCGGGAAGGCAGCGGTCGATTGACAAACTTCCGTTCCGTCGGCCAACTGAATCCCCGCATGAGAACGGCAATCGCGTTTCTATCCCTGCTCGGCTTCGTCCGACTGGCTCCCGCCGCAACGATCATTGAGGCGGACGTGTGCGTCTATGGCGGAACCTCCGGCGGCGTGATCGCTGCGGTGCAGACGGCGCGCATGGGCAAGCGCGTTGTGCTGGTGGAGCCCGGCCGACATCTGGGCGGGCTCACGGCGGGCGGCCTCAGCGCCGTGGACATCGGCGATCCACGAAGCGTGGGCGGCATCGCGCGCGAGTATTTCAGCCGACTCGTCGCCCGCTACGGCAAGAAGCTGAATTGGGGAGAACGCTTCAAGGGCAACGGCGGACCGGCGACGGGCGGCGCCTACTCCATCGAACCTCACATCGCCGAGCAGGTGTTCGATGCGATGGCAAAAGAAGCCGGCGTGATCGTATTGCGCGAAGCGCGGCTGGCACGGGTCGCCAAGGAAGACACGCGGATCATCGAGCTGCAGACCGATGACGGCCGCGTCGCGCGGGCAAAGATGTTCATCGACGCCACCTACGAGGGCGATCTGTTGGCCGCCGCCGGAGTGAGCTACACCCTCCTGCGCGAAGGCAACGCCAAGTACGGGGAACAATACAACGGCATTCACTACACCGAGAAATACCGTCCGCGCGCAAATCACCTGAAGCCCGGAGCGAACGGACGCGTGAAGGGCGGGCAAGGCGTCTGGGATCGCGACTTCCCGCTGGATCCCTACGTGGTGAAGGGCGACCCGAAGAGCGGACTGCTGCCCTTGGTCAATGAAGGCGATCCGGGCCGCCCCGGCGATCCCGCCCCCGGGGTGATGGCCTATTGCTTCCGCCTCTGCCTCAGCACGGCGGACGACCGCCGGCCGATCGAGCCGCCGCCCGATTACGACCCGCAACGCTACGAACTCGTCGCCCGCTTCATCGAAGCCTGTCTGGCGATCGGCGACGACATGGACCTGCGCTGGTTCAGCAAGCACGATCCCTTGCCCAACCAGAAGTGGGATTTCAACACCGCCACCTTCGGCGGCAATCTCCCCGGCGCGAGTTGGGAATGGCCCGAGGCTTCCCATGCCCGCCGCGCCGAGATCGCGAAGGAGATCGAGAACTACCATCGCGGCCTGCTGCGTTTTCTCGCCACCGATCCGCGGGTCCCGGCGAAGGTTCGCTCGGACATGGCGCGTTTCGGATTGCCCCGCGACGAGTTCCAGGACAACGGCGGTTGGCCGCACCAAATCTACGTCCGCGAAGGCCGCCGAATGGTCAGCGATCTGGTCCTGACCGAACATCACACCTTCGGCCGTGAGGCGGCGCCCCATTCAATCGGTCTTGGCTCCTACGGCACGGACGTCCACGAAATCCGCCGCATTGTGAAGGACGGCGTCGTCACCCGCGAGGGCAAGGTGGCCGGCGGGCGCGGCGGCTTTGGCCCCTATCAGATCGGCTACGGCGCGATCGTGCCAAAGGCCGACGAATGCCAGAACCTGTTCGCCACCTTCGCCCTGTCCGCGAGCCACACCGCCTTTGCCAGCATCCGCATGGAGCCGGTCTTCATGGTCACCAGCCAATCCGCCGCGACCGCCGCCTGTCTGGCCATCGACGACGATGTGCCGGCGCAGCGACTGGATTACGCCAGGCTCCGAAAGCGGCTCGTCGCCGACGGCCAGATACTCACCTGGCCCGGTTCGCGCCTGCGCAAGAAACTGGAAGGCATCGTGCTCGATGACACCGCCGCGAAGTTCACCGGCGCCTGGACCCGCAGCAACGGGCAGCCGCCGCATATCGGCAGCCACTATCGGCATGACGCCAACCAGGATCGCGGCCAGAAGACCGCCATCTTCCGTCCACAGATCCCAACCGGCGGCGACTACGAGATCCGCCTGCTCCACACCGCCCATGAAAATCGTTCCTCCCGCGTCTCGGTCGTCATTCACATCGGCGACGAGGAACAAACGTTCCGAGTCAACCAACGCAAACCGCCGGCCAGCCTGGGAGTTTTTCATCTCCCCAAGGGAGACAGTCTGACCGTTGCTGTTTCGAATGAAGGGGCTGACGGATATGTTGTCGTCGATGGGCTCCAGCTTCGTCGTTCCCCCTTTGGCAAACCCCGAGTGCTCATCCCCGCCCCGGAGGATCCGAGATATCATCACCTGGGCTGGCCCAAGGCGGTCGCCGCCGATGACGGCGCCATCGTCATCGCCTGTATCGCCGCGCGGAAACATGTCAATGGCGACGGCTGCCCGGCGGTGTCTGTTTCCCGCGACAACGGCGCGACCTTCAGCCCGCCGAAGATCCTGAAGCGCTTCGACAGCGCGATGCCCTATCAACACGCCGCCAACCTGGCGCTGGGCAAGGCTGAGGACGGCGCGTTGGTCCTCATGGCCATGGCCTTCACCGACGACCTCCGCAACAACATCTACGGCTGGCGCTCCACCGACAACGGCTCGACCTGGGCCCCGACAGACACCACCGCGCTCGGGCCGAACAAGACAGGCTCCGTGTTCGGTCACGTCTTCCCCGTTCCCGGCAAGGGCCTCGCCGTTTGCGGGCATTATCGCCAACCAAAAGGCGACGGCATCTGGATCTCCTATTCAGGGGACCACGGAAAAACCTGGGGCGAACCCACTGCCATCACCGCCAACAAGTTCTTTGAACCGACCTTCATCCATTCCTCCGGACGCCTGATCGGACTTGTCCGCGAAAACGCCGCCCATGCCTACCACCAATATGTGAGCGAAGATCTGGGGAAGACCTGGAGCTTCCAACCAAAGGCCCTTCAAGGCCACGCCAAGGCCAATCACCCGAGTCCGTTCATCGTGGTCGATCCAAAGAATCCGCAACGGCTGCTGGCCCTGCAGACAGAGCGGAACAAGGACCGCGCAATCCACCTCTGGCAGGCAAATGCGGACACCTTGAAGTGGCGTCGGCTCGGGCGCGTCGTCTCACACCCGTCCGCGGAGGATTTTGGCTACCCGTGGATGACTCATCTGGGCGGCGACGATTGGTTTCTCGTCTATTACGGCGGCGCAAAGGACGGCCCCAATTCCATTCACGGAATGAGGCTCACCCTTCCCGCCAGGGAATGACTTGCGGGGCCTCCACTTTCAACAAACGGAAGAATTGGCGTGCGGAATGTAAAGACGGGATCCCGCGGCCACGGCTGGAAGACTGTCGCGCTTGGCGCGAAGCAAGTCCCGGAAGCGACAGTCGAATACGAAATTTGCAACAGCATGGCTTTCGCCTTCGGCGCTGCCCGCCCAAAATCACTCGTCCCTCCGTCTGTAGTGTGGGCTCTGCGAGCCCATTGCGACACCATCGCCTGACACAGGCGACGCTACACCTTGTCCCTCCGGGACAGCCGGGATTCACCACCCACTGCGGGTCGCGCCCTCAGAAATCCAACACTGAACAATCGCCTCTTCACTTCTTTCCGATGCAGTACAAGGCTTGGTGGGTGCGGACGAAGATCTGCCCTTGGCTGATGGCGGGGCTGGATGAAATGGGCTCCTCCAGACGGTTCTTTGAGACCACTTCGAACTCGTCGCCCGGCCGAACGAGCGTCGCTTCGCCCCGGTCGGAGAAGAAATACACGATGCCGTCCGCCAGAACCGGCGACGCGCTTTGCCGGCCGGCCAGACGCTTTGTCCAATGGACCTCGCCCGACCTGGCGTCGAAGCAGGTAGCGACGCCGCTGTCCGCGACCACCAGGAGGTATTTCCCCGCCAGGAGCGGCGAGGGCCCATCGGCGGCCCCGCGAGTGGTCCGCCCGACGATGTGCGTGTCGGTCACGTTGCCGGATCCTTTGGGATCGATGGCGAGGATGTGCTTCTCGGGATAGCCGCCGGTGACGAAGACGTATTTGCCGTTGTAAACCATCGAAGCCACGAACTGCTCGGTCGGTCCGTCGAGAACCCAATGCCGTTTGCCGCTTCGCGGGTCGTAGCTCGCGACCGACAGGCTGCCGGAGAGGATCATCTGGTCGCGACCGTCGATCCTGCGAAAGATCGGGGTCACATAGCTGCGGGTCTTGTTCTCCCGCGGCGCGCGCCAGCGTTCCTTGCCGGTCTTGCGATCGAGCGCGACGATGTAGGCGTCGCCATCGTGGTCGCCATTGACGATCACCAGATCCTCAAACAACACGGGGCAGGAGTTGAAGCCATGCGCGCTGACAAAGGCTCCGGCGTCGGTCTTCCATTGCTCCTTCCCGTCGAAGTCGTAGGCGGCGACCACGATCCGGCCCGGCGTGATCATGCGTTCCGAACCGACGTTTGGCGCCGTGATCATGTCCCCCTTGGCCAACATGAAGGCGACGTAGACGCGCTCCCCGTCGGCGGCCGGGGTGCCCGAGGCCCGGCTGTTGAGGCGATGAAGGGTTTCGGGCTCCGTATTGAGGACGACGCGTTCCCAGACGGTCTGTCCGTCGCGGCGATTCAGGCACAGCAACCGGCGTTCATTCTTCTCCGTCAGGCTCGTGGTCAGGAACACGCGGTCGCCCCAGACAATCGGGGACGAATGCCCCTCGCCGGCGATCGGCTTTCTCCAGGCGATGTTCCCGTTCTGGCTCCAATGGGTGGGGAGATTCTTTTCGGAGCTGATTCCATCGCCGTCGGGACCGCGCCACCCGGGCCAGTTCTCCGCCGTTACCGTTGCGGTGAAGAGAAGGATCGAGGCAAAAACCTGTCTGAGTATTTTCACGCCGGAAGCCTATTCGTGTCGGGCTCAGGCACAAGAATCGAGTTGCAGTCCGTTCTCCGTTCCTTGTCGGTTTCACAGCCCTGGCGTTCTCCCTTGGAAGCGGCGGCTCCCGGGACGCATCAAACCAACCCGGCGGCGATTCTGGCGACTCCGGCCGAGGCGTTGCATGACTGGGCCTCGACGACCGGAACGCCGAGCGTGGCTGAACGGATTCTCGTCCATGCCTGATTCCGCGCTCCGCCGCCGGCGGTGAAGACGCGTTTCAACGTCGGCGCCCCAAGTTCCTGAAGAGCGGCGTAGGCAATTCGCTCGATTTCACTGAGCCCCTCCAGCAAGGCCTGGAAGAATGCCGCGTCGTTTTCCGGACGCGGGGTCAATCGAGGCGGCAATTCCGGATCATTGACGGGGAACCGCTCGCCGGGTCGCGAAAGCGGGTAGTAATCAAGCCCCGTCGGGGTGTCCGGCTTCAATTCATTCTCCATCCGGCTCATCTGCTCCGCAGTGAAATGATCGAGCAAGACGCCGCCGCCTGTATTCGAGGCCCCGCCCGGCAGCCACATGTCCTTGATGCGATGACTGTAGACTCCCCGGGTCGGATCGACGACCGGTTTGTCGGACAACAGCTTGATCGCCAGGGTCGTTCCCAACGAAGTGACGCCTTCCCCCACCTGCGAAGCTCCGGACGCAAGGAAAGCGGCATTGCTGTCCGTCGTTCCCGCGATCACTTTCACATCGCGCGAGAAGCCGAACTGGTTTGCAATGGCGCCGTCAATGACGCCAAACATCCCGCCCACCGGTTTGACCTCGGGGAGAAGATCAAGGCCAACGCCGCAGGAGGAGAACCAATCGGGCCAGATTCGGCGCTGAAGATCGAAGCCCATCTTCAGCACGTTGGTTTCATCAGACAGCCCTCCGCGCCCCATCAGTTTCGCCGCGATCCAGTCGGCCTGGTGCAAGGCGTGCCGGGCATTCTCAGAGCCGGCCTGCTTTTGCAGGAACAACAAGCGAGCCAGGGTGAATCCGGCTCCTCGAGCCATGGATGATTCCGGGGCGTGCGGCGCGATGGCGTCGGCTTCGGCGTCAAAATTCGCCGAGTTGTACATGTAGCCCGGGGTGAGTGGATTCAGGTCGGCGTCGGTCAGCAGCAAGGTTCCCGAGGTGCCATCGACGGCCAGGGCGGCGATCTCATCAAACTGCCGCCCGGTTTCACGGAGAACCGCGGCCTGGTCCCGCAGGCATTGACTGACCGCCTCCCACCAGATCATCGCGTCCTGGCAGGGCCGCTCGTCGATGCGATTCGGCGCCGGCATTTTCACCGAGGCCGACGCGATCTCCGTTCCGGCGCCGTCGATCACGGAGGCGCGAACTCCGGACGTTCCAACATCGATTCCCAGGTAAAGGCTCATGGTCGGCGTCGCTTGAATTCCTTCATGGCCATGGAATCGATTCGCAGGCCTCACCCGTTTCGTTTCGCCAGGGCCTGGCGATACTTCTCCGCGTCCCAGTTCAGCAATTCCGCTTCGGCGTCCTCGCCGATGGGCAGCAAGGTCCAATCCGCCGGAATCCGGGCGAGCACGTTGTAGATGCAGTCCAACATGGCGCGCTGAGCGGGCTTGGCGTCGGATTTCAAATAGACTCCTTCGCCTTCGACCAGCACGGCGGGAACCGGGAACTCGTTTGGATCCAACTGCAGCAGTTCGTCGGAAGACAGGACGGGCATCGCCGGGCCCAGGAAGACAACGTGGTCGGGGTAGTAGGTTCCCGACGTGGCGCGCTGGAACAACTCGGAATCGGTCGCCAGGGCGGACACTTCGGGAACGCATTTCCAGCCCGGATAATCGCCGGTCGAGACGCTGACGTCGCCCGCCGCCTGAACCGGCAGATCCAGCCGCCGCTCGACATCAGCGATCAGTTCCCTGACTTCACCAATCGTGTCGCCGACGATGATGATGCCGTGGTTGTTCAACACGACGACTTGAATGTCCCGCGCGCCAACGGCTTCGCGGATGGCCTTGGTTAGGGGGATTCCGGGCTTTCGATACGGCGCGGCAACCCACTGCAATCCGGACAGCTTCCCAGCCAGGGCCTTTCTCCCCTCCTCCGCGATTGCATGACAAATCGTCGCCACCGAATGAAAGTGGAAGACGAACTTGTGATCAAACATCGCGTGAAACGTCGTTTCGATCGATGGACGCAGGCCGCAATCGGGATCGACCAGGGCGGACCGGCAACTGCCGTCGCCGGCGCCGTCCAACTCCGCCATTGCCTTGGCGGGATCGACCGCGACAAAGATGTTCTTGTCCAGGGCTTCAGCGAGCTCTGTCCCGGAGGCCTTGATCCACATCTGACCGTCGATCTTGACGGAGGTGTTTCCACCGGGGCCCTGCACGAGCCGGGGCTGGGCCCCGATTTCCTGGGAGAGTGAAATGAATTCAGGCGGCAGTTTCATGTTCCGTTCTTTTGCCCCACTAGCTTCAAGCGAGAATCTTCAGGCTGAAGTCGGGCGGTTGTATGCCGTGTTGTTTGGCGAGTGATCGCAGCGCGGCTTTGATCTTATCAGCATCGGCATCGTCCGGAAAATCGTCTGCGTGGATTCCACCACGAACCAACGCCGTCTGGAAGCCAACCTTCTGCCCGCCGGCAATGTCGTGTTCCAGGCTGTCCCCCACCACGAGAAAACGGCTGGGCGAAAGTTCGGGGCGACAGCGCATGACGGCCTGGAAGACAGGAGTGTGAGGCTTCCCATACCAGATGACTTCGCCTCCCATCGCTTCATAGCGATCCGCCAACGCACCGGGCGACATGACAAACCGGCCGACGCGGGGCGAGGTCTTGTCGGGGTTCGAACAGATCAAGGGAAGCTCATACTCCAGCGCCCGCCGGAGTGTCGGGTCGTAGTCCGATTCACCCGTGTCGTCGGGCAGGCCCATCAAGAGAACGGCGTCGCACGATGGATCGATCTCGTCGGCGATTTCCACGGCGCTGCCGGACGCCCAGATCCTGGGATCGTCCGGGTGACCGCAGATGGGATAAAGACGTCCGGGCGTTCCTCCCGCCAGACTCATTCTGGATTCGCTGACATCCTGCCACAGCGCTTCGCCCGACGTGACAACCCGCGAGATGGCCTCCCCCGGCAATCCCATCTTCTCGATGCGCTTCAGATTCAGGTCGGCGCGTTTGCCGGAATTGGAGAGAATGATGATTTCCTTTCCGCGCGCGCGCAGCATCCGCATCGCGTCGCCTGCGGCCGCGTAGCAGACCGAACCGTTGTGCAGCACGCCGAACTGGTCGAGCGCCACAACGTCGAATGAATCCAACGCCTCTTCCAGGCTGTCGATCAGTATGGGATTGCTCATTCGTATTCCGGGGCGAGGTCATCGCGGAAACCGCGCTCTTCACCCTGGCCGGAGATGGCCGGAGCGTCGAATGCGTTCACGTTGATTCCCTCGCCGTCACTTCGCCAGGAAGACCATTTCCATTTCGCTCCAGTTGGCGCCGGGCTTGCGGGTGGGGAGCTGGAACTGGCAGGGATCAGTCTCCTTCCACCAGCGCCGGGTCTCGGGATCGTCCGCGATCGCCTGCATGTCCGCCTCGAAATCCCGGCCGACATACTCGAAGTAGCTGAACAGATACTTCTTCCCCTCGAGTTCGGTCGTGTAGATCGAGTAGTTGCGCATGTTGGACTTCCTGATGCGGTCGAGGACCGAAGGCCAGGCGTCGGCGTGGAGCTCCCGGTAGTATTGCTCCTTTTCCGGGTTCAGGCCGATCACCGAACCAAAGCGACGGACGCCGGATTCGGACTGCGACTCGGGAGTGGGATTGGTGGGACCGTGGATGGGATTGCAGTCTGCCATGGGCTTCACAGGGTCGGGGTTTTGCCAGGACTCCTTCTTCACTCGCGCGATTCCGGCTGCATGTTTTCGGCGCAAGGGCGCGTCACTTCAAAAAACCTTCCCGCTTTCCATTCGTGGTCAGCACATGAACCTCGTGGGCGCGGGCCTTCGGATGAAAGAACTCCCAGACCACCTTCTTGTCCGGCGTCACCTCGAAGAGCTTGGGCTTGTTGGGATTCTTCTGGGCGTAACTGCAGATGACGGTGTTTCCGTTGGCGAGACGCTGTCCGCCGCAGGGATCGGCGAAGCGCCCGTCGACGTCCGTGTTGTCGACCTTCCAGACGACCTTGCCCTCGGCGTCGAATTCCACGGTCTTGTTGCCATGGGTGAGATTGACAAGCGTGCGGCCATTCTCAAGACGAATGGCGGTGAAGGGCCAGTTCTCGGCCTTGCGGCCGCCAAGCTCCTCCAGGTCGGTCTTGATCGTGTCTACGACGGTTCCGTCAGGGCGATACTCCTTCACCTTGAAGGCGAGGAGATGGGGGACGAGATAATTGCCGTTGGGCAGCTTGCGGGCCATGCGGGTCTGCATGTGCCCGTTCTGGGTTTCGGGTTGGAGCGGGACTTCGACAGCGATCCGGCCATCCCGGGTCACTTCCAGGAGGCGCGGCTTGGCGCCCCGTTCAACGACAAGCGTGGCGCCACTGTCCAGGCGCACGGCCGTGCCGAGCTCCTTGTTTCCGGGCGCGAGCTTGTAGCTCCAGACAACCTCGCCCTTGCGGGTGATTTCCTTGGCGACGTTGCCGATGGAGGCGAGCACGTTGCCGTTCTTCAGGACGAAGGCGTCGCGGGCGTAGCCCTGGGTCCGCCATTTGACCTGACCGTCCTCGCCGACGAGCACGGTCGTCGGTCCGGCGATGAGGAAGGAGTGCCTGATGCCGGAGGCGGATTCCTGGCGGCCGAACTGCGGCGCGGCGGCGGCGGATTGAATGATGGCGCACAGGACGCAAAGTGGGGCGAGGAATGATCTTTTCATAAGCGGGTTTCAGTCGTTTCAGTTCAAAGTTCCAATTTGCCCACCTGCACGGCCGCGCCCATGTTGGCGATGCCGGGCCCTTGGTAGGATTTGCCAAAGGGAAGGATCATGGGCTCTTCGTAGGGCCGATGCGGAATCATGGCGGCGATCTCATCGAGCCTACCGAGCACATCCGCCGGCAACGGGCCTTTCTCCACGGCCGCCACACCGGCCTCCAGATGCTCCATTGTCTTGCAGCCGATCGGGATGGTCGAAATGTCCGGATTGCCCAGAACGAATCGCAGGCAGAGTTCCGCCGCGGACATGCCGGCTTCATCAAGCAAAGAGTAGTAGGCGAGAAGCTGTTCCCGACGAGCCTCCGAGAGCCAGATCGGTTTGGCCTTCACCTCCTCGTCGGCGCGACGGGTCAGGAACCCCTGCCCCATCGCGGATCCCAGCACGATGCCCATGTCCCGCGCCTTGGCCGCGGCGATGACCGTGTCCTTCGCTTCGCGGAATAGGGCGTTGTAGTTGAAGGCGGTCAATACGACGTCGAAGCGGTCGCTGCCAATGAGCGAGGTCATCTCGGTGACCGTCGTCCCGGCCAGTCCCAGGTAGCGTATTTTTCCGGCGGCCTTGAGCTCCTCCATCAACTCCAGGGCCGGGCCGTCCAGCGGATCGTAGCTCGTCCACCAGGGATACTGTTGCGGGCGGTCGGGTTCATGCACCATGAGGATGTCGATGCAGTCGCGGCCCAGCAGGCGCAGGCTTTCGTCGACGGATTGGCGCAGCGCGTTGATGTCCCGGGGGTTGAAGGGCTGCGGACGCCCGCCCAGCTTGGTGGTGACGATCAGGGGCGCGTCATTGCCCTCCAATGCCCGCCCCACGGTGGCCTCGCTGTCGGCGTAGGCCGGGGCGGTGTCGATGGCGTTGACGCCCAGCTCCACGGCCCGCTGCAGGATGCGTCGCGTCTCCGATTCGCCGCCGGCGAGCGAGGAGGTGTAGAGTCCGCCGATGGACAGGACGCTGATCTGAAGGTCTGTTCTGCCGAGTCTTCTGGCTTCCATGAGTCGTGTGGTCGGTTCGGGTGCTTGAAGATTCTATTTCCCTTTCCTCTTCGCCTTGCGCGGCTGGGGTTTGCGCGGCTGGGGCACGGGCGGTTCGGTCGGACGGGCTTCCAACGGGTCGAAGAAGCGCATGTTCTTTCCGACGCGGTCATGGTCGCCGAGGTCCCCGCGCATCGCCTCGGCCAGGCGGAGCAGTCGTTTGACCACCCGTGGATTCCTGGCGGCGACGTTCGTGGTTTCGCCGAGGTCGTTGTCCAGATCGACCAGGAAGGGTTCCGGAAAGCCGATGCGGTCGGCCGGGGCGATATGGACATTGCGGCTGAATGGGGCCGCGCCAACCGGCTCCTTCGCCCGGGGCAGATGCAGTTTCCATTTCCCCTGACGAACGGCCTGAAGATGAACCCGCAGGTAGTAGAAATACGCCCTGTCCGGATCGGCTTTCCCAAATTCGCCGTGAAAGAGATGCCGGATGTCCCGGCCGTCGATGACGCGATCGGTCGGAGCCCTCGCGCCGGCCAGCGCCGCGAAGGTCGGCAGGACATCCATGGTCGTCGCGATCGAATCGCAGGTCTCGCCGGCCGGGACGCGACCCGGCCCCCAGAGAATTGTCGGGACGCGCACGCCGCCCTCGAAGGTCGACACCTTGCCGCTGCGCAACGGGCCGGCCGAACCGCCGTGATCGCCCGGCAGACGCCCGTCCGCGAGATCCTTGTTCTTGATCAACCAGGGGCCGTTGTCGCTGGTGAAAAGGACGTAGGTGTTGTCCGCGAGATCGAGTTCGTTGATCGCGTCCAGAATGCGGCCGACATTGAAGTCGATCTCCTCGATCACATCGCCATATAGGCCCCGTTTGCTCCTGCCCTTGAACTGCGGCGAGGCGTCCAGGCGCGTATGCGGCATCGTGTGCGGAATGTAGACGAAGAAGGGCCGCTCCCTGTTCTTCCGGATGAAGTTGATGGCCTCGTCAGTGTAACGTCGGGTCAGGGTCGACATGTCGCTCTTCGGCTCGATCAGCTTCTCATTGCGGTAGAGGTTGGCGATGCGATCATTGCTGGTCGGCGTTCCGTAAAAGTAATCGAAGCCCTGCCGTGTCGGGAACAGGTCCATTAAGAACCCGGCCTGGGCATGTTTCGCCAGGTCCCACTTGCCGAAGCACGCGGTGGCGTAGCCTTTCGTCTTCAACACTTCGGCCACGGTGATCTCATCCTGATGCAGGATCGGATGAACCTGCTTGGTGTGGCCGCGTTCGGCGACCCTAATGGGATAACATCCGGTCATCAAGGCCGCGCGGGACGGCCCGCAGACCGGCTGCGCGTAGAAACTGGTGAACTTGATTCCTTCCCTCGCCATCGCGTCCAGCCGCGGCGTCCGGATGTCCGGCGAGCCAAAGCAACCGACATCCTGGTATCCCTGGTCGTCCGTGAAGACGATCACGAAGTTGGGCTGATTCTCGGCCGCGCGGGCCTGGACGGTCGTCGCCAAGGAGAACAGGATCGCGGCCAGGAGGAGCCGGCAGACATTCAACGGCAGGTTCCTCCTGAATGCCGATGGCCCGACGCCTGACGCGCGACCCAGGTCCCCCCGAAGCCTGGGCGCAACCGGTTCAGTGAATGCGAAGATGTTCATCGATGGGCCTTGAGTGGAGGGAGCTCGACTGCCGCCTCACCCGACGATGTCATGGATCACGAGGCCATGGACGTCGGTCAACCGCATGTCGCGGCCGCTGAAGCGAAAGGTGGAGCGGGTATGCTCGACGCCCAGCAGGTGCAACATGGTGGCGTGCAGGTCGTGCATCTCCGCGCGATCCTGCACGGCGCGGTAACCCCATTCATCGGTGGCGCCGTACACCGTGCCCGGTTTGACGCCGCCCCCGGCCAGCCAGACGCTGAAGCCGTATTGGTTGTGATCGCGGCCGTTTCTTCCCTGGGCGAAAGGCGTGCGCCCGAACTCGCCGGCCCAGACAACCAGGGTCTCATCCAGCATGCCGCGTTGACGGAGATCCCTGAGCAGGGCGGCGATCGGCTGGTCGACCGCCCGCGCATTGTTCTCGTGCCCGGACTTGAGATTGCCGTGCTGATCCCACCGGTCTCCCCCGACCTTGGGGCAGGTCAATTCGATGAAGCGGACGCCGCGTTCGATCATGCGTCGCGCGATCAGGCACTGGGCCGCGTAGATGCGCGTGGGTTCATACTTCGATTCCAGGCCGTAGGCGCGCCGGAGATGATCCGGCTCCCCCGTCAGGGACATGACCTCCGGCACGGCCATCTGCATGGCGTAGGCGAGTTCGTAATTCTTGATGGCCGATTCCAGGCTGTCGTGTTCGCCGAACTGCGCCGTCGCGAGGTCGTCGAGCTGATTGATGAGGGCGAGTTTGTCGCGCTGGCGTTCCGGGGTGGCCTCGTTGGGGGTGATGTTTGCGACGCCCGTCCCGGACGGTTTGAAGACGGATCCCTGGTGACTGGCGGGCAGGAAGCCGCTGCCGAAACAATCGAGCCCGCCGGGCGGAATCAGGCCGCCGTTCAGCACGACAAAGCCGGGCAGATTCCGGCATTCGCTGCCGAGACCGTAATTCACCCAGGCGCCCATGCTGGGGCGTCCCTGCAACGCGCTGCCGGTGTGCAGGAAGTAGTTCGCGAAAGTATGCTCCGGAAATCCGGAGGTCATCGAACGCACGACGGCCAGTTCATCGACGCATTGGGAGACATGGGGAAAGAGATCGCTGACCGGAATGCCGGAGGCGCCGTATTGGCGAAAATTCCACGGGCTCGCGAGCACCGTGCCGTTGTTGTTGAACTGGGTGGCCTCGACCTTGAAGAAGCGGCCGGGATCCTCGCCGTTGTGTTTGTCCAACATCGGCTTGGGATCGAAGGTGTCGACCTGCGACGGGCCGCCGTCCATGTAGAGGAAGATGATGTTCTTCGCGCGGGGCCGGAAGTGCGGGCCGTGGCCTGCGGAGGCCGGTTGGGAAAGGCCGTCGCCGCCAAAGGCGGGGTCGGCCCGCAGTCCGGCCAAGGCCAGCGCGCCGAAGCCGCCGACACACTTCGTCAACATCTCGCGCCGCGAGGTCGGCAGCGACCGCAGGCGCTGACAGGGATAGGGGTTCGGGTTTGATGCCTTCATCGGAGAAAAATGAATTCCTTGGCGTTCACCAGCACATGCGCGAAGTCCGCCCAGCGTCCGACGTCTTCAGTCCCGGTCTTCCGCCCGTCCGCATTCGACCAAAGAAAAGCGACCGCCGCCTGACTTTCCTTGGCGGTTGGCTTCCGACCGAAACCGGTGAGATACATCCAGGCGACGCGTTTCGCGACGCCGTCGGCGCCGGATTCAGGCACGGCCTTCAGGGCGCGTTCCGCCCAACCGCGCGACAATTCCACGACCAGGGGATCGTTCAACAGGATCAACGACTGGGCCGGCACGTTGGAGACATTGCGGCGTCCCATGGAACTGAAGGGAACAGGCGTGTCAAAGGTGAGCATGAACGGCGACAGGAAATTGCGCCGCACGGCGATGTAGATCGAACGTCGACCGGCGCCGTCCATCGGGCCGCTGCGTCCCGGCCGTCCGCGACCGTCCATGAACGAGGTGAGATGAATCGGCACGGGCGGACCGAAGGGCGTCGGATCGAGGCGGCCGGCCAGCGCCAGCAGGGAATCGCGGATCACCTCGCCCTGCAGGCGGCGGGGCGGTTGGTGATGCCAGAGCGTATTCTTGGGATCGGCCTCCTTCGCCTTGGAGTTCACGTGGCTGGACAATCGGTAGGTCCGGGAAAGGACGATATATCGGATCATGGCCTTGATGCTGCGACCATCCGCCATGAACCGCGTCGCCAGATGATCGAGCAGTTCCGGATGGCTGGGCCGCTGACCGAGAACGCCAAAGTCATCGACCGTCGGCACGATGCCGCGTCCCATGAGGTGGTGCCAGATGCGATTGGCGATCACGCGGGAGGTCAGCGGATTCGCCGGATCGTTGACTTGTTCCGCCAGTTCCAGACGACCGCTGCCGGCTTTGATCGGCAGGGGCGCATCGCCGGAGATCGCGGTCAGGAAATGACGAGGCTCGAGCCTGCCGGGCTTCGAGGCGTTGCCGCGGATCAACACGCGATCGTCCTCGCCGGAGCCGTCCATCATCGCCAACGCGACGCGCGACTTGCGGACAATCTCCCCGCCGAGGCGCGCGCGTTCCTCCTGCCAGGCGCGGACCAACTTTTCCGCGGCGGCCGGAGTGGTTCCCGTTTTGCGTTTCTTGAAGACGATGTGATCGAGGCCGATGTTGCCCCAGCCGCCCTGGTGATTGTCGACCACCTGGATCCTTGCCTTCCGTCCGGCGTAGGGGCGCACGTCCCAGGCGTTGAGCGACATCTGGTTGTTGTTGCGGCCTGTGGCGGAAAGGACGACCCCGCCGTCGACCAACAGATTCACACAGGTCTTGCCTTCGTGGGCGCCGCCCCCGACGAGGAACTCGATCGAGTCGAAGTCGATGGTGAATTCCGAGGACGTCAGCGTCCCGGTCGGTTTGTCGCCTTTGCGCGTTGTTCCGCCCGGACGGATGTTGTGTGAATTGACGAACCAGGTTCCGACGCCATTGATGCGGCCCTGATAGCTGCCGATGGTTTTCAATGTCTGGGGAATGTCGCCGAAGGCCTCGCCCGTCACGGCCCAACCGTCGTAGGTCCCGGATTCAAAGTCGGCAAAGACGCGTTCCTCCACTTCGCCGCCGTCGCCATTCAACAGCGCCTCGGCGGCCTTGGCGTAGGCTTGAAACTCCTTCTCCGCCGCGGACAACCGCCGGTCGATCTCGCCCAGAGCCCTGCCGTCCAGACCCTGGGTCACCATACGAACCGACAGCGCAGCGTCCTTCGCGGGGATGAACTCCAAGTGCAGCCGGTGGCCGAGATAGCGCTCCAGGTTCATTGTGACCCACCCCGCCTTCCCCCCGACAGACTTGATGGTCTGCCCGTGCAACGGACCCGCGATGAGGCGGTGGGAGTCGACGCAGGCCACGATGTGCCCGCGGCCTTCCACGAGACAACTGACGGCGCCGTGTTTCAGTTCGAAGGTCGGCGTGCGCAGCGTGCGTCCGCTCTTGGGCAGCTTCGCGAGCGCGCTCTTGCTCTGCATCTCGCCCTCATGAACCGCCTCCAACCCCGCCCAGATCAGATCGTTGACCGCCGCGTCATGCGCCGCAACCTTCACGATCGGCCGCCCGCCCCCGTCGAGATAGGCCAACCCCGCGCGGCGTGGGGCGCGACCGAAGATGAAGCCATCCTTCAT
>JAYPGD010000001.1:17744-25799 GCA_038126655.1 Verrucomicrobiales bacterium
CGGAGGGCTCGGGCCGGCGAATGCCTTGCGCCTCCAGAAATTCCCGGATCCGCCGCTGATACTTCGCGTCGATTCCGGCCAGTTTCTCCGCCACGCGGCGGTTTTGTTCCATCGATTCGAAGCGCGCCTGCCGATAGTCGCTGCTCTGCAGAAAACCGGACAACGAGTAGTAATCGCCCATGGAGATGGCGTCGAACTTGTGATCGTGGCACCGGGCGCAGGCGACGGTGACGCCCAGGAAGGTCTTCGACATCACGTCGAGCATGTTGTCGAAGCGGTCCGTTTCGTCCTTCCGGATGTCGACCGGGGAGTGGACCCATTCCCCGAGAAACCAGAAGCCCGTGCCCAACACGGATTCATTGAATCCTCGCTCCGGATGCAGCCGGGGTTTCGGCAGCAGGTCGCCGGCGATGTGTTCGCGGACGAACTGGTCGTAGGGCACGTCCGCATTCAAGGCCCGGATCACATAGTCGCGATATTGGAAGGCGTTGGGCGTGTCGTTGTCGAACTCATGCCCGCGGGATTCCGCATAACGCACCGAATCCAGCCAATGCCTGCCCCAGCGTTCCCCGAAATGCGGCGAGTTCAACAGCCGGTCAACCGCGCGCTCGACCGCCTTGGGATCCTTGTCCGCAAGGAAGGCCTCCACCTCCTCCGGCGTCGGCGGCAGGCCGATCAGGTCAAAGTGGAGCCGCCGCAGCAGGGCCGCGCGATCCGCGTCAACGGCGGGTTGCAACCCGGCTTCTTCGATTCTCGCGAGGATGTGGCGGTCCAGGTCGTTCTTAGGCCAGGCGGCGTTTCGGACAGCCGGCGGTTTGGGATCGGAGACCGGCTGCCAGATCCAATACTCCGACGCGCGTCTGGCCAGGTCGAAGGTCTCGCGCTCGGAGGCCGCAGTCGGCGCGGCTTCCTGCGGCCAGGGGGCTCCCATATTGATCCAGCGCGTCAGCGTCGCGACATCCTTGGCCGGCAATCTGCCCTTGGGCGGCATCTCAAAATCTTCATAGCGCACGGCCTGGATCAACCGGCTCCTGTTGGCGTCTCCCGGAATGATGGCCGGCCCGGAATCGCCGCCGTGCAACTGCCCCGCGCGACTGTCCAGCAACAGTCCCGCCTCCAGGCGCTTCGCGTTCACGCTGTGGCATTTGTAGCAGTGTCTGGCGAACAAGGGCCGCACCTCCTTCTCAAAAAACTCCAACTGCCGGGGCTCGGGTCCAGCCGCGGCCGCCTCTCCCGGCGCCGGAGCCAACCCCGCCAGCAAGCCCACGATCAAGACCCCTGCGCCCAACCCTTTCCTGTTCCTCGACATGGCAATTGACGACATCATCTAAGCTCTGCTGTGAATTCTGTGCGACTCGGTTTGACGAACCCATAACCAATATATTCGCCGCATTTGGGATGCGTCGAGGGCGCTTTGCGACATTGTTTTAATAATTTGCGACATGCCTGACAAAGCCGCACGATGAACGCGTGCCCCCGAGAAACCGGAAGACTGTCGCCCTGCTGATAGAATCGTCCCGCTCCTACGGGCGCAGCCTGCTTCGCGGCGTCGCGCAATTCTCACGCACGCAGGGCAACTGGTCATTGCTTCACGAGGAGATGACCATCGACGCCGATCTGCCGGGTTGGCTGGCCGAAGCGGAAGCGGACGGCGTCATCGCCCGGCTGGATGACCACATCATCGAACCGCTGCGCCAACTGAAAATTCCGATCGTCGATGTCCGCTGCCGCCGGAACTACGTCGGGATCCCGCAGGTGGAGACGGATGACCGGGCCGTCGCGAGACTGGTCTTCGAGCACTTGTGGCAGCGGGGGTTTCGCCGGTTCGCATTCTGCGGGTACCGGGGAGCGCATTATTCCGAGAACCGGTTGAGCGCCTTTCGCGAATTGGTTTCCGGCGAGAACCGCCCCCTCTCCGTCTATGAAACCGAGGGCGCGCCCGAAGCCGCGCTGACGAGCATCGAACGCTCCGGCGTGCTCGACGTGCAGCCCTTGTCGGAGTGGCTGTCCGGACTGCAGCCCCCAACCGGGCTTTTCGTCTGCAATGACATACGCGGCCAACAGGCGCTCAACGCCTGCCGCAAACTGGGGATCTCCGTTCCCGACGACCTGGGTGTGATCGGGGTGGATGACGACGACGCCATCTGCCCGCTGAGCGATCCGCCCTTGTCCAGCGTGCGTCCCGATGCCGATCGCATCGGCTATCGGGCGGCCGAAACACTGGCCAACCTGATGAGCGGAAAGCGCCCGAAAGCGCCCGAAAGCGCCCATCGAATACGTGCCGCCCACCGGCATCGCACAGCGGCTTCCAACCCGGGTCATCGCCGTCGAGGACCGCGAGGTGGCGCGCGCCTGCCGGTTCATCCGGGAAAACGCCTGCGACGGAATCGATGTCGGCGATGTCGTCCGGCGCGCCGCGCTTTCCCGCCGACAGCTGGAGCGCCGTTTCCGAATCGCGCTTCAACGCACGCCGCGCGAGGAAATCACGGCCGTTCAGGTGGACCGTGTCAGGCAGCTCCTTGCCGAGACCGACATGCCCCTCGAGCAGCTCGCCCCGCTCGCGGGCTACGACTACAAGGAGAGCCTGAGCGCGATCTTCAAGCGGGAGACGGGCGAGACGCCCGGACAGTTTCGTCGGCAGGCCCGGGGCGAAAGCATCGGCTTACCAGGGACCGGTCTTCCGGATTGAACGACCGCGGCCTCAGCCGGCGTCCCGCTCGATTTCCCTGATCGCCTGCTCCAACAGTTCCGGTTTCATCTCGGCAAGGTGGGAACGTTCCGGAAAGCGGCCTTCCCGGACATCCGCCGCATACTCGCTGAACGCGGCGAGGCGTTCGTCCTGCAGGCGTCGATACTCGCCCAGAAAATCGCGGTAGGCCTTGGCGTGCCGCGGGATGCGCTCGTCGTAGTCGCCGAGGATGTCGTCGGAAAACAGGAACTGCGTGTCGCAGCCGCCGCCCGAACCCAATGACATGAGCAGCATGGATGTCTGACCGCAGAGGAAGGTCGCGAGGTTGTGCGGCGCGAGTTCGAGCTCGGCGGCGTAGGCTCCGGCGCTTTCCAGGGTTTTCATCCGGTCATATAGGAGCTTCGCCTCATCCACGGTCTTTCCGATGACGCGGTAATTGGTCCAGGTGGCGTGCCTTGGAACCATGCCCAGGTGGCCGACCACCGGGATGCCCTCTCTCGCCATGGCCTCGATGATGAAAGGGCTCGCGGAGCAATAGACGGAGCTGGCGCCGACCTCCAGGGCCCTGAAGGCGATCCGGATGGCTTCCTCCGGCGAAGCCATGCCGTGCGGCGTGGCGCAGGAGAGAAAACTCGTGGGCGCGGCTTCGACCAGCAGGGGCAGCCGCGCCTGGGATTCCGGCGAGTCGAAGCTGCAGCTCATCAGGTCGATCCCGGCGGCTTCAGCGGCGGCCGCCTCATCCGGCGACTTCACGTGGATGTGCGTCAGGCAGCGCTTCCCCTTGAGCTGGCGGAGATCGTAAACGGAGTATTTCTTCTGCGGGCGAAGCATGGGCGACGGTTCACTTGTTCAACCGGGCGAGTTTCTTCCGGACGAGGGCGGACTGTTTGGCGTCAAGGATCTGCCAGCAGGCAAGGCCGTTGCCGACCAGGTCCCACTCGTCGAATTCCCAGACCACCTTCTTGTCCTTCGTGATCTCAAAGATCTGGGGATCGTCTTCGCCGGCGTGACAATTGCCGACGACGCGGTTGCCGTTGGGCAGTTCCTGCAGGGTGGTCATCCAGCCGAGTTCGATGTTCGTTCCCGGAACCTTTTTCGCGACCTCCCAGACCACCTTCTTGCCGGGCGAGACCTCGACGACGCTGTTTCCGCTGCCCGAGCAGATCAGGGTGTTGCCGTTCTTCAGCCGGATGGCGCCATAAACGCGCGTGCCGATCTCATATTCCCAGACGACCTTGCCGGAGGAATCGTATTCGGTCACCACGCCCGGGTTCTCGGCGCAGGCGAGGTAGTTCCCGTTGTCGAGGATGCGCATCAGGCGCGTCTTCTTGCGCCCGCCCTCGCGGAGCGGAACCTCCTTTACGATCCTGCCCTTCCGGTTCACGTGAATGATCCGGCCGACGCCGCTTTCGACGATCACGGTCTCGCCATTGTCGAGTCGGGCAAAGGCGTGGACATCGACGCGTTTCCCCTGGTTGCCGTTCTGCTTGGCGCTGTCGTATTCCCAGACGACCTTGCCGCCCAGGGTGATCTCCTTGGTGACCGTCCACGAATCGTGGAAGAGGATGTTGCCGTTCTTGAGGAGGTGGACGTCGTGGTGTCCGGCATGGCCCCGCTGAGGCCCGGCGGTGTCGCGCTGCCAGAGGACCTTTCCGTCCGCCTCGCAGATGGCGAGGACGTTCTTGCCGTAGGAGGCTCCCAGGAGGACGAGTCGGTCGTCCGCCGCCTGCGCGCTGACGGCGGAGGCGAGGGAGAGCGCAATGAGATGGGCGAACAATCGTTTCATGGCGAAGGAACCTAACGGAAGTCGATTCCGGACGGAAGCGGGATGTTTGCGACAGTCCGACGCGAGGCTATCCGGGCTTCCACTTCGATCGCATTGTTCCTATTCTGAATCTACTCGGGCAGCGCAACACTCCAGCTTGCAGGCGCCCATTCAGCGCGGAGTCGTCTGTCTCCGCAGGCATCGCAATGGACACCCAAAATCCAGAGAGGCCCTCAATCAGGCCGGCGCGCCCGACGCCGCTTGTTCTGCTGCTGTTGACGCTACTGGCGCCATCGTTGACCTCCTCACGGGCGCAACCGGCCCCGCCCCTCGAATCCATCGCGGAGATCCGCCGACTGACTTGGAACGAATTGAAGATGGAGAGGCCGGTGCGCTTCGAAGGAATCGTCTACGGCAAGGTGCCGCGGACCGGGAGGCTGCTCGTGCAGGATGCCGGCGAAGGAGTCATTGTCATTCCGGAAACGATCAACCCGCCGCCGCCGACAGGCGCCAGAATCCGAGTCGAAGGCGTGACCGCCCAAAACGCCACGGCCAAGGTGAAGGCAAAATCGATCACGATTCTCGACCGGCGGGCCGGGGCTCCCGATCCCGAAACGCTTTCCATTCCCGAAGCGCGGGATGCCGCCGCCTTGACCGGCGCGCTCGTCGAGATCCGCGGCGTCGTCGCACAAGTGCGAACAAACCGGTCCAAGGCCGCCTCGATCATGCGCAACCGCGTGACCATCAGCCTTCGACATCAGGGGGAGACCATCAAGGTCTTGGCGCCCAGACCAAATCGCAACGTTGCCGCGAAGATTCGCCATGCGACCATCCGGGCCCGCGGCCCCCTGATGGACGTGCGACGGTCACCGAAACACGAGCACGAACGCATCCTGTGGGCGACCGAATGGAGCATGATAACCTTCGAAAAACCCGGCCCGCTCGACCCCTTCTCCCGGGCGAAGATTTCCCTGGATGCGATCAGATCCAACGCTCCGATGGACGACGATCGACCGATCCGTTTTCGCGGCCGCATCCGCAAGAATCTGGAATCGGGGCGTTTTGAAATCGGATTGAGCCCCCATCCCCGCGCCGCGTCCTTCGTGGCTCACAGAACCAATGGCAGGGCATTCGAAATCGGCGAGGTCGTGGACCTCCTCGGTTTTCCCGTAAACCGCGCGGACGGCGTTCAGTTCGAGGTGACAGACTTTCGCTGGCTGGGCCTGCCCGGAGACACGCCCCTTCCCGAGGGTGGCATCGTTCAGCTGACCAACTACGTCGGCCTCGCCACGACCATCGTCCACATCAACTCATTGAGCGACGCGCAGACATCCTGCGGCTGGCCCGCGCGGCTCGACGGATTTGTGAGTCACCTGGACGAACAGGCCGGCGTGTTCTACCTGCAACGCGGCGCTTGGGAAGGCATTCGCGTGGAGTGGCGGGGAACGAACGCGATGCCCGGCCGGCTCCAGAAAATCCGCCTCAACGGGCGCACAATCCCGGGCGTGCGAACGCCATGGTTGACCGCCGATTCGTTTCGTTCAGCGAGCGAAATCACCATCACGGAACCAAAGCGGATCCGCGTGGAGGCGTTCCATTCCGGACGCTACACCGGGGCCTTTCTCGAACTGGGTGGCGTCGTGCGCTCGGCGGACCTGACGGAAGACGTAGCCGCAACGCTTCGAGTCAGTTCGCTGGGGGGAATCTTCGAGGCGCGGGTGAATCTGCAATCAGGGAAACTTCCCGGCCGGCTGGTCGACGCCGAGGTGACATTGACCGTGGTGGCGGAAGCGCGCGAGGGTCGCCTCGCCTCATTTCCCAAGGAAACTCTCCTGGTTCAAGGCCCCGAAGACCTGCAGGTCACGATGTTCGCGCCCTCAAGACCTTACGCCATGAGACGCTCCACTGTTGCCGACGTGGTGCAACAGTCCCGGATCGCTTCGCGCATCCATCGCGTGCGGGTCAAGGGCGTCATCACCTACGTCGCGGAGAATCGAGCCTATCTCGACGACGGCTCCGCAGGCATTGAACTGAGGTCGCATGAACCACTCGACCTGAGCTTGCAAGACGAGATCGACGCGCTCGGATTCTCTGGCGGAAGCTACTTCTCGCCGCGCCTGGAGAATATCGAATTCCGCAAACTCGGCGAGGCGAAGTTGCCGCCCGCGATTGAGATCTCCGCGGCGGAAGTCCTCTCCAGTGACGTCAACGGCAGACGCATCAAACTGCGCGGGACAGTTGTTGGACATTCCGACTTCAAACACGGACGCGTCGAACTCAGCGGCGACGGAGCCGGCTTCGCCGCCGAACTTCCCGGAGCCTTTGAGTTTGCATCAGAGACGATGACAACACCCGGCAGCGTCATCGACGTCGTCGGCGTCTGCCAGTATCTGAGTCTGGACGACAACGGTGACAGCCGGACGCCCAACGCCTTCCGCGTGCTGTTGGCGGACGCAGAGGCCGCGATTCTGATCGAACCTCCATCCTGGTGGACGGAGGAGCACTCGGTCGCCGTGGCGGGCGGCCTGATGCTGTTGGCGCTGGCCGCGGCGGGTTGGGCTGCGTTTCTGCGGTCCCGCGTCGCACAGAATCGCGCCCAGTTCCTCACCGCCTTTCACGCCAACCCCATGCCGGCCTGGATCGTGCGCGTACGTGATTGGAGCTGCCTGGAGGCGAACCCGGAATTCGAGAGCCTCTTTGGCTGGTCGCGTGAAGAAGTGGCCGGCCGGACAATGGTCGATCTCGATCTCTGGGCCAACGCGACGGATCTGCGGGACTTCTTGAACGCGCGGAAACACGACCCTTCGCAGCGCGCAGGAGAGGCGCGCATGAAGAGCCGCGACGGCCGGGTCCATTCCGTGCTCTTGTCGACCGAGCCGATCGCCACGCAGGGCGAGCCGGCGCTGCTCATTCTTGCCTACGATGTGACCGAACGCCTCAAACTCCTCGCCGAGCTGCGACAAGCGCAGAAGATGGAGGCCGTCGGACAGCTGGCGGCCGGCATCGCGCACGACTTCAACAACCTGCTCACCGTGATCTGCGGCAACCTGGGCCTGGTCGAGATGAAGACGAATCTCGACCCGGACACGCAGACCCTGGTCGACGGCATCGACGAAGCGGCCCAGCGAGCCTCCGATCTCACCCACCAGCTCCTTGCTTTTTCCCGGAAATCCATCATGCGGCTGGAGGCGAAGAATCTGAACGACATCGTCCAGTCCTCCGCCATGATCCTCCAACGCACGCTCGGCGAGACGATCGAGATCCACTGCAGCCTCGCCAATGAGGAGCTGACGGTCGAATGCGATTCCGGCCTGCTCAGTCAGGCGATGTTGAACCTCGGTCTGAATGCGCGCGACGCCATGCCGGAGGGCGGCGCGCTCACGCTGACCACCGGTCAGGCCCGGCTCGGTCCGGACGACACCCGTGAGAACACCGACGCCAAACCGGGCGACTACGCCGTCATCGAGGTGCGCGACACCGGCGCCGGCATGTCCGAGGCCGTGCGGCACAAGGCCTTCGATCCGTTCTTCACCACCAAGGATGTGGGCAAGGGCACGGGACTGGGCCTTGCGATCGTGAAGCACGCCATCGACGCCCACGA
>JAYPGD010000001.1:25809-39660 GCA_038126655.1 Verrucomicrobiales bacterium
CACGGGACTGGTCCTGTCCACCACCTACGGCATCGTCCGGCAACATGACGGCTGGATCGTCCTGGACTCCAGTCCCGGGACAGGCGCGCGCTTTCGCATTCATCTGCCGCTCAGCCGGATGTCCACCGATGTGAGCCGCGCCGCCAAGGAGCGGGGCGGCCCCATCGAACGCGGCGCGGAGACCATTCTTTTGGTGGAGGACGAGCCCCCTGTCCGGAAGACCGTGGCCAAGACGCTGCGCCGTTTCGGCTACAAGACGTTCGAGGCCGGAAACGGAAATGAGGCCGAAGCGCTCTGGAAGGAGCATGGCGACCGGATCGACCTCGTCCTGACGGACCTGGTCATGCCAAGCGGAAAGAGCGGATTCGATGTCGCGCGGGAACTGAAGAAGGACCGACCGGATCTGAAGGTCATCTACATGACCGGCCACAGCAGCGAATTGCTCGAACATGCCGGCTCGCTCGTGCGCGGCGTCGATTTCCTGCCCAAGCCCTTCCCTCCCCATGAGTTCAGCCGCATGATCCGCAACCGGCTCGATGCGAATGGAGGTTGATCCGAAGCCATCCGGCCGCCGTTCTACCCAAGGATCTCCGCGATCTTCCCGACCTCGTCCCGCATGGGCGCCAGATCGGGATCCTCCATCGCGATCCGCAGCAGGCGGCTTTTGTCCTCAACCGCGAACGCCTTTCCGAGCCACCGCCGCGCTGCGTCCCGATCGCCCAACTGACACGCATAGCAGGCGAGGTTGTAAGGGATGGTCCAGACCTTCTCAAAACGCCCGGCGACCGAGGCCAGATTATCGTGCGCCTCACGCGTGCGATCGAGTTCGTGCAGCGCAAAGGAACGGTCGATCCAACCCGTGGGCTCGCAGGGCCATTGCTCGACGAGTTGATCGGCGATTTCCAGACACTCGGGCCAGCGCTTCAGTCTGGCAAAGACGTCCCATTTGACCGCGAGCACATCCAGCCGGCCTTGGTGTTCCGACGCGATGGAATTGAGTTCCGCCGCCGCTTCCGCGGCATTCCCCAGCCCCAGCCAACCGAGGGCCGAAGACAGGTGAAACCGATCCGGCGGCGGCAGGGGCGGGGCGGACGTGGAGGGCTGGTCGCTCATGCGTCGGGTGTTCCGCGATACCTGACGCTCCCGTTCCGCGTTTATTCAGCCGACCTTGAAGCTCGGTCGGTCGGTCACGTGAAGAACCGCTCTCTTTCCCGTCGGTCCTTCTTGGTCGGCCGCCCCTTGCCAGGTTCGCCCACCCAGGCGGCGTTCTGCCGGCGTTCCCGGGCCGCCTCAATCTCAGACTCCGGCGTCCTGTCCTCGAGCAGGTCCGGGACCAGCTTCGCGCCGACGCGCCTGTCGGTCAGCCCCTTGACGGCCACCGTGCGCCGCAGCGCATGCGTCCGGGCCGTGATGACATCGCCGACCTTCACAATGCGGGCCGGCTTGGCCTTGACGCCGTCCACCTCGACCTTGCCCGCGCGACAGGCATTCGTCGCATCAACGCGCGTCTTGAACACGCGGGCGGCCCAGAGCCATTTGTCGATGCGGACGGATTCCATGACAGACAAGGGAACGGACCTGCGGCCGGTGCTACCGGAGGATGGGCTCCAAAGCCTCGGCGAAGGCGTCGGCCTGGCGCATGAAGCCGAGGTCGTTGGGATGCGAGCTGTCCACCGTGCCCTCGCTGTCATCGCCCAGCAGCCCGTCGCCTTCGAGATAATGCAGACCTTTCATGCCCTCGGCCTTGAGTCGCTCGTAGATCTTCCGGAACTCGGCGCGGCTGGTCAGGTTGCGTCTCAGCTTGCCGGCGGCAAAGTGCGCGTCGGCGTAGGTGCGATCCTCGACAAGGAGGAAGGGCGTATCCGGCTTCGCCTTGCGAAGCGCGCGCAGGAAGGCCTCCGCGTTCTTCTTCACCAGGTCGGCAGCCATGTTCGGCAGGCAGTCGATGACGTAGACCGCAGGGTCCAGTTCACCAAACAACTCCGCCAGTTCAAGATCCATCCGACCATTGCCGGAAAACCCGAGGTTGATCACCGGGCGGCCCAATCGGCGACCGAGAATCGCCGGGTGCGGCATGCCCGGACGCGAGGCGCAGGCGCCATGCGTGATCGAGGTTCCATAGAACAGGATGGGCTTGCGTCTGCCCTCGGGGTAAGGCGGCGCCGCGCTCAGGGCCTTTCCTTTCGGCAGACCGATCTCGACGGAGGCGACGCCGTTGTAGAGCGGGAGGTAAAGCAGATACTCGTGCGCGCCCTTCGGGAAATCGCCGGCCAGCTTCTGCGTGTTCGTCTGCGCCTTCGCGCGCCCGACATTCACCCACCGCCAACGTCCGTCCTTGGATTTCACATACAGGTCGAGGCCGCTGACGCCGGTCGCCGCCATGTGGTCCATGTCGAGACGACTGGAGGTCAGGGTCCAGCGCGCATGGATCTCCGGCGCGTCGGTCACAAAGCGCACGGCCATGCCCGCCGAATGACGACTCAGACTCCAGACCGGCGGACGCACAACCTTTTCCATCCGCGCCGGCAGCCGGTCGAACGGAGCCTTCACATCGCTCCAGCCCTGGCCTTCGACGCCCAGTTCGCGGATGTCATACCAGTCAAGCCTGCCCTCCTTGCCGGGTTTCGCCTTGGCGGCGTTGATCACCGCGGCGGTTGATGCAATCGAGGAGAGGACCAGGCCGACGATGGCGATCGAGGCGCGCTTCATGATACTGTTCATGAGGCAGAACCTAGCAAATCAACCAGGGAAGGCAACCGGACAGGAGGGGGATACGGATGGCTCCAAGCGAACACCGGACTCCAACGCATGCGATTGAAAGTGGGCGGCCGACTCTTCCGCCGAAATGACGAAACACCCGCCCCGGGCGTCCATCACAACGGCGCAAAGTCGTAGGCCGTGGGCGCGGACTCCATCAAACCGGCGAAGCCGTCCTGGATCACATCGATCTCCAGCATGCCGTCGGACAGATGGTAGAGATACATCTTCTCCTTCAGTTCCTCGGAGAGTTCCTTCAGTTGCGCGTAGTTGGCGTGCACGCCCCCGGGAAAGTGCTGGCAGTCATGGAAGATATGATCGCAGTTGGAGCCGAATTTTTCCACCAGGTCCCGATCAAACTTGGTGTCGCCGGAAACCATCACCCGATTATCGATGATGAAACCGGTCGTATACATCGCCTCGGTCACGTCGGCGGCGGTGTCCGGCACGTGGTTGGTGAGGAAGGAAGTGATGTGGATGTCGTCGGCGGACGTTTCGCCCGGCACGGTGAATTGCCAGCAGTCGCGCCCATCGCCGATGCTGTTCACCTTGACCGGATGCTTGACGTCGAAATAGTGCTCCATGAGCATCTCGCCCTTGGGCTCCTCAAGATCGGTCTTCTCTGAAAAGGCCAGACCGCCGCGCAACGACCAGTCCCAAAGCTGCTTCTCGTAGTGTTCCGGAATGTAGATGGTCGGACGGAAACGCCCCTCGGACCGCGCCTGCAACATCCGGCCGAAGTAATCGCCGAACGACTCGTCCTCGCGCTTGGGCATCTCGATGAACGGCGCCTCGTAACGACGCTTCAGTCCCAGCTCCTCCAGCGAACCGATGTGATCCGCGTGCGAATGCGTGATCAGGAGCTGCTTGACGTCATGGGCGGAAAGATGAAATTCCGCCAGCTTCAGGGTGGCCTTGGAGCCGACATCGACGAACAGGACGTTCTTCCCCTTCACGATGATGAAGTTCGACTGGAACATCTTGTTCGAAAACGCCCCGCCCACGCCAAGCGCAATGAGTCGGAGGGTTCCGGTGTCGACCTTGAGGGGGAGTTTCTTCTGGTAGCGCCACGCGCCGACGCTCGGGGTCAGAAGCTGGGGCCGGTATTCGCCTAATTCCAGTCTGACAATCTTCATGCGGTAATCAGTGGCTGTCCTGTTAAACGCGCGGACCCCCGTATTTGTGCCAATCCGTCGCTACAGGAGCGAGAACAAAAAGCGCCGAAGTTCCAAAAACATCACATTCGGCACCGGGATGTTGATCGGCGAAAAGTGGTGGCCAGACTCGGAATCGAACCGAGGACACGCGGATTTTCAGTCCGCTGCTCTACCAACTGAGCTATCTGGCCGTTTCGCCAAAGGCGGGGCATTCAACGGATCGACCGCCCGTTTGGCAAGGGGTTTTTGTCACGAATTGATGGGCGGACGCTTCGGATTTACGGAGGCAATTGCGCGACGTCGCGAATCGATAATCGATTTGTATTGTGGGAACAGGCTGCATGGGCCGTAGTATTCCACTTCAGAAAGTCAGGAAATCGACCAAGGAGAGACATGATCAAGAACATTGCCCGCCTGCTCGTCGTTGTCACAGGCGCCGCGGCGCTTGTCGGATGCGGCACGACGCAGGCAAAACGAAGACAGTTGGAAAGGGTGGCCAAGGACTGGTGCCTGACGATTCGCGCCAGTCAGGTCATCCCGGTGTACCCGCTGACCGAGGACCTGCGCCCCGGCGACGTCTTCCTGGTTCAAACGCCCATCGACAAGGAGCCGGACATCTACCAATCGAAGGGTTTTCTGCCTCTGGAGCAGATGCTCGTCCGGATCTACCCGGACAACTACGAGGAATTCTACGGCGAGGTAACAATCAATGAGAATACGCTGACCCCGTTCCGTCATCGGGAGGCGGGGCAGACAAACACCTCGACCAACGCGCCCCGGGCGGCGTTCCCGACCTACAATTTCAGCATTTCCCGCGGCGGCGGCGCGAAACTGGCCCTGCCCATCTCCGGCGTCCCCGTTGCCTTCAACCTGATGCAGACCAGGTCGGCCAAGGGGAGCGTCACCATTTCCGACGCGGCGACGTATGGCGTCGATGTGCTGCCGCTGTACAACCAGGTCAAATCCTGGGTCAACGAGAACGCTGGAGTTCTCTCCGCCTACCTGCCGCCCTCCGGGGGGGCAGCCGCAAACGGAGCGGCGACTTACACGTATCTGAGAGTGGTCAACCGGGTCTACTTGACGCGCGGCGTGAGTGTGAGCCTGTCCGACAACAGCGTCTTCGGAGCCGCCGGATCAGCGGGAGCGGACAAGCCCATCACGCTGCCGACCACATACAAAAACGCGAACGAAATCTACACAAAGATTCTGCAGAGTCTGAATGCCAGTGTGGCCGACGCGGTCACTCCCGGCGGGTGTTTCAAGTTCACTTCAGCCACGGGACGCGGCGTGTCGCTTGCCGAGACGTTTCCGCGCCCCTTGGTCGTTGGCTACCTGGGATTTGACGTGCCGATCATCAACGGGGCGGAAAAGGCGACAGCCGCAGCAGCCGTCACAATCGGCGCGCCGATCGACACACAGACGAGATTGGACGGTCGGGCTTCCCGGGATTCGATCGACCAAATGGCGGCGGATCTGAACATACAACGCAAGACCAACGCGGAGAGGATCGTTGCCTACGTCACGGACGAGAAGACCGGCCAGGTGAACGTCGCGCGACTTCGTGGCCTGCTCACCGAAAAGACGGGCGCGCCGGCCTCAATGGCCGACAAATACCTGGGACAACCGGCGGAGAAACTGTTGCGCGATCTGCAGAATCGATACAGCGGCAACGTGGACGCCATCGCGAGGAACCTGCCAAAAGAATGAGGAGGAGAAAGTCATGGGATACCTGATTGTCAGCACATTTGATAACCGGCAGGCCGCGGAGGTCGAAAAAGCCGCCCAGGAACAGAACGGAAACGTCGCCGAGATCAAGGTCTCCGAGAGCGTCACGGTCAACGATTCCACCGTCGATCCCGCCCGGATGCGTTGGGACAAGGACGGCTCCCCGACCCTTTACACTGTGATCATTGAAGGCGGACAGGACTGATTCGCCCGAACCATGAAACACGGCTTGAACCGGGCTTGAGGCCGGCTCTTCACACGACGATCACGGGCGTCAATCCGTCGTCCATCAGGCGCCGCAGACCGTTCCAGGCAAATTTTGATTTCACAGTTGCCCGCCCAGCCGAAAACCAGCAAGTTGCCCGCTCAATTTACTTGAGTGATTTATGGCTGAGCAAACACCTGAAGCGCCAACGGGCAGCGACGGCGCCCCTTCCCCTTCTTCCGCGCAGGCGGATTCCAACGCAGTCTCCAAAGACGACGTCGCGGCGATCGATGCGCTGCGCGGGCTCTATGACAAGCTCCGGGCCGAGATCGGCCGGCGGATTGTCGGGCAGGGGGATGTCGTCGAGCAGTTGTTGATCTGCATCCTGGCCAAGGGTCACGCGCTGCTGATGGGCGTGCCGGGGTTGGCGAAGACCCTGATGGTGCACTCGTTGGCGGACGTGATGTCGCTGGACTTCAACCGCATCCAGTTCACGCCCGACCTCATGCCCTCGGACATCACCGGGACGGACATCCTGCAGGAGTCCGACACGCCTGGAAGACGCGAGTTCAAGTTCATCAAGGGCCCGGTGTTCGCGAACATCGTCCTGGCGGACGAGATCAACCGCACGCCGCCGAAGACGCAGTCGGCGCTGCTGGAGGCGATGCAGGAGCACAAGGTCACCGCGGCCGGGCGCACGCTGGCCCTGCCGGAACCCTTCTTCGTGCTCGCCACCCAGAACCCCATCGAACAGGAGGGCACCTATCAGCTTCCCGAGGCGCAGTTGGATCGCTTCATGTTCTTCATTCACGTCGAATACCCGACCGAGGCCGACGAACTGCGCATCGCCAAGGAAACCACCGGCGGCGATCCGTCGTCCCTGGAAAAGCTGCTCGACGGCATCGAGGTCCTCGGATTCCAGGAATTGGTCCAGCGCGTTCCCGTGCCGGATCATATCTACGAAACCGCGGTCAAACTGGTCCGCATGACGCGGCCGAAGGAAAAAGAGGCCCCCGAGTGGATCCGCAAGTGGGTCATGTGGGGCGCGGGTCCGCGGGCGGTGCAATACCTGATCCGCGGCGCCAAGGCGCACGCCGTGTTGCACGGGAGTTACCTCGTGCGCATCGAGGACATTGAAGCCGTGTCCAAGCCCGTCCTGACCCACCGCATCCTCACCAACTTCCAGGCCCAGTCCGAAGGCGTCACCAGCCCGCAGATCATCGAAAGGCTGGTGGAGGAGGCACGGAAAGACGGTTGACGAAGGAAGCGGTCTCCCTTTTCAGGTTCCGTTCCGCGTCGAGAGATGAAGCTCCAAGCTCCAAATCCCAAGCTCCAAAGAAGCTCCAAATCCCAAGCTCCAAACGGCCGCGGGAGATTGCGGGTTTCTGAACCACGTAGCGCGGCGGTCCCAGAGGAGCAAAACCAGGGCGTCTTCAAGTGCGGCAACACGGGGATCGGTTTGGAATTTGGAGCTTGGAGCTTCTTTGGGATTTGGAGCTTGGAGCTTGGAGCTTCTTGAAATGGCTTCCGATTCCGCATCCTCTCCCCTGCTCGACGCCGAGATGGTCGGCCGGTTGATGCGACAGCCCCTGGCCACGCGGCTGCCGATGGAGGGCAGCGTGTCCGGGATGCACAAGAGCCCGCATCGCGGGTCGAGCGTGGAGTTTGCCGAGTATCGCGAATACGTGCCCGGCGACGATCTGCGTCGACTGGACTGGCGGGTGTTCGCGCGGTCGGACCGCTTCTACATGAAGGAGTTCGAGGCCGACACGAATCTGCGCTGCCACGTCGTGCTCGATTGCAGCGCGTCGATGAACTTCACCGGCGAGAGCGCGAATCGGCTGGATTACGCCAAACGCATGGCGGCCTCGCTGGCCTACCTCGCCATCCAGCAGGGCGACGCCGCGGGGTTGAACTGCATCGGCGGGGCAACGCCGATCGAAATCCCCGCACGCCGCAATCCCGCGCACCTGCAGATCCTTCTGGACGCCCTGGAAGCGGCGAAACCCAAAGGCGAAACCAGGCTGACGGAGGCGCTTCACGAACTGGCCGAGAAAGTCCGGCGGCGCGCGCTGGTCGTCGTGATCTCGGATTTCTTCTGCGACCTGGATGAGCTGTTGAGCTGCCTGCAGCACCTGCGTTTCCAGAAGCACGACCTCGCGGTGTTCCAGTTGCTCGATCCGATGGAGTTGGAATTTCAGTTCGATCGCCCGGTCCGCTTCGACGACCTGGAGAGCTCCGACAGCCTGGTCACGGAACCGGCGATGATCCGCGAGCAATATCTGAATGAGATCCGCGGGTTCCTTGATCGCTTGAAGCAGGGCTGCCACGAGTTCGCCGCAGACTATCGCCGCGTGACACTCGACCAGGACCTCGAGAAGGTCCTGTCCGATTTCCTCACCGAACGCGCCAAAGCCATGGCGATTGCATGAAGCTCCAAATCCCAAGTTCCAAGCTCCAACTTGTCGCGACGAAGCAACGCGAACGCGGAGATAGCTCCAAATCCCAAGTACCAAAGGGCTCATGGGCGCGGAAGCCAAATTCGGGGTGTCGCAGAGATTCCGTCCGCGCGTTTGGGATTTGGAGCTTGGAGCTTCCTTGGAATTTGGAGCTTGGAGCTTGCAACTTCGAACCCCGGCATTCGATTTCACACAGAACGCCCCAGCTGGCATGACGTTTCTGCAACCCGAGATCCTGTGGGCCTTGCCGCTGATTGCGTTGCCGGTGATCATTCACCTGTTGAACCGGCTGCGGCATCGGCCGCGCGCCTGGGCGGCGATGCAGTTTCTGCGGGCGGCAAACCGGAGCTCCACCAACCACGCCCGGCTCAAGCAATGGCTGATCCTGTTGTTCCGGACGCTGGCCGTTCTGGCGCTCGTGCTTTTTATCGCGCGCCCCCTGGCCGGGGGTTGGATCGGCTGGGCCTTGTCGCCGGCGCCCGACGCCATTCTCATCCTCCTGGACCGTTCGCCCAGCATGGAATCGAAGACTGCCGGCGGTTCCTCGACCAAGCGGGAACAGGCGCTCAAACGCCTCACGGAGGCCGCCGACCAGTTCGGCGAATCCAGCCACCTCATCCTGATCGAAAACGCCCTGCGGGAACCGCAACAACTCGCCGGCGCTTCCGCGCTTGCGGGACTTTCCGCCACGCAACCTTCCGATGCCGCTGCAGATCTCCCATCCATGCTGCAGACCGCGTTTCAATGGCTGGTCGACAATCAGGCCGGCGCCTCCGAAATCTGGCTCGCCTCCGATCTTCAGGGCAGCGCCTGGCTGCCGGAGGACGATCGCTGGAAGTCGCTCGTCGCGCAGTTTGATGCGCTGCCCCAGCCCGTGCGGTTCCGCCTGCTGGCATTCAATGAAGCGGAAGAATCCAACGCCGCCATCTCGCTGAATGAACTGGCGCGCCAATCCCGGGGCAATCGACCGGAGCTGGATCTCGCCTTCGACATCCGCCGCTCCGAGACTGACGGCAAAACCGTCATTCCAATCACGGTGAACGTCGATGGCGCCGGTTCGCAGGTGGAGGCAAAGCTTGATGGGCAATCATTGCGCTGGCGGCAGCGCGTCGGCGTCGCGCCCGATTCCAAGGGCGGCTGGGGCAGCGCGACCCTGCCCGATGACGGCAACGACAACGACAACGCGGTCTACTTCGTCTACGGCTCCGACTCGGCCTTCAACGCGGTGGTCGTGAGTTCGGACGACGCCAACGCGCGCTTCTTCCGCCATGCCGCCGCCAGCCGGAACGGAGCCTCCTTCCAGCCCGCGCGACAGGTTTCGCCGAACGAAGCCGCGACTGCGGAGTGGGACGCGGACACCCTGATCGTCTGGCAGGCGCCCCTGCCCAGGGGCGAGACCGCCGCCCGTGTGCGCCGCTTTGTCGAGGAGGGCGGCTCGGTGTTCATTTTCCCCACGGCCGGCGAGGATGCGGTTTCGTTCGAAGGCTTCAGCTGGGGCGACGCAGAATCCGCGGAGGCGGACGAGTTCTTTGCGATTGAAAGCTGGGAGGAAGCGGAGGGCCCGCTCGCCAGGACGGAGGAAGGCCTGCGCATTCCCCTGAACGAAATGGAAGCCATCCAACGCCGCCCCTTCCGCGGCGGCGACGCCGTCCTCGCCGCCTACAAGGACGGGGAACCCTTCCTCGCCCGGAAGACGATACGCCGCGGTCAGATCTATTTCTGCGGCACGCTGCCCGACGCAGGATGGTCGACGCTCGGCGACGGTTTTGCCCTGGTGCCGATGCTGCGCCGCGCCCTGCGCGAAGGCGGCCGGAGATTGAACCGCGAGACCATACTGGAATGCGGGCGGCTCAACGCGGTCGATCGCGCCAAGACCTGGACGCCGGTCGATACGACTGAGCCCAAGAACATCCTCTCGCAGGCGGGCGTCTATCGCAACGGCAACCGGTTGATTGCGGTGAACCGCCCAGAATCCGAGGATGACCGCACCGTGATGGACGCCGAATCGGCGACGGCTCTGTTCGGCGACCTGTCGGTGAAACTCTGGGAAGAAACGCGCAACCGGGACGACCGGTCGCAAGGCGAGATCTGGCGCCTGATCCTCGGCGCCATGCTGACGTTCCTGCTGATCGAGGCGTTTCTCATCCTGCCGGATGGCCGGCCAACGGAAGCGGCGAAGGGGGCCGTGAAGTCATGAGGGGCGACGGGACGCAATCTCGACGCTCCGCGGCGGCCGACGTGAGAAGGCTGACGCCGCAGATTCAAAACCGACACGAACCATGACGCACTGGGACCTGACAGCCTCTGTTCCCGTGATCCTGCTGGGCGTGATCGTCTGGCTGGCGGGCGCATGGCTGGCGCGCGAGAACTGGCTGCGCCGCGGCCGGACCAAGGCAGTGACGCTGCTCGAAGGGCTGCGCATGATCATCGTGACGCTGCTGGTCTTCACGCTGCTTCGGCCGGAACGGGTGAAGGTCATCGAGCGCACGGAAGATCCTGAGATTGCCGTGCTGATCGACGCCTCGGGCAGCATGGCGACCAAGGACCTGATCATTTCCAACAACGTTGTCAGCCGCGCCGAATGGTTGGATACGCAGCGTCTGCGTGAATTCTGGAAACCTTTGGAGAGAACCGCCCAGGTCAACGTCAAGGAATTCTCCAGCGCGGGCGCCGGCGAGACGGACCTCGACAGCGCGCTCGCCACAGTCCTCCAACGCGACCGCAATCTCAAGGCCGCGTTGCTGCTGACCGACGGCGATTGGAATTCCGGCAAGTCCCCCGTCAGCGCGGCGACCCGATTTCGCGAACAGGGCGCGCCGATCTTCGCCGTTGCGGTCGGGCGCGAGGCTCCCCTGCCCGACCTTTCCCTCGAACGCGTCAAGGCGCCGGTCTACGGCCTTGTGGGCGAGCAGATCTCCATCCCCTTCCGCATCCAAAGCCACCTTCCCGACAGCGTCGACGCCGTCGTGACCCTCCGCCACGAGGACACGCAGGAGGCAAAACGCGAACTCACGATCCCTCCCATGGTTGAACTGCAGGAGGCGATTGTCTGGTCGCCCCGCGCGGTGGGCGAGTACGAGCTGACCGTGGACCTGCCCGTGCAGAACGGCGAAAGCCTGACCAACAACAACGCGCAGAGCTTCCGCATCTCGATCCGTTCGGAAACGCTGAAGGTCCTGGTGGTCGAATCGCAGCCGCGTTGGGAATTCCGGTTCCTCCGCAACGCCCTGGAACGCGACCCGGGCGTGGAAATGCATGCGGTGTTGTTTCACCCTTCCCTGCCCCCGGGCGGCGGGCGCGGCTACCTGCCGGCCTTTCCCGGATCCAAGGAGCTTCTGTCCAGCTACGACGTGATTTTTCTCGGCGACGTCGGGGTGGGCGGCGGCGAGTTGAAGGAGAGCGACGCCGAACTGATCAAGGGCCTCGTCGAACAGCAGGCCAGCGGTCTGGTGTTCCTGCCGGGCGCGCGCGGCAGACAACACACGCTGACCAACACGCCCCTCGCCGACCTGATGCCTGTCGCTCTCGATGCGCAACGGCCCGAGGGCGTCGGCCTGCGCAACGAAGCCTCGCTCGCCCTGTCCACCCGCGGCCGCGACCACCTGCTGACGCGCTTCGATTCCGACGCCGTCCGCAACGACGCGATCTGGAAACGGCTGCCCGGGTTCTATTGGTGCGCGGCGGTGGAGAAGAGCCGCCCGGGCTCCACCGTATTGGCCGTGCATTCCGGCATGCGCAATCGCTGGGGCCGGCTGCCCCTGCTGGTCTCCAGACCCTTCGGCAACGGCAAGACCCTGTTCATGGGCACGGACAGCGCCTGGCGTTGGCGACGCGGCGTGGAAGACAAATACCATTACCAGTTCTGGAGCCAGGTCGTTCGTTCGATGGCCCATCAACGCCACCTGTCCGAACGCCCCGGAATCCGGCTGACCTACAGCCCCGAAACGCCGCAGGTCGGGGAAACGGTCTTCCTGCAGGCCACAGTCTTGGGCCAAGGAGGATTGCCCATCGAGCGAGGCCCTGTCGTTGGCAGGATCACCAACGCCTCCGGCGCAACAGAGCGGGTGGAATTCGCTTCACTGCCCGGCGGCTGGGGCGTGTTTCAGTCGAGCTTCGTTCCCGAATCCGGAGAGGCCTACACGATCGAGATCGAAGCCCCAAAGCACGACCGCAAGCTGGAGACACGCATCGATGTCGCCGCGCCGACCCTTGAGCGGACGGGACAGCCGGTGAACTCCGGCGTCCTGCGCGAGATCGCCTCCATCACCCTCGGACAGAGCGGAACCATCGAGGAATTGGATTCGATCCTGGACCAGATCGCGCTGCTTCCGGAGCCCCGTCCCCTGGAACAACGCACGCGAATCTGGGCCAATCCCTGGTGGGGCGGCCTGATCCTGCTGCTCCTGGGCGTCTACTGGGCTGGACGAAAAACGGCAGGAATGATTTAAGTTGTAGGTGGAAGCGCCGATAGACGCTTCGCGGCCATTGTGTTCGTCGACAACGCCGCCCCGCGGCCGCGAGGCGACAGACATCAAACCTGCCACCGTGAAACTCACCGCCAAACTGGGTCTCTCCATCATGCTGATCGCGTTGATCCCGCTGTTGGCCTTCGGCGGATTGGCGCTGCGGCAGGCGCGCGAGTCGATCACCCATCAGATCCAGGACGGCCTGCGAATCAACGCCGAACGCGCGCGTAAACAGGTCGAAATCCTGGTCGAGATGTATGAGGAACGCGTCCGCCTCGTCGCCTCCCGCACCCAGCTTCGCCTGAGCCTTAAAGCTCATATCGAGGAGCCCGATCCCCAACACGTCGAGAAGATGACCAAGATCCTGAACAACGCCATGGACTCCATCCCCGACTTCGAGTCCATCTCCATCGCGGGACTGGACGGCCTCATCCTTGCCGCAACAGCCCCGGACCGCCTCGGGGCTGACATTGCAAAGGAGGATTACTTCCGGTCCGGTTTGGAATCCGTGGGCATCAGTCACTTCTTTCAAAGTGAAAACGAACTCCGCACGCGACTGACCAGCCCCCTGGTCCTCGACGGCGAGCCTCTTGGCGTCCTCATCATCCGGACGGCGGTCGATGATCTGATCGACTCCCTGGCGCAACGCGAAGGTCTGGGCAAAACAGGTGAAACCCTGCTCGCCCGCCGGCTGCCCAACGGCGACGCGCAGTTCATCACCCCGTTGCGGTTCGATCCGAACGCCGCCCTGCGACGCACCATCCCCGCATCGAAAGCGGAAGTCCCGATCATCCAGGCCTTGCTGAAGAACGCCACGCAACTCAACAGCGCGCCCGACTATCGCGGCGTCCCCGTCATTGCGATCACGGAGTATCTGGAAAAGACGGATTGGGGCATGTTTTCGAAAATCGACCGGTCGGAGGCGTTTGCCCCCTTGGAACGCGCGACTGTCAGCCTCGTATCCGCGCTGTTGCTCACCGGCGGCTTCGTATTCCTGCTGGCGTTGGGCGCCACGAATCGGTTGACCGGCCCGATCGTGGACCTGGCCTCCACCGCGCGCCGGGTGGAATCCGAATCAAACA
>JAYPGD010000001.1:39670-44969 GCA_038126655.1 Verrucomicrobiales bacterium
ACAAGAAAAAGGGCGCACGCTAGTTGATCTGGTGCCCGTGCGCCTCGTAACTGGAACAGTCAAGAATGCTGCGCAGGGCAAGGAGCTGATCGCCTACGCGACCTTCGAGTCGCGGGTTACAGATGCCGTAACGGGCAAAGTCCTGCGGGAGCGCATCGATCACATCGCAGGCGACGAAATCGGCGAACTGACCAAGTCCTTCAACAACATGCTGGAGGCGATCGGTGAACGGGAGCGGGCGATCCGGGAAAACGAGAAACAACTGCGCGCCATCCTGGAAACCGCGGTCGAGGGAATCGTCTCCATCGACGAGAATGGAGTCGTTCTATCGTTCAATGAGGCAGCTTCGGACATCTTTGGCTACGACAAGTCCGAAGTCATCGGCAAGAATGTGAACATTCTCATGCCGGAGCCCTATCACGACGAACACGACGGCTACCTTGAGAACTACCGGGAGACCGGCGAGCGCAAGATCATCGGCTCCGGCCGGGAAGTTCAGGGGAAACGCAAGTCCGGCGAGGTCTTCCCCATCGACCTTTCCATCAGCGAGGTGGAACTTCCCGACCGCAAGCTGTTCACAGGATTCATCCGCGACATCTCCGATCGACGCCGCAGCGAGGAGTAGCAGCGCCGGATGAACCAGGAACTGCGCCGCAGCAACGAGGAACTCGAGCAGTTCGCCTACGTCGCCTCCCACGATCTCAAGTCGCCGTTGCGCGCGATTGAGAATCTGGCGTCGTGGATCGACGAGGACAGCGGCGAGTTGCTGACGGAGGATTCCAAGAACGACCTGAACCTCCTTCGGGGACGCGTCCGTCGCATGGACCAACTGCTGGACGCCCTGCTCGAGTTTTCACGAATAGGTCGTGAGGAGGATGAATCGCGCAAGACCTCGGTGGCCGAGATCGTGGAACAATGCGTTTCATTGCACGTCCCGCCGGGAGGATTTGAAGTTCAAGCCACGACCGAACTGCCCGAGATGATCGCGCCTCCGAGGGCGTTGCTACGCGTATTTGGCAACCTGATCGCCAATGCGGTCAAGCATCACGACCGCGAGGACGGCCGCGTGGAGGTCAGCTGGCGCGAGGTCGATGACACGCACGAGTTCACCGTCCGCGATGACGGACCGGGAATCGATCCCCAGTTTCACGGGAGAATCTTCGAGTTGTTCCAGACCTTGAAACGCAGGGACGAGGTGGAAGGCAGCGGCATGGGCCTGGCCCTGGTCAAGAAGACCGTCGAAGCGCTGGGCGGCCGGATCCGGGTGGAGTCGACGCCGAGCTCCGGCGCCCGCTTCATCTTCTCCCTGCCGGAGACCGCCGACGCCGCCTCGGGTCACATTGATATATGAACGCGGAAGAAATGATTCACATCCTGTTGGTCGAGGACGACGATGTCGATGTCCGGGCCATGCAACGAAGTTTCCGGAGGGCGGGGATCGATCACCCCGTCGTGGTGGCAAGGGACGGCGTCGAGGCGCTGAATGCCCTGCGCGGCTCCAACGGCGCCGACAAGGTCCCCCGGCCGTATCTCGTGCTGCTCGACCTGAACATGCCCCGGATGAGCGGCATCGAGTTTCTCGGCGAACTGCGCGCCGACCCCGAGATCCGCGACAGCATCGTCTTCGTGCAGACGACCTCGGACGCGGACAGCGACAAGGCCGAGGCCTACCGACACAACGTCAACGGCTACCTCATCAAGGAGGGCGCCAGCGGCGGCTTCGACCGCCTGGCGGCCCTGTTGAACGAGTACTTCGTTTCCGTCGAGTTTCCGCCGCGAAATCCAAGGAGGGCCGCGTGAAGATCCTGTTGATAGAAGACGACGATCTGGACGCCCGGGCGATCGAACGGCAACTGCGGCGACTATGGAACCTGGAGCATGAGTTGACGCGCGCGCGCGACCTGACCGAAGGACTCGCCAAGGCCGGGGAGGATTGCCCGGACGTCGCGTTTCTCGATCTGCGCCTGCCGGACAGCCAGGGGCTTGACGGCGTGCCGAAACTGGTCGAGCGGATGCCCGGCCGGCCGGTCATCGTGCTGACCGGCGATTCCGACGAGGGCAAGGACGTTCCCGCCTTGGCGGCCGGAGCGGCGGATTGTCTCATCAAGGGCGATATCTCCGCGAATTCGCTGGCCCGCGCCCTTCGTCATTCGATGGAGCGCAAACGCTCCGAGCAACGCATCCGCGAACAGGCCGAACTGTTGGATCAGGCCAAGGAAGGCATTGTCGCCTGCTCCGCCGCGGGCGAAATCGGTTACGCCAACGCCGGCGCCCGCTCCCTTCTGGGGAAACTCGACGGCGGAAACGTCTTCACCTTGTTGAACCTGTCGGAGGAACAGGTCGCCGGATTGCTGGACGATCTGCGCTCCGAGGGCGGGGCGGAAATGGAATCGGCGCTTCATCGGGAAGATGGACAGATTGTCAATGTCATGGCGCGCTGGTCCCGCGCGCGCGATTCCGGGACGGCGGGCGATCGCGAATTGATTGCCATTCTCGCGGACGTCACGAAACGCCGAAAGCTCACCGCCCGGTTGCGCGAGGCGCAGAAAATGGAGAGCCTGGGAGCCCTGGCCGTGCGCAGCGAAAGCGGCGTCGGGACAACGTTCGAAATACTGCTGCCCATCGAGGAGAACTCCTCGGCGCAGGATACGCCCGCCGCCGTCAAGGCGACGGATGCCGACGCCGCAATCTGACGGAGTGATCCTGGTGGTGGACGACGAGGAGCACGTCCGAAAGATGGCGCGCCGCATTCTCAACAAACTTGGATGCGAAATCGTTCTCGCGCGCGACGGAGCCGAAGGCGTGCTTGAGTTCGAGAAGCAGGCTCCGAGGATCAAGGCCGTGCTGCTGGATCTCACCATGCCGCACATGGACGGCGTCGAGGCGCACAAACTGATGCGCTCGATGAATGCCGATGTGCCCGTTCTCCTGATGAGCGGGTATTCGGAACAGACCGTGGTTGCGCGATTCGGAGACTCCAAGTTGGCCGGCTTCATTCACAAGCCCTTTCGGGCGGAAGATCTTCTCGCCGCAGTCCGCGCGGCGATGAACAGACACGTCGCCGACTGAAGAATCCGCGGGATCAGCGGGAAGCGCCCATTGGCCGGGAACCGCCCTTGAAAAGGGGTTGGGCATTTGATCGCTTTTGGCCGAGGATGCGCGACGCGGATTGCGGCGGGGCCGCTCCCCGTCAACGCGATTCCATCCGGTGATGCCAGACCAGAACAAATCAAATCCGCAGGCGCTGAAGGCGTTGGGAATCGCGACGGTCTTGCTGCCGGTCGCGCTCTCCGCCTCAGGAGCCGAATCCGACGCCTTTGCCGGCGTCGTTCAACAAACGTTCCAGGACCGCTGCGTCCAATGCCACGGCGAGAACGGCAGGGCCAAGGGCAAGGTCGATCTGTTGAAGCTCAAGTCCGCCTCCGACCTGTCCGGCAATCCGGAACTCCTGGCCGACCTCATCGGCGTCATCGACCGCAACGAGATGCCGCCGGAAGATGAGGAGCCACTGGGCGCGGACCAACGACAACGCCTCCTTGCCGGACTGAAGGCGATTCTCAAGGAATCCGCCGCGACGGCGCTGAAGCCGCCGGCGACGCCCATCCGGCGCATGAACCGCTTCCATTACAACAATGCGGTGCAGGACCTCTTCGATCTCAAGGTGGTCGTATTCACCCTGCCCGAACGCATGCTGCGCGAGCACGGGACCTGGTTCCAACCGGGAACCGGAAAGATGCCCGACCATGTGAAGGTCGGCAGCCGACCGCTCGGCAAATCGCAGTTGATCGAGCGGCGCCTCGCCAACGTCGGCCCCTTCCCCCAGGACCTGCGCGCCGAAAACGGCTTCGACAATCGCGCCGACCATCTTTCCATCTCACCGCTGCTGTTGGAGTCCTTTCTCAAGGTCGCCCGGTCCATTGTGGAAAGTCCGGACTTCAACGAAAGGAACTGCGGCATCTGGCGTGAGTTTTTTGCCGCGCCCGATGAGGCGGCGGACCGGAACGCGGAGGTCCGCAAACGGTTGCGCCGTTTCCTCACGCGGGCATTTCGTCGACCCGTCTCCGGAGCGTTGGTTGACCGCTACGCAGAACACGCCATCGGGAGGATCCGGAATGGCGCCTCGTTCACCGACGGCATGAAGGCGGCGGCGGCGGCGGCGTTGGCCTCGCCGAGATTCTTCTATCTCTACGACCGGGGCGGAGAGCCCGCGAAGTCGCCGGCTCGGGACGACGATCTGGACCTGGCGTCCCGGCTGTCGTTCTTCCTCTGGGGCAGCATTCCGGACGAACGGCTGATCGACCTCGCCGCAAGACGCGAACTCCGCAAGCCGGATGTCTTGGCCGGAGAGGTGGATCGTCTGTTGAACGACCGACGACTCCAACGGTTCTGCGACAGCTTCCCCTCCCAATGGCTGCAACTGGAGCGCATCATCACCTCGGCGCCGGACGCGAAGAAGAATCCCAACTTCTACTTCGCCAAGTACCGCGCCAGCATGCACATGATGCTCGAACCGTTGCTGCTCTTTGAAGCAATCCTCGTGGAAAACCGGCCCATCCTGGAACTCATCGATTCGAACTTCAGTTATCGCAGCGATCTGCTGCAGTCATGGTACCGCGACGGAGGCAAGGGCGGCAGCCGACCGCCGACCGTGATCCCCTTCAAGCGCGTTCCCGTGAACGACCGCCGGCAGGGCGGCGTGATCACGACTGCCGCGGTCATGACCATGACCTCCAGCCCGGTCCGCACCCAGCCTGTGACCCGCGGAGCATGGATTGCCTCGGTCATCTTCAATGCGCCCCCGGATCCGCCGCCCGCCAACGTGCCGCCGCTGGAGGAGAACGCCAAGGCCGGCGACGAGAACCTCACCCTGCGGGAGCGCTTCGCCGCCCATCGCGAAAACGTCGCCTGCGCCGGCTGCCACAACCGGATCGATCCCCTCGGATTCGCGTTGGAAAACTACGGCTCCACGGGAATCTGGCGCGACAATTACGAGAACGGCCGCAAGGTCGACGCCGCCGGCGTGTTGTTCCGCAAGCGCAAGTTCAGCGACCCCATCGAATTCAAGGACGCCATCCTCGCGGAGAAAAGCCGTTTCGCGCGCGCCTTCGCCAGCCACCTGCTGTCCTTCGCTCTCGGACGCGAAACGCACCCCTCAGATGAGCCGGCCTTGGACGAGATCGTCGAACACTCGGCGGCCGCCGATTATCGCCTGCGCGGCCTGATCAAGCAGATTGTCCTGAGCCGGGCGTGTCTGGGGAGACCCGCAGCTGGCCGGGCGGAGCAGTAGGGGTTGCGCCCC
>JAYPGD010000001.1:44979-50497 GCA_038126655.1 Verrucomicrobiales bacterium
GACGCCGGAGAACAGGTTGAAATCATCCTGACTCCCGGCCGGACTCATCCCACTCTCAATCATGCCCGCGCCCCGCCATTGCGCTTCGACCATTCCTGTTGAATACTCACGCCCGTGAAACGCGTTTCGGTCACGGAATTGACGGACAAGCTGGTAGCCTCCTACGCCAAGGTGGGCGGGATCAACCATGTCGATGGCGTCAACCTGCCCTCGAAGACCAAGATTGCGCACATCTCCCGGCAGTTGCTGCGCCTTCTCTTCCCCGGCTTCTTCGATCACAAGCAAATCCACTCCTCCGAACTGAAGATCGAAACCGCGATGCTGATGGACGAGGTGAAGAACGAACTGGAGGATGAGATCGCCAAATCCGTCGTCTACCGCGCGCCGCGGGGCGCGGAAAAGGACCCGCCCCGCGAATTTGCCGACGCCGTCACCTGCGAGTTCCTGGGGCGCCTTCCCGAGATTCGCGAGATTCTCCAGACCGACGTCGACGCCGCCTACAACGGCGATCCGGCCGCGGTGAGTCGCGACGAGATCATCGTCGCCTACCCTTTTGTGGAGACCATCGCCATCCAGCGGATGGCCCACGAGTTTTATCGCCGCGACATCGCGCTGATCCCCCGAATCATGACCGAATGGGCCCACGATCGCACCGGCATCGACCTGCATCCCGGCGCGAAAATCGGCACGCATTTCTTTATCGATCATGGCACCGGGACCGTTGTCGGCGAGACCACCGAGATCGGCGATCACGTCAAGATCTACCACGGCGTGACCCTGGGCGCGAAGTCGACTTCGCGCGTTGAGGAACTGCGGGGCTCGAAGCGCCACCCGACGCTGGAGGATCGCGTCACCGTCTATCCGGGCGCGACCATCCTGGGCGGCGACACGGTCATCGGCCACGACAGCACCATTGGCGGCAACGTGTTCATCATGGACAGCGTGAACCCCAGGTCGCTGGTCATCTACGACGGCCTCGACATGCGCGTCCTCGACAAGGAGGCGAAGCCGCCGAAGGACCAGGATTTCCAGATCTGAACGGCGCCGCGCTTGACTTGTCCGGTCGGGCTTTTCAAGCTCCGCCGCGATGTCGGCGCTGCGAATCGAATTTCACCGGGACGCGCCCTTTCTCCCGGAACTGGGGCTGTGGTTGGATTCCCGCGACGCCAAGCGCGGCGAGGAGCGGGTCTTCGTCAGCCACGCCCACGCCGATCATCTGGGCCGACACCGGGAGGTGATCCTGAGCGAACCGACACACCTGTTGATGAATGTCCGGATCGGCGGCGGACGCCTGGCCCATGTGCTGGATTTCCGTCAACCGTCGCCCTTCGAATTCAAGGGGCGCAGGTTCCAGATCACGCTCCTGCCTGCCGGACACATTCTGGGCAGCGCCATGGCGCTGATCGAGTGCGACGGGGAATCGCTGCTCTATACCGGCGACTTCAAACTGAACGGCGGCCTGGCCGCGGAAAAATGCGAAACGGTCGAAGCCGACCGCCTGATCATGGAAACCACCTTCGGCAGGAAACAATACCGCTTTCCTCCGGCCGGGGAAACCATGGAGGAAATCCGGAAGTTCTGCCGCCGCAGGCTGAAGAAGGGCGAGACGCCGGCGCTGATGGCCTATTCCCTCGGCAAGAGCCAGGAACTGCTGCTGGGACTGAAGGACGATGGCTTCCAGTTTGTCGTGCACCCCAGTGTCCACGAAATGAACGAGGTCTACCGCGAATGCGGCGTCGCCTTCCCGCGTTACGCCCTGATCCGCGACCGACGCATCGACGGCAAGGTGCTGATCTGTCCGCCCTCAGCCAAACTGCCGGTGAACATCAGCTCGGACGACCGTCTGAAGAAGGCCGTCATTTCGGGTTGGGCGGTCGACCGCGGCTGCCAATATCGCCACAAGGCCGACGCCGCCTTTCCCCTGAGCGACCATTCCGACTTTGATGAGTTGATCGAATTTGTCCGGCGCGTGAAACCCCGACGGATCTACACGATGCACGGGTTCGTCTCGGACTTCGCCTGGACGCTCCGCGACCTGGGATTCAACGCCCAAGCGCTGAGCGAACCGGAACAGATGACGCTGGAGCTTCCGGGCGTTCTCAACGTTGAGGACGAATGGGTGGATTGAGCTCGCGGTATTCCCTTACTACTCCCCCGAGATCTCCTCGTCGGTCAGGTAGCACCCGGGATCTTCCGCGAAGGGGTCGCCGTTCACGATTTCCGCGCGGGCGCGCAATCCGCCGCCGCACATGTTCTTGAACTTGCAGTCGGCGCAACGCCCCTGAAGCAACGGCAGGCGCTCCTTCAAACCGGCCATCACCGGGTCGCTCACGTCCTGCCAGATCTCCGAGAACTTGCGCTCCTTCACATTGCCGAAGGAGCGGAACATCGAGAACTGGTCCGCGTGCACATTGCCCAGGAAATCGATGTCCGAGATGCCGACGCCGCTGGAGTAGCGGCCGCCGCCGTTCCATTCCAACATCTCACGCACCTGTTGAGCGCGAGGATGCCCCTCCTTCATCATCTTCATCCACATGTAGGGGCCGTCGCAGTGGTTGTCTACCGTGAGGATCTCCACGGGTTTGCCGCGTTCGTGCAGATCGCGGGTGCGGTCGAGAATGGTGTCGATGGCCTGGCGCGTCTGCTCGCGGTCCATGCGATAGAGGTCCTTGCCGCGACCGGCCGGACAGAGGTGGTAGAAGCAGGCGCGATTGATGCCCTCGCGTTCGATGAGGTCGAAGATCGCGTCAAGATTCTCACAGGTTTCGCGGGTGAGGGTGAGCCGCAGGCCGACCTTCTGGCCGACATCGACGCAATGCCGGAAGCCCTTCATGGTCTTTTCGAAGGCTCCTTCCATGCCGCGGAACTTGTCGTGCACCTCGGGGAAGGCGCTGTCGAGGCTGATGCCGATGTAGGCAAACTTCAGCTCCTTGAGCTTTTCGGCGATTTCAAGGGTAATCAGGACGCCGTTGGTGGAAAGCACGACATGCAGGCCCTGCTCGCGGGCGTAGGCCGCCAGTTCGAACACGTCCTTGCGCACCAGCGGTTCGCCGCCGGAGAACAGCACGGCCGGGACCTTGAACTCGGCGAGGTCGTCCAGCACGGCCTTGCACTGCTCTGTCGTCAACTCGCCCGGATAGCTCTTAGCCTCGGACGCGGTGTAGCAATGCTGGCAGTTGAGATTGCAGGTGCGCGTGAGATTCCAGACGACGATCGGCCGGCGCTCCTTGGCGCTCTTGGCCTGCTTCATCCGTTGGTGCTCCGGCGGATCAATCTGGGCGATCTTGCGCCCGTAACGGTGCGGCGCGCTGGGGGTTTCCAATCCACAATAGAGAACGCTGATATCAATCATGACTAGTGGGCGCAGCTTCGCCCCGGTCTGGATTTCCCGCTTCGCTGAAATTGTTTTTGCGCGGGCAATTTTTGCTTTGTTCACCGACGACAACTCCCGGTTGCCGTTGCGCAAATTGGGGGAAGTGGGTTTGCGCCCGTTTCGCTTCCAATCTCGGTGTCTGCGCCGGTTGGCCCGATTGCCAAGAGAAACAACCCCCTACGAAAGCGAATCCCATGTTTTGTTATCAGTGTGAACAAACCGCGTCCCGGACCGGCTGCTGCATCACCGGCATCTGCGGCAAGAATCCCGAAACGGCGGCGCTGCAGGACCTTCTGGTCGATGCGACCAAGGGCATCTCCAAATTTGCGCATCGTTCCCGCGAACTCGGCGCCTCGGACAAGGACATCGATGTCTTCGCCTTGGAAGCCTTGTTCACCACCGTGACCAATGTGAATTTCGATCCGGAGCGGCTGCAGTCGATTCTCAAGGAAGCCGCCTCGATCCGCGACAAGGCCCGCGAGATCTATAGCAAGGCCTGCGCCGACGCCGGCAAGGAGCCCGAATCCCTCAACGGCTCCGCGACCTGGGAGCCCGCCGCCGATCTCGACGGCCTGATCGAACAGGGCGAAAATGTCGGCATCCAGAAACGCGTCGAGACGCTCGGTCCGGACATCACCGGTCTGGAGGAACTGCTGATCTACGGCGTCAAGGGCGTCGCCGCCTACGCCAAGCATGCCCAGACCCTCGGGCAGGAAAGCGACGAGGTTTACGCCTTCATTCATGAGGCCATGGATTTCGTGACCAAGCCGAACCCGACCGTGGATGAGTTGTTCACCATGAACATGCGCTGCGGCGAAGCGGCGGTGAACGTGCTCGCGCTGCTCGACCAGGCCAACACCTCGACCTACGGCCACCCCGAACCGACCGAGGTGATGTGGGGCCACATTCCCGGCAAGGCGATCCTCGTTTCCGGCCACGACCTCAAGGATCTGGAGGAACTGCTCAAGCAGACCGAAGGCAAGGGGATCAATGTCTACACCCACGGCGAGATGCTGCCGGCCCTCGGCTACCCCGAACTCAAGAAATACAAGCACCTCGTCGGTCACTATGGCGGAGCGTGGATGCGGCAGCGCACGGAGTTCAGCCAATTCCCCGGCGCAATCCTGATGACCACCAACTGCATCCAGGAGCCGCGTGAGGACTACAAGGGCCGCATCTTCACCAGCGGCCTCGTCGCCTGGCCCGGCCTGACCCACATCGCCGACGGCGACTTCTCCGCCGTGATCGAATGCGCGCAGGCCGCGCCCGGTTTCCCCGACGAGGGCGACAACAAGAAGCTCATGGTCGGCTTCGGCCACAACGCCGTGCTCGGCATCGCCGACACCGTGATCGGCGCGGTCAATTCCGGCGCGATCAAACACTTCTTCCTCATCGGCGGTTGCGACGGCTCGGAACTGGGCCGCAACTACTACACCGACCTTGCCGAGATGATGCCGCACGACACCGTCGCGCTGACCCTGGGTTGCGGCAAGTTCCGCATCCTCGATGTGGATATGGGCGATATCGGCGGCATCCCGCGCCGCATCGACATGGGCCAATGCAACGACTCCTTCTCCGCGATCAAGGTCGCGCAGGCCCTCGCTGACGCCTTCGGGACAGACGTCAACGGGCTGCCTCTCTCGCTGGTGATCTCCTGGTTCGAGCAGAAGGCCGTCTGCGTTCTGCTCGACCTGCTTCACCTTGGCGTGAAGGACATCCGCCTGGGACCGAAACTCCCGGCCTTCATCACGCCCAACGTGCTCCAGGTCCTGGTCGAGAAGTTCGACATCAAACCCATCCAGGGCGTCCGCCAGGATCTCGACGCCATGCTCGGCGCCAACGCGGCCTGATCCGGACAGACAATCAACTCCCACGCGCGGCGGTCGCCGAAAGGCGACCCCCGCTCCTGGGTCTCCGCGGCCCACGCTCCGGCAACCCGCGACGACCACCGTTCTGTTTTCGAATCCCACGGATGGCAAGGCCGACCCACAGATGAGATTTCTTCATCCGCGGGGAATCTCCACCCAGATCTGGTTGCGCCCTACGCCCGGTCGACAGAAGCCAGAATCCGCATGGATGTTGGGGCTCGAACGTGCTAAACGCATCCCAACTCAGCCGTGACCAATCCCATCCACACCCCCATGA
>JAYPGD010000002.1:0-20521 GCA_038126655.1 Verrucomicrobiales bacterium
CGATCGCCTCGAACATCTCCCCCGCCTCGCTGCGCATGTGGCTGACATAGATTCCCCCATGCCGGGAGACCACCTTGGCCAGTTCGATCAGCTCATCCGTCTTCGTGAAATTCCCCGGCAGATAGATCAGGCCGGTCGACATCCCGACCGCGCCGTCCTTCATCGCCTGGTCGACCAGGCCGCGCATCGCCTTCAGTTCCTCATCCGTCGGCGGGCGGCGGAAGGAACCGCCCATGATTTGCGACCGCACGCTCCCCTGCCCGATCAGGGTCGCGACATTCGGCGACACCCCCAGCTTCTCCAACTTCCCGAAATAGGCGCCCACATCGCGGCGCGAAGATCCGCAGTTGCCCAGAACCACCGTCGTCACCCCCATCCGGAGAAAATTCTTCGCCAACGGATGTTCCTCGACGTTTTCCGCATGCGAGTGCACGTCGATGAATCCCGGAGCCACGATCAACCCCGTCGCGTCCATGGTCTCCTTCGCCTTGCCGCGCAGCTTCCCGATCGCGGCGATCCGCCCGCCCTTCACCGCCACATCCGCGCGATACATCGGGTTGCCCGTGCCGTCCGCCACCCGGCCATTGCGGATGACGAGGTCAAATTCCTGCGCCCCCAGGAAATTGCAGAACAGGAACAACGCCGCCAGACTCCATCGTTTCATGCGCGCGATCATAGCGTCGGCTGTCTCAGCCGAAAAGCGGAACCATGCCGCGACAGCCGTCGTGTGCGCTGACACCGCGAACGCCACAACATGCCTTGGGGGTTTGTCACTGAACGCGCATGCGCCATCCGTGTCGGAGGTTGCAGGGCTTCGCATGAGTTGGATTCGCGCCTCGTTGGAGTTCTCACGCTTTGGCGTGTTCGTGCGCGAAAGCACGCTAAAGCGTGAACTCCAACCGCGAGCGCCGACCGGCAGGCTTTCGAATTTGCATTGATTTTGAGGCGCATGCGCCATCCGTGTCGGAGGTTGCGGCGGGAGCGCCTTCCGCACTATTCTCCGGGTATGAGGAAGCCAAACTGCCGAGTTCCCGCCGCCCTTCTGACGATGTTCGCCCTGCCCTTGTCGTTGGCGGCCCAGGGCCTGACACCCGCTGAAGTCTCCGCTCTGGGCACAAAATACATCGATCCGAGCGAAGCGACTGGTTCCTCCGCCGCCGTGGTCGTGGGCGACACGCCGCTGGCGCACACGGCGCAGTTCCTCCCGATTCATCGCGACAGCTCCCTGCACGGCCTGCGCGACGCGGAGGCCCAGGCGAGAAAGGTCCTTGAACACATAGAAGCCGCGCTCAAACCGGTGGAGACCGGGCTGCCCCACATCGTGAAGCTCAACATCTGCCTCGCCGCGGATGAACACAAGGCCGCCGTCCAGCGCGTCGTCTCGGAGACCTTCAACGGCAAGGCCCGACCGGCGGTCACCTACGTCATCGGCGAACTCGCGCATCCAAACGCCCTGGTCGCCATGGACGCTGTCGCCACCACCTCCACACCGGGTTCGAAGAAGGCCCGCCACTTCGTCAACGACCGGCTCCACCACGTCCCCTACACCTCGCACGTCTCAATCCTGCCCAATGGTTCGCGCGTCTATGTTTCCGGCCAGGCCGTCCGGGACAAGGACCTCGCGACCTCGACCCGCAGGACCATGGAGCAACTGGCTGGAACTTTGAAACACCTGGATCTGCACTGGGAGAACGTGGCGCAGATCAAATCATTCCTGCAGCCCATGGCCGAGGCCGACAGGGCGCGCGATGAAATCATCAAATTCTTCAACGGCCGACCCGCCCCGCCAATGGTTTTCGTGGAGTGGACCTCCAAGACCCCGATTGAAATCGAACTCATCGTCGCCGGCGGCGTGCCGGGAACCTCATCCGACGCCGTGGAATACATCACTCCGCCCGGCATGAAGGCGTCCCCGGTCTTCTGTCGTGTCGTGCGCATCAACTTCGGCAGGAACGTCTACATTTCCGGCATCGAGGGCAGCGGCGTTTCACAGCCCGAAGCCCAGGTTCGCGGAATTTTCTCGGACCTGGAATACCTCGCGCGCAAGACCGGCAGCGACATGAAGAACCTCGTCAAGGCCACCTATTACGTCACCGACGCGGAAACCAGTTCGCAGCTCAACCAGCTTCGCCCCGAGTTCTACGACCCCGCCCGGCCGCCTTCCGCCTCCAAGGCCATGGTGCGATCCACCGGAACCCACGGCAGCGGCATCGTAATCGACATGATCGCCGCCACCAGACGCTGAAGCCGGCCAAGGCGCGCGCAAAGACCGGCAAACCATCGCCCCGTCGCGTCCGAAGACGCGCCTCACTCCCGCCGCGCGAGCTTCCGGTTCAGCGCCTTCGCCAAGCGATCCAGATCCTCCTTCCGATCAACGCGCCCCGCGAGATTCCGCGTCTCTCCCGGATCGACGTCATGGTCGTACAACTCGCGCGCCCTGGCTCCCCCAGTCTTGAAATCGCGCCACTCGGTGTAGCGAAACCGATCCGTGCGAATCGAATACCCCATCACCTCCGGCATCTTGCCTCGGAGATAATTCGGCCGCGGCGTCTGCGTCAGGGCCGCGCGCTTGAACTTCCTCATGGGATCCTCCAACACCGGAACCAACGACTCCCCCTCGAGGCCTGACGGCCCCTCCAATCCGCATAGATCGACCAGGGTCGGGTACAGATCCAACAACTCCACCAGGGCCTTAGTCCGCTGCCCAATCTTGAATCCCGGAGCCGCGACAATCATCGGCACCCCCGCGTCCAATTCGAACGCCGTGGTCTTGCGGGTCAAGCCGTGCTCCCCCAGATGCAGGCCGTGGTCGGACCAGAAGACCACAATCGTGTCCTCGCGGAGCTCCAACTCATCCAACGCCTTCAAGGTCTTCCCGATCTGCGCGTCGAGATAACTGATCGCCGCCAGGTGCCCATGGTGCATTTCGCGCAGAACCTCGGAATCCCTGCCGCCCTTGTAGCGGTCCTTGGTCAGCGCAATCTCCGGAACATCATCCGGCAGGGTCACCCGCTCCGGCACGGGCACGTTGTCGCGCTCGTAGAGATCCCAATACTTCTTCGGCGCATTGAACGGCGTGTGCGGTTTCCAGAAGCCGACCGCCAGAAAGAAGGGCCGCTTCGCCCGGCTCAGCTTCTTCAGCGTCGCCACGGCCGTCTCGGCGACGCGCCCGTCGTAGTAGGCGTTGTCCGGCACATCCCGACATTCCGTGCCGCCCTTCCCCGAGGCCAGGTTCGGAGGGACCTCGCCATCCACCATCGGCTTGTCCCGACCATGGCTGTTGTAGTGCAGGACCGAGGGAACGCTCCACGAAGCCGGATCGCCCTTCCAGTCGTCCTGCCGCCAGTTATGAAAGATCTTTCCGACGCACTGGGCGTGGTAGCCGTTCTGTTTGAAATGCTGCGGCAGCGTGACGATGTCCGGATGATTCTCCCGGAAATGCGTCGGCAAATCCCAGACCCGCAACGTGTCCGGACGACGCCCGGTGAGCAACGACGCCCGCGAAGGATTGCAGACCGTCTGTTGACAATAGGCCCGCTCAAACAACGTTCCCTGCTCCGCCAACCGGTCAATGTTCGGCGAAAGGACGTGTTTGCTTTCGTAACACCCCAGTTCCACCCGCAGGTCATCCACCGCGATGAAGAGGACATTGGGGCGAGATTCAGCGGCCCAAGAGACAGCAAGGAACCCAACCGACAAGAGAAAGGTCGTAATTCGTATCATTCTATTCACCGCAACTTCTCCACTGGAATCACCGCCAATTCCGCGCTGTTCTGATTTCCGCCGCGCCCGCCGGCGTTCGAATAACCGATGTAGAGTGTTCCGTCGTTTTCGATCGCATAAGGATAAGACAACGCGGCCCGGGGATGCGACTCGCCCGGGCCTTCCGGAAACTCAGCGCGACGAATCGCAAAGACCTTGGAGAACTTCGCCTCTCCCGGCCGGCTCACGGCGATCGTCAGCGGATACCTTCGACCGCCCCCGTCCGCCGTCGTCGAGCAGACGAGGTAACGCTGCCCCGTGCTCAGGATGCCGGCCGCGGGTTTTGACGTCGTCATCGGCAGGTCGGTCTCGACCGAAGGCGTCCAGGTCCTGCCGTGATCGGAACTCCGCGACGCCAACGCCAGCGCCTTGTCTCCGTAGCGGGCAATGTTGAGAATTCCTGAGCCGTGCGCAATGACCGTCGATTCGCCCCACATGCGCCCGACTCCCGCCCCCTTGGGAATCACGACCAAGTCCCATTTCAACAAATCATCGCCATCGCTGATGGCGACGGCGGCGGGATTGCCCTGCCCCACGATGAACCCGGCCATCAACCAGTTGCCGTCCGCCATCTTCACGGGTTGCTGCATGGGCCAGAACCCTCCCTCAACCACCACGCCGCGCGGACGCCATTCGTTTGATTCCTCGTCGAAGGAATAGGCCCGGGTGTGCACACGTTTGCGGGTGTCGTGGAAGGCGCCCATGAATACCCAGAGCTTCTCCCCGCGCGAAAGGAAGACGCCGTGACTCACCGCCAGGCTCGGATCATCCGTTCCGGCATCCATGGTCTTGACCTTCGACCACGTCGCGCCGCCATCGTCACTGACCGTCCAACGCCCTTCCTCGGTCAGGGTGTTTTCCTTGCCGACGTTATGCCCGAACGAGGCGAAGAGCCGCCCCTTATGCCAAGCCAACGCCACGCCATGCAGCCAGTGAAAGCCGTCCACCTTCGGCTCCCATTTCTTGATCACCCGAAACTCGATATCATCCAGGACCCGCACCCCGGCGGACTTCGGAACCGGCCCCGCCTCATCGTCCCACATGTCGACCGGCTCCGGCGTCCTCGGCAACCTCGCCGCGACGTGGACCGCGCGATGCCGATTATCGTCGAAGGCAAAGTGCAGCCGGCTCTTGTCAGGGCCGACGAAACCATCCGGATAATTCAGCCTGCCCTTGGGGCCATCAACCGATTCCGGAACGAGCACACGCTGATAGGGCCAGGTTTTCAAACCGTCGAAACTCACCCAAAGCGCCAGCGGACTGCGATGCCGCGGATTCGGATTGTGAAGCAAGGCCACCGAATCCCCGCCCAAGGAATACAGGGTCGCCTTGGAACCGGGATTGGGAATGTTCGTCTTGCGCGCAAACTCCGGCCAGGTCCGGCCGCCGTCCTTCGATTCCGCGTAATAAAGAACCCCGCCCAGCCGGTCGGCGCGAATGATCATCGCGATCCGCCCATCGCCAAGCTCAACGACATTGTTCTCAGCCCAACCGGAGTAATTGTCATCGGTCGTAATCCGGATGTCGCCATGCTCCGTCCAGGTCCGGCCGCCATCGTCGCTCATAAGGACGCCATTGCGCGGGTTGGTCGGCGGCGAGAAAAGCCGGCTCTTGCTGATCTTTCGGGTCTCCGCGACACGGAGGTAATGCTGGAAGGGCAGCAGGATCCGGCCGTCCTTCGTCACGATGTGATTGCGGATGAAGGTGCGTTCGCGCAATCGGCCGGGCGCGGGTTCGAGCGCGCTCCAGGTCCGACAGGAATCGTCGCTGTGCGTCATCCACTCCCGCCAATTGGCAAAGGTCCCGTCATGCGTCGCGACGAACATCGTGCAGCGGCCATTGCGGACCATGAGTTCAGAAGGCACCAGCGCGGCATTGGCGTCCTTGGCTTTCACGCCCAGGTCGATCGGCTCCATCGCCGACCAGGTCTTGCCCCGATCGTGGCTGCGGGTGATGAAGACGCGATTCTGCGGCAGGGGTTCGGTGTCGCCGCCGCCGAGCATGATCATCACCCAGGAGCCGTCAGGCATGACGCGCAGCGTGGTGTCGCAGGCGAGTTTGTCCGGAGTCTTGCCGTCGAAGACGATCGTGGTTTGGTCCTCCTCCGCGTGACGCTCGATTGCATTCGCCCAGGTCGGATCGATCCGCGGCTTGCCGGTCGCCGGACGTTCGGGAATGTCATGCTTCGCCTCGACCGGTCGATACAACGCGGCCATTTCCTTTGGAGACAAAGCGCGGGAATGCATGACCGCCTGATCCAAGGCGCCGAAGAGATTCTGCCAGATGCGGCCGTTGTCATTGACGCCGCCGAAGGTCAGCGGCGCCGAGGTCTTCGACAGAGGCTTCTTTAACGGAACGCCGCCGACAGGCTCGCCATCCACCCACAGGCTGATGGTCCGCCCATCGGAGACAACGCCCACGTGATGCCAGTGTCCGGGCTTCGGCTTGGCCTCCGCGGCCACGGTCTTCCAACCGCCCTGCCAGGCGTAGAGCCGGAGTTTCCCGTCCTTGTCGATCATCACGCCCCATTCGCGTTCGTTCAGCGAGTAGCGGTTCTTCGCCGCGATCATCTGCTGGTCCGGCCCGAGCGCGTAAGGATTCAACCAGACCGTCAGGGTGAAGCCCGATACCCCGTGCGTGATCCCGCTCGAATCCGCGACTTCAACCACGGTCCGCCCATCCAGGCGAAGGCCGTTGCCTTCAACGCCCGCGGCCGACGCCGCGCCGCCGCCAAGAACACGACCATCCTCCGGCTTGGCGGTTTCAAACGGCCAATGGCGATCCGGTTCCGGAGCCGCGACGGCGTTCGTCGCGACCGCCGCGATCAACCCAAGCAATGGAACAAATCGACTCATGAAATACCCAGCGTTTCTCACCTTGAAATCGGCGCCCGAACCGGCCGCCCGGCGTTGAGCGCCTCATCCAGTTTGCCACCCGCAATCACGACCTTGCCGCCGACCAACAGATGCCTCACCCCGACCGACGCCCGCAGGGCCTCGGTGTAGGTCGCTCGATCCGTGACGGTCTTCGGATCAAAGACGACCAGGTCCGCATCGGCGCCCACGCGCACCCGCCCCTTCTTCTTCATGTCGGGAACGCGCGCCTCGAGACGCTGCGCCGGCATCAACGTGATCTTGCGCAAGGCGTCCATCAATTCCAATGCGCCGGCCGCCCGAACGTAATGCCCCACGACCCGGCAAAAGGTCCCGACATTCCGCGGATGCCCCTTCAAGCCGTCGCTGGCCACGATGATCGACGGATGGGCGACCGCTTCGGTCACGATCTTCTCCGGATTCGTATGCAGGATCACGAGGCCGCCCTGCTTGCGATACTTGTGAAAGGTCTCCTCGTTCAAACGCTCGCCTGTCGCGCCCCACTGCATGTCGCTGTAGTCCAATCCAAACTTCTCCCGCCAACCGGGATCGAAAATGGCGGCCCGGATATCGGTCATGCCGGCGGTGTAGGGATAGCATTCCGCTGAAATGTCGAGCCCGTTCGACTGCGCTTCGGCGACCAGTTTGAGTAGATCCGGGGTCATCCGTTTGCCCGTGCTCTGGATGTGAACGATGTGAAGCGGCGCGCCGGTGATCGCGGCCGCCGCGACCAGTTCCTGCAGGCCTTCGACGGCTCCGGGCACAAGATGCCCGCTGTGCCTCATGTGAACGTGACTGGACGCCCGATGCTTCGCCGCCACACGAAACATCTCCATGAGCTCCAACGGCGTTGCATTGGGCGTGTAGGCAAGCCCGAATCCAACCGCCACCGCGCCGCGCTTCAGTCCCTTCTCAATGCCGGCCTTGATCGCGTCCAACTGCGCCGCGGAGGCCCTCCGTGTTGCCGCTCCGGAATCCGATCCCGGCAGGAAAGAAGGCCGGTCGCCCATGACCGACATGCGGACCTTGATATGCCCCACGCTGACGCCGTAGTTGATCGGCCGCTTCCCCTCCTGGTCCGCATACCAGCGATCGACATCCGCCGCGCCGACCTCCAGTTCAAAGGCCGTGGTCACGCCATCAAACGCCTTGAGCCGCCAAGACTCCCCGTCCATCGCATGCTGATGCAGGTCGATGAAGCCGGGAGCCACGACGAGGCCCTGGGCGTCGATGGTCTTGCGCCCCTTCAATAGCGCTTCCGAAACCACTTCGATCGTCCCGCCTCGCACGCCCACATGTCGCACAGCGTCCAGACCGGACTCCGGATCCATGACGCGGCCGTTGAGAATCACCAGATCGAACGCCTCGGCGGCGTAGGACGGAATGGAAGCACACATCAGGATCGAGACAAGAATCGCTACGACGGCGCCCGGACGTAAATTCATGGGGACCGTATAGCATTCCAGTCGATTGCTGGCGAGCGGTCGCTTGCCCCCTCCCCCGCGGCGGGCACGGTTGAAACTGAGATGAGACGCAAAGTCCGCAGGGCTCCGGAGCCATCGGCGGAGCGCGGGATTCATCCCGCTTCAACCTTCGGAAACCGGCGGTTCACGGCTACGCCCACGCGGCGGAACTTCCCGCGCTGAAGCGGAATGAATTCCGCGCTCCTCATCCCAGTTTCAATCACGCTCCCCCGCGGCGGCCTTCGCACCCGCACTCCCCTCAGACCAAAGCGCCGCGCGTCAGCGCCATGGACCGCGCACGGCGGCCTTCGACCACCAGAATAGATTTGCCTCCCAACGCGAATGCCTTCTACTTGGAGCATGAACTGCCTCCACCGTTGGATCGCCATTCTGCTGCTTTTCCAGACCTTCGCCTTCAGCCTTTCCGCCGCCCCCTCGCCTTCGAGCGACATCAAGGGCGGCGGCCTGTTCTTCTACGATCCGGTCGATGTCTTCCACGAAGGCAAACTCCTTCCCGGAAAGGAGAACTACGAACCCTCGCTGGCGCGCGTCGGCGACAAGACCTGGCTCGCCATGCTGGAGTTCAACCCCGGCAAGGGAGACCAGATCGTCCTGGGCGAACTGGCCGACGGCTTCACACTCGCGAACCGGCGCGTCGCCACCGAAAAGCATGGCAAATACCGCCGTCCGACGTTGACGACAGATACCTTCGACCAACTGTGGCTGAGTTACGAAAAACAAGTGAAGGATCGTTGGGCGGTATTTCTGATTCGCGCCGATAAGATTGACGGCAAGGCGGAATTGATATCCGGCCCGGAGGCCCATGCCATCAACCACTCCGCAACCGCGCTCACCATCGGCGGGTTGGGCTTCGCCTGGCAACAGGACGTGGATGGCCAATGGGACGTCTTCACTCGCCGCCGCGACGGCCGGGGCCTCCTGCTCGAAGCGGACAACCTCACTGCCGACAACCCGCTCGGCGACTGGCATCCCACGATCGTTTCCAGCAAGAACGCCCAGACTGCCGTCGTGTGGGACGCTTACGACGGCGTAAGTTTCTCGATCCATCTCAAGCGTGGCGCGGGAGGGATGGCTTGGGACGAGAAGACCCAGCGCGTAACCGACTCCCAGGTTCTCGAAGCCCGCGTTTCCGCCGCGTATGACGGCCAGGGTCGACTGTTCCTGGCCTGGGAGGAAGGCGGCCCCAACTGGGGCAAGGAATACCGCAATTTCCAGGACGGCGCGCCCACCATCACCGACAAGCACGGCGGCGTGCATCGCTTCCGCTATACACGCTTTGCCGAGATTCAAGCCAACGGCGACGTCCAGCGCATCGCCGTCCCGATGCCTTCCTTCGCCCACGGACGCGAACGGGACGACCTGCGCCGCGGCGCTCAACGCCTCGGCGTGTTCTACGAACGTCCGCAACTGGCGTCCGACGCCGATGGCCGGATCTGGCTGGCGAACCGCCACTACTTCTTCCCCGCCGCCTCCACCTCCAAACCGCGCATCATCAGCCACAAGGAAACCGGCTGGCGTCTCTACGCCCGTTGCTTCACGGATGGAAAATGGTCCGACCCCATCGGCCTGGAACCCACTCAACGCGACGGCGTCCAACGCCTTTCCCTGGTTCCCGACAAGGACGGTCTCACCGCAGCCTGGACGGTCGGCCGCACCCACCGCGGCAGTCCCTCGGCCGAACGCGGCGTGGCCTTGAGTTCCGTCCGGCTGGCCAAGGCCGTCAATTGGTCCGCTCCCGGCAGGGAGGAACCCGGCGTTTCGAACGCGCCATCCAACGGCCCGGGCAAACGCGCTTCGAAGCACGCGCCCGCGACTGTCGGCGGCTCCGCATACCAGGTCTATTTCGGCGACCTGCATCGCCACACCGACCTCTCGCTGTGCCGCGTCTATTTCGACGGTTCGCTCGACGACATCTACCGCTACGCGACCGAGGCCGCGGAACACGACTTCCTCGGCGTCACGGATCACGCGCGCGACATCTCCAATGGCAACCATCGCAGCCAACTCTGGTGGCGCAGCATCAAGGAGGTCACCCGCCACGAACTCAGCGGAACCTTCGTCCCCATGTTTTCCTTCGAGCGAAGCCACGGTGAGACCGATCACAATGTCGTTTCCCTGCGCGACGACGTCCTGCGTCCGCACAATCCGTTGCTCAAGGAGTTCTGGAAGGAGATCAGCCCGGACACGATCACGATCCCGCACAACCCGATCCGCCCCACCCGCGCGTTCGCCTACAAGAACGACGCCAAACGCCCGCTGCTCGAGATCTACCAGGGCTGCCGCGGCAATCCGATGCACGGGCAGGCGCACTACGCGCTCGGGCAGGGGCATCACATGGGATTCATCGCCAGCAGCGACCACCTTTCCACCAGCGGCAGTTACGCCTGCGTCTGGTCGGACAAACCCGGACGCGAAGGCATCTTCCGCTCACTCCAGGCCCGCCGAACCTACGGCGCCACCGCGCCGATCCGGCTGATCTTTCGCGCGGGAAATCACTGGATGGGCTCCATTCTGAAACAGAAGGACATGCCCGCCTTTCAATACGAGGTCACGGGAACGGGCCCGATCAAGGAGATCGATGTCATTCGCAATGGCGCCATCGCGCAGACCATCCCCAACCCGCAAGGCGGCAGGAGCATGGCCGGCGAGATCAAGGATCTGAAACCGCTCGACGGCAAGACCTGGGTCTACATCCGAGTGACCCAACAAGACGGTCAGCAGGCCTGGGCCTCGCCGATCTGGTTCGAATAGGGGCGCTCCCCGCCATTGGCGCGGAGCCAACTCCTGCGAACCCCTGCGCCGCGCTCAAGTCGCATGGCGGCTCTCCCCCCGGAGATGCCGGAGGATCGTTCGTGAGTAGGAACTGCCGCCGTCCGCCGCGATCTTCAGTATCCGCCGGGCTTCCGACTCATTCGAAGCCACGCCCTCGCCGAACATGATCCATGAGGCCGTGAGCATCTGGGGGTCCGCATTGCCGGACCGGGTGAAGCGTCGGACCACAGCGACGCAGTTTTCCAGCCGCGTCGAGGCCGATGAAGCCCGCAATGTGTTGAGCAACGCCGTGGCCAGGGGACTGCCGAAGCGCGAAGCCTTCTCCAGATGCCAGATCGCGTGGTCGATGTCCTTCACCACCCCGCTGCCGGCCACATAGGCCCAACCGACATAGATGTGCGCCGAGACATCCCCGTTGTCCGACTCATCATGCACAAGTTCGAAGAGTTCCGATCGGGTTCCCAGCTTGAAGTGGGAGCCCAATTCATCATGACAGCCTGTCAAAAGACAGACCGTCACCGCCAACGCCGCGAATCGCGGCCATGCGTCCATGCATTTGCCTGAATCCATTCACCAATGACATCGGCAAAGACGCAGCCGGACCTTAGCACGCGTTGAAAGCGCCCACGCCCAGCTCAGGCCACCACGCCTTCGACCACGTCCCCGTGCAGGTCGGTGAGGCGATAATCGCGGCCGGCGTAGCGGTAGGTGAATTGGAGGTGATCGATGCCGAGGAGGTGCAGGACCGTGGCGTGAAGGTCGTGAATGGGAACCGGATTCTCCACCGCCTTGAACCCGAATTCGTCGGTGGCGCCATAAACCGTCCCGCCCTTGACGCCGCCGCCGGCCATCCACAAGGAGAAGCCCCAGTGGTTATGGTCGCGGCCCAAGGTGGTGCCGCCGCCTTGAACGCCCAACTCCACGGTGGGCGTGCGGCCGAATTCGCCGGAACAGATGATCAGGGTCTCCTCCAGCAGACCGCGTTGATCGAGATCCGTGATCAGCGCGGCGAGTCCCTGGTCGCAGGCGTTGGCGACCTTGCGGTGCGCCGACTTGATGTTGTTGTGACTGTCCCAGGGCTGGCCCTTGCCATGCCATAACTGGACGAAGCGCACGCCGCGCTCGACCAACCGCCGGGCCATGAGCGCCTGGCGATTCTGCTGCCCGGGGCCGTACAGATCCTGGATGTACTTCGGTTCGCGGCTGACGTCGAAGGCGTCGGTCGCCTCGGCCTGCATGCGATAGGCGAGTTCAAAGGATTCGATGCGCGCCTCCAACGCGGATTCGCCCGGGCGTTCGTCCAGGTGCCGGGCGTTCAACTGGCGAAGCAGGTCGAACTGCCGCCGCTGCGCGTCGTCAGTGAGTCGTGAATTACGGATATTGGCGACCAGCTTGTTGGGATCGGTCTCGGCCGTGTTCACCAGGGTCCCCTGGTAGACGCCGGGCAGGAAGGCGGAGCGCCAGTTGTTCGCCCCGCCAACCGGCAGGCCGCCCGGACACAACGCGACAAAGCCGGGCAGGTTCCGGTTCACCGATCCCATTCCCCAATTCAACCAGGAACCAAGGCTCGGACGCACGGCGCGTTGATCCCCGGAATTCATCAACATCAACGACATCTCATGGCTCGGCAACTCCGCGTGCATGGACCGGATCACGGCCATCTTGTCGACGCATTGGGAAAGCTTCGGAAATATGTCGCTGACCGGGATGCCGCTCTGACCGTGCCGCTTGAATTCGAAGGGAGAAGGCAGTGCCACGCCGGTGCGACGCTCGGTCTGAAGGTTCTGATAGGGCAGTTCCTGCCCCCCGCGTTTGGTGAGTTCCGGCTTGGGGTCAAAGGTGTCGACCTGCGACATGCCGCCGTTGAGAAACACATGGATCACCGCCCGCGCCTTGCCGGGAAGATGGATCCCCGCCTCGGACTCGCGCGCCAACATCTGCGTCAACGCCAACGAACCCAACCCCAACCCGCTTCGCTGCAGAAAGCGGCGGCGGGAGCAGTTGTTTAAGTCGGTTTCAGTCATGGACTCGTTCGTCATCCTAATCGACAAAATGGAATTCATTGGACGCGAGCAATGCATGGGCAAGCTGAACCCATGCCGCATTCGCGTCCTTCGCTTCCTCAACATACTTCAACGCCGTTGCGATGTCCTCGTCGCCGGGCGCGCGTGAATAGACGCGCTGGTAAATCGCTCGCGCGCGATCCTTGTCCGACTTGGCGCCCTGCACTTCCTTCAGATTGACCAAGGCCTTGGCGCGATCCTGGATATACTCCGAATTCAAGGCGTAGAGCGTCTGTTGCGGGACCATGGTCTCGGGTCGCTTGACCGTGCAGGCGCTGGGATCGGAGCCGTCGAACGTGCTCACCAGCGGCGCAATGACGTCGCGATTGAGGAAGGCGTAGAGCGTGCGTCGCGGCACGGCCTTGCCGGCCTTCTCCTCGAACGGCCGTCCGCCGCGCGGACTCAAGCGCAACTCACCGCTGGCGGCCAACATCGCGTCGCGCATAGCCTCCATCTCCAACCGTCGCGTCGGCATCCGCCAAAGCAACGCATTGCCCGAATCCTTTTCGCGCGCGGCCTTGTTCTCCAAAGCGGCCTGTTGATAGACCCGGGTCAGCATGATGCGGCGATGGAGCTTCTTCAGCGACCAGCCATCCTGAAGCAACCTGTCCGCGAGAAAATCTAGCAATTCCGGATGCGTCGGCGGTTCGCCGCGCGCGCCGAAGTCATCGGGCGTCCGCACGAGCCCCTGTCCGAAGTGATGCTGCCAGACCCAGTTCACAATGACGCGACGCGTGAGAGGATTGCGCGGATCGACAATGGCCCGGGCCAGACCAAGCCTGCGCTCCCCTTCCCCGAACGGACCCGCCCCGCCTTCCGGCGACAAGGCCGCGAGAAAGCCCGGCTCCACCTTCTCGCCGCGATTGACCGGATTGCCGTGCACGAACACATATGAGTCCGGGGCATTCCCCTGTTCGCGCAGGGTCATGGATCGAGGCGGGGCATTGGCGCCCCGGTTCAGGTTGTCGATCGCTCCGAGCGTCCCGCGCACGCTGTCCCGCACGCCGCGGTTCAACATCTTCAAATGAAAGTCGTCTTCCAGCGGAAGCGCGGTCGGCGATTCAGGCGAGTAGAGATGATGCCGCAACTGCCGCTCGATGGAGCTGTTGACCACACGGTGCCTCGCATCCTGATCCGGCACGGTCTTCGCGCCCGGCGCCGCTTCCAGCGAAGCCTCAAGCAACGAGGTCAACCATCGCTTGTGCGCCTCAAGGAATACCTTCCCGTAGACGTCGGCCACCCCGATGAAGGACTTCGGTTTCGCCTCGGCCAGCGCGTCCACCACCCGCGGATTCCACTTGGGCGGCTTGGTCGCGAGGGATTGCTCGGCGGCAAACTTCTTTGGATCGCCATTCTCCTTGATCAATCCCTGGACAATCTCGCCGCAACGCTTCTCAAACCCTTCGGGGTCGAGCTTGGCCAGGCGATGCCAGGGGCCGAATACGGGATCGTTCTCGCCATGCGACTTCAACCACGCGCGCCAGCGTTCGAGCACGACGGGGCGGAGGTCCTCGGTCCGATAGGAGAGAAAGGTCGTCGATGTGTCCTGCTCGGGCGTCCCCTTGGCGAGTTCGCCGAGATACATGCCGACCTGCATGCGCAAACGGCCGTGCATCACTTCGCCCTGTTCGCGCACGATGTCGTTGCGCAGGCGCTTGCGCTTCGCCAGTTCGCCCGCGTAACTCTCCGCCACCTTGGGTTCGCCGACCAGCGGCAGTTCCATGGGCGCGCGACTGTTCGCAAGCGAGGCGTGAAGCGCGTAATACTCCGCCGTGGAGATCGGATCGAACTTGTGATCGTGGCAACGCGCGCAGGCCACGGTAAGCCCCAGCAGTCCCCGCGTGATGACGTCAATCTGGTCGTCCAGTTGATCGTGTCGATTCCGGTATTGGCGACCGACCGTCAGGAATCCAAGCGCGGCCAGGGCGGGATCGTTCTCCTTGAGACCGAGTTGGTCCGCCGCAAGTTGTTCGAGAATGAAGCGATCATATGGCACATCGCTGTTGAACGCCGAAACCACGTAGTCGCGATAGGTGTAGGAGAAGGGAAAACGGATGAAGCCGATCGCGCTGCCGCCGTGCGTATCCGCGTAACGCGCCAGGTCGAGCCAGTGCCGCCCCCAGCGTTCACCGTATTCCGGTGATTCCAGCAACCGATCTACCGCCCGGGCAAAAGCGTCGGGGCTCTTGTCCATCATGAAGGCCTCGACATCCTCCCATTTCGGCGGCAGGCCGGTCAGATCAAAGGTCGCGCGGCGTATCAGACGCTCGCGCGTGGCCGACTCCGAAAGGGACAGCCCCTTTTCGCGCAGCGCAGCGATGACGAATCGATCGATCTCCGTAATGCCGCTGGCGTCGACTTTCGGCGGGGCATGTTTCCGGACCGGTTGAAACGCCCAATGCTCCTCATACCGGGCGCCGGATTCGATCCACTCGCGCAAGGTTGCAACCTGTTCCGCGCTCAGTCGTTTCCCGGTCTCAGGCGGCGGCATCAATTCATCCGGATCGGATGACGCGACCTTCCGCAACACCTCGTCCCAACTGGTGGAATCCTGCTTGCGATCCAGGCGCAGGTCCGCCTTGCGCTCCTTCGCGTCGGGGCCGTGGCATTGGAAGCAGTTCTCCGAAAGGACGGGGAGAACCTGACGCGCAAAATCAACCTCCGCGGCGCAGGATTGGATGGAGATGACGCAACAGGACGCAACCATCGCCAGAGAAAAAAGAAGGCGATGGATCGGGCCGCGATGTGTCGTTTGCTTCAACGTCCGGAAGCATACGCAAGAATCAGCGATTCTTCCCACCCTGAATTTGAGAGCAAGGAAGGCGGCACCCTGTCGCTCTGTCAGCGTAGCAGGCGCATGCGTCATTCAAAACGCGAGCCTCACACGGTCATCTCCCTGGAATGCGGCGCAAACAAATGTGAGTGGTCGAATCTGCGGCTGACGAAGCAATCTGAATTATGTCCCGTAGGGACATCTGAAAATAGCCCGGCGATTTATCGTCGGGTTTGAAGAAGAAAACGATCAAGTCCCGAAGGGACGACCGATACCAGCCTTCATCCCACGGCGGAAAGACGATCAGCCGTCCCTTTACGGCTTGGGCTCGTGTGCTTAGTGACCGTGGCCTCAGCGGGGCGCGCCCCCAGTCACGGCTATTCATGTGACGCCGCCACGCGGCTGGGAACTCTTGATCGAACAACCTTGGGTCGCTCAATGGTTGGACAGGAAGCGGAAGGCCGCCTGCACCGACAGATACGCCATAGGTATGACTGTGAAGCTAAACAAAAGGGAGACAAGCCCAACCTTCTTATTCCCACCCTTGTACGCATCCAAAGATGTAGGAATCATTCTCGAACGCGTGCTCGAATTCAGAGACGCCCCCCCAATCACTCATCACCCGTCACTCCACCAAAATCTCCTTCAACACCCGCCCGTCCACATTCTTCATCGGTGTTCCCAGCAGCGCGCCGATGGTCGGGGCGACATCGTTGTTGTCCACCTCATCCAGCACGACGCCCTTCTTGACGCCGGCGCCGGAGATGACGAAGTTGGCGTACATCAGCGGGTGCGTCGCCAGATAACCATGGGCTCCGCGCGGGCCGGGCGTCGGGGAGACCAGGTCATCGCCATTGGCGGAACCGGAGAACGAATAGCCGTCCTTCGCCGACAAAAACAGATCCGGGCTGCGCGGATCCTGGTCCGGCGGCAATTGCCCCACGCTCGCGAAATCCTTGGCCTCGACCACCGCCTCCACGCCTTCGACCTTCGCGAAATCCGCGGCCAGGGTCTTGGCGATCTCGGCGCGATTGGCCTCATCCAGAATGTAAATCATCGCAGCGCCGCCCTGCGCGAGGCTATAGGCCTTCTGCTCAACGACGCGCGGGCCGGCCGATTTCAACAGCCCCTTCTGCTTGAGCAGGACGTTGGGTTTGATCTGGTTGGCGTAGGTGATGAAGCCGTGATCGGCGGCGACCACAAAGGTCGTGTTCTCGTAGATCCCCGCGGCCTTGGTCGCCTCGATGAGTTCCCGCACGCGGTTGTCCGAATCGTTGCAGGCCCAATAGGTTTCAGGCGAGTTGCGGCCGGTCCCATGCTCAAACGCATCGACACTGACGAGATGGATGGCGAGGAAGTTCGGCTTGTGCGTGGTGAGAATGTGCTCAGCCATGCGGGTGTACATCCAGTCGCGCTGCGCCTTGCCGGCGTTGCCCGCCTTGCACCACTCCATCTGCTTCTCATAGGGAATGCCCTTCGCCTTGAACTCGCGCAGCAGGCTCGGCGTGCTGGCGCTTTCGAAGATCTTCTGGTCGAAGACATCCGGGAGCTGCCAGTCGAGCGTGGCGGCGTTCCTTGAGGCAGGCCAGATCACGCCCGCCGTCTTCAATCCGGCATTGTGCGCCACATCGTAGACCGTGGGCGTCTTGACGATCTCATGCTTGTCGAACAGGGGATCGGGAATAAACGGAACGGATTTCCTCGTCTTGCGGTCGTAGTAATTGTTGGCAATGACGCCGTGACGCCCCGGCTCGACCCCGGTGACCAGGGTGGTGTGGTTCGGCCAGGTCACCGAAGGAAAGGAGCACTTCATCCGCTTCGCCCGCGCGCCGTTCGCCGCCAGGGAACGAATCGTCGGCATGTGCGCCTTGGGGTCGTCGAAATAATACGACGCCAGGCCATCGATGCTGATGAGAATGACGTGACGGTCCTTGCGCGCGGCCTGCGCGGCGACAAGGGAGAAGGCAAGGGTCAGGAGAAGAAGGAGGCGTGTTTTCATGTGATTGGTTTCTTCGACGCGGCTTGGGCGGACTTCTTTAACGCAATCTGAAACGAAATCACCTTGAAAGAATCGGAGTGAGAGCCCCGGTCGATTGAACGCCTGTCTTTCCTGGTGGGGCGAAGCTCCCGCGTTTGTCCCGGAGGAACATCCGAGAATAGCCCGGCGATTTATCGCCGGGTTTGAAGAAGAAAACGATCAAGTCCCGTAGGGACGACCGATGCCAGCCTGCATCCCTCAGCGGAAAGACAATCAGCCGTCCCTTAGGGACTTGCGATCGATGGGCGATCTTTCCGGCGATGAATCACCGGGCTATTCTCAGTCGTCCCGCCGGGACTTTGCCTGCTGGTTTCCTCATCCATTCAAGTGCCACCCACTTGGGTTCACGGCTGGCTCGTCCGACCACACCCTGAACCACCATTGCCAATACCGCGGCGTTCTGATCATTCTACGTCATGCGCAAATCTGAGATGAATCCGCACCATCCTCTCCATCTGCTGGCGCTGGTCTGCGCAATGGGACTTCCCGGTTCTGCAACCCAGGCCGCGGAACCCGATCCATCCGCCGCCGCCAAACAGGTCAACCAGATTGTCGCTCATCGCGGCGCCAGCGCCGAACGCCCCGAATGCACGCTGGCCTCGATTCGACGCGCCATCGAAGTCGGCGCCACCGCGGTGGAGGTGGACGTCCGCACCAGCCGCGACGGCGAGCTGTTCCTGCTGCACGACGCGACCCTGGACCGAACCACCAACGGCAAAGGACCGGCCAATGCGCTGACCCTGGCGGAACTTCAGGCGCTCGACGCGGGCTCCTTCTTCGACCCCGACTATCGCAACGAACGCATCCCCTCCCTGATCGAAGCGGCGCAGGCATGCCGCTCAAGGATCGACATCCTCCTCGATCTCAAGGAACAGGGAGAGGAATACGACCGCAAGGTCGCGGCGGTCATCCGCAAACACGGAAGCCCGGAAGGAACGATCGTCGGCGTTCGCAGCGTCGATCAGGCCAAGCGCTTCCGCAAACTGCTGCCGGAGGCGCGGCAACTGGCGCTGATCCCGTCGCTGGACACGATTGAAGCCTTCGCTGAAGCCGGCGTGGAATCCATCCGCCTCTGGCCGCGTTGGCTCGCGGACACCGATGCGCCGGTGAAACGCGTGCGCGCCACCGGCGTCCGCCTTCATCTCAACGGCACGATGGGCGAACTCGACGAGACCCAGGCGTTGCTGGCCTTCGGTCCGGATTCCCTGTTGTCGGATCATCCCGCGCGCCTGAAGAGCAACCTGGCCCGGATCGCAGCCGGCAATACGCCCGCAGCGCGCCTCGCCAGGCTGGCCGCGCGCCTCGAAGAAGCGCGCATGAGCGCCGGTGAGTCGCGCATCGGCGAGAGGACTTTCCTGAACCGCGACTATCAGATGTTGGATCTTCCCGACGAATTGAAGGGCCTACCGCGAATCCTTTTCAATGGCGGCGAGGGCGGCCAAGCATTGTTGCGCTTTCGCGTTCCGGCCGTCGTGTTCGCGGCCTTCGGCTACAACGACACCGGCGCCTGGTCCTTCGAAGATGGCCGGCCGCCTTCAGACCACGGCTGGCATCTCTGGCGCAAGGACGCCTACCGCGGCTCCAGCAACGCGCATCTCAAGAAGGGCGAGACCCACAAGATCTCCATCTGGTTTCGTGAGTTCGAGGCGGACGACGAACTCTGGGGACTGCCCGCCTGGTGGCTTTGCTTGGGGATCGCGGACGTTGAACAAGCGAAGAGCATCGGCGGTTTCAAGGCTGGATTGACCTCGGAGATTCCGCGCCCCGTTCCTCACTACTCCCACTCGAACGCCGCGGCGGCGCTCCGTCCTTTGAATTTGCCGAGGTTCAAATCCAATCCGGAATTCCAAGCCTGGCAGAGCGCTCTTCGCACAGGCTTTGTCGAACGCATGCTTTATCCCTACGAAGGAAAGATCGAGATCAACGCCGGAGCCGACACGAAACACGCCGGCCATCACCGCCGCGAGCATCAGGTCGTCTACCAAAGCAGACGCCTGTTTCGTTTTTTTCGCCTGGAGCCGCTCGACGCCCAGCCGGCGAAACCACTCCCGACCATCGTGTGCTTCATGGGGCACGGGAAAGCCGCGCAGATCCTGGATGAAGCGGCCAGTTATCAACACGCCTGCGCCGCCGCGCTCGCCAACGACGGTTATCTGGTCTACGCCATGGAGAACATCGGCATGGAGCCCGGTCGCGACACCCACCTCGACCTCGACCAGTCCCTGCGCCTCGAAGGCCGCGGCTGGTACAGCCTGCTCTTCGCCCACCAACGCATCCTGCTCGACCGCGTCTTCCAGGATCCGCGCGTCGATGCTCGCCGGGTGGGCGTGACAGGCGTCTCGACCGGCGGACTGTTGGCCTTGAGCGCCGCCGTGATGGAGCCGCGCGTCGCCGCCGCGAGCGTGCAGGGAATCTTCGGCAGCATGCGGACCAGCTTCATCCGCGATCGAAACCGCCATTGCAAATGCGGCGCCATCCCCGGTCTGCTGCCCGACTTCGACCTGCCCGAACTGGCGTTGTTGGTCGCCCCCCGTCCACTGCACATCTCCAACGGAAAAACGGACGGCTTCCCTCCCGCCGAAGCCAAACGCTGCATCGATCTGATCGAACCGCTTTATCTCCGAGCCGGAGGCGAACGGCCGCAATTCACCGTCTCGCCCGGCGGACATGAATTTGCCCTGGAGCCGGCGCGGTTGTTCTTCCGGGAGCGTATGCGATTTGAGAACTGAGCGCCGCTCCGGACGCAAACGGGGATC
>JAYPGD010000002.1:20531-43877 GCA_038126655.1 Verrucomicrobiales bacterium
TCGGGAACGCGGTAGACATAGCGGAAGAACTGATGCGCAGTCGAAGCCGGCGCAGACAGGGTTGAACTCAACGCCCCGGATTGATCCGCCGTCACGCTGTGCCCAGCCCAGTTGACCAGGTCGCTGGACGCTTCACAGGAATACTCCAAACCGGGCACGCCGGTCGCGGTCACCGTGGCGACCCGACTCTCGCCAACGCCGCTGAAGTCGACCGAGACGCTGCCCGCCGGAAGAATGATCAGTTCCAGATTGCCGCTTTCATCAAACGGGTCCGACCACCTGGCGTCCGTATAGATACTGGAGCCCGTCAGCGTGCGCAGGAAGGCGACCAGATCGCCCTTCTGGGCCTCGGACAAATTGAGTTGGGCGCCTTGAGGCCCCGGGCCGCCGCGGAGACGGTTGTCGAGCCCGGCGTTCTCCACGGGAATGCTGTTGTAATGGTTCACGACATCCAGCAGCGTTGCAAGGCTGGCGTCGTGCATGAAGGCCCCATTGGACGCGCCGGTCGGATCAACCAGATCCCTGAGGCTGGGAGAACGCGTCACTGTCAGGTCCGTCCCGCCCGCAAAGGAACCGATGACGCCGTTGTTGCCGCTGTCCGGATCGATATCAAATTCCGGCGGCCGATGGCAACCCGCGCAACCGGCCCCGCCATTCCGGGGAGCCGTTTGAAACAACTGTTTTCCGCGATTCTCCTGCGCCGTAAAACTGGGGAAGTCCACGTTGTTCCTCTGCGCCTGCGCCCTCCCCTGATCGTATCTGGAATCAAACGACTGGATGCTGCGCACGAACTGGGCGATCGCGCTCTGGACGCGCGACTCATCGATCGCGGGATCGCCATAGACAACGGCGAAAAGGGCCTGGTATTCCCGGATGACCGCAAGCTTGGCGACCAGCTCCGAGAATCCGGGATCGCCTTCCGTCCCGCTGAACCCCATCTCAACGTGGTCCTGGATGGGCCGGGTGGTCTGGTCCTCCAGGCTCACGGCCCGCTCGTCCCAGAAGAACCGAGCCTCCTCGCCAAAGCGCGCGTTGACCAGACGCATCGAATGCCTGCCGGTCGTCCCCGCCACCCCGACGCTCGCCGTCGCCACATCGCTGAACGCATGCTCCTGCTGGTGACAGGACGCGCAGGCAATCGTGTCGTTGCGGGAAAGGCGCTTGTCGTAGAACAACACCCTCCCCAACGTCGCGCCGAGATCGGTGATCGGATTCCCCGGCGGCGTGTTGTCCCGCTGGATATAGGCGGGAACCGCCTGGCCCGCGTAGTCGGGCAACCGGGTGAGATCGAGGATTCCATCCTGCGCCACGGCCGCAAAGGCCGGCGCCGCCGCCGCGAGTGAAAGAAGCATCTTCATGACAAGATCAAGAACGAGCATGAACCCGGCCTTGTCATGTTCGGAGAATGTAACTTCAGGCGAAGTGAATTTCTTGGCCCGCGAAAGGGCTCCGTAGCGTAGCCGTCCTCGGCTGCCGGCGGCGGACGCCGCGTGCGCCATTCATTGGCGGCGCGACACCGCACAAACCCGCAGGCGGGACGCCTGCGCTACACGATTTCAGGGAGCCGACGCGCCCCTGCGGCATGCAGCGCTGTCACTTCCCATTCCGAAACGCGTTCATCTCCGAAAGCAACCGCGCAACGATCTCCGGATGCTGAGCCGCAATGTTGTTCTGTTCGCCGATGTCCTTCGACAGATCGAACAGCAGCGGCGGATCGTGCGATTCCATCGGTTCGCGTCTGCGGGTGTCGGGATTGGAGGAGCGCTTCTTGGTCTTGGTGTGGATCTTGAATTTGCCGGAGCGGTAGGCCATGGCTCCGCCGGGCATGTACCATCTCGTGCGCGGGCTCTTCTCGCCGCGAAGCAGGACGCCGGACAGGTCCTTGGAGATGTCGCCACGCAGACCGCTGGTGGCCGCCTCGCCACTCAGGGCCGCGAAGGTGGCATAGAGATCGAGGTTGGCGGCGATGCCGTGAACTTCCCCGGGCTTGATCTTCCCGGGCCAGGAAAAGATGCCGGGCACTCGGAAACCGCCCTCCCACGAAGTCCCCTTCTCCCCACGCAAGGGCCTGGCCGTCCCGCCATGCGAACCAAACATCGTCCAGGGCCCGTTGTCGCTGGTGAACACGACCAACGTCTCCTTCTCAATGCCGGCGTCCTGGATCGCCTTCACGACCTCGCCGACCGACCAGTCAATCTCCTCCACCACATCGCCGAAGCGTCCATTCGCGCTGCGCCCCTGGAACTCGGGGGAGGCGAAGATCGGCGCGTGCGGCATGTTATGCGCGAGGTAGAGGAAGAAGGGGCGGTCGCGCTTCGTCTTGATCCACTTCACCGCCTCCTTCGTGTAGCGCTTGGTCAGCAACTCCTGATTCACCGGCTGCTCGATCACCTTGCGGCCATTGATCAGCGGCACGGGAAAGGAGAACTTGTCACAGTTGTCGAACACCTCGCGCGTCTGCCGCTTGCCGGGAGGCGCGGGCACGTCGTTGCTGCCCGGCGTTCCGTAGTGGTAGTCGAAGCCGCATTCCAACGGGTGCATCGGACTGGTCGTGAAATCCTTGGGGTAGCCGGCCAGATGCCACTTGCCCAGAATCGCGGTCGCGTAGCCGCGCTCCTTCAACATCGCCGGCATCAATTGCGCACGATGCTCGCCCAGTTTGGTTCCCCCCAACAGGGCCGGATGACAACCCGTCATCAATCCGCGCCGACTCGGCACACACACCGAACCCGACGCGTAAAACGACGTCCAGCGCTGACCGCCCGCCGCCAGTCTGTCCAGGTTTGGCGTGCGCGTCTTCTTGTTGCCGTAGCAGGCGATATCGCCGTAGCCCATATCGTCAACGAAGATCAGCACGATATTGGGCGGCGCAGCGTGGACGTCCGCGGCCAACAAGAGGAGAACCAGGATTCGGAGGAAGGCGGCTTTCAGACTCATGTCGCGGATCGTGCCGACTTGCGCGACCAGTGAAAAGGGCAATCCGCCGGAATCGACAAACCTCCGCCCCTCTGCGACAATGGCGTCTGTTCCGGGTCGGAATCCGCGCGCAGTGAAGACCTCATCTGAACCACCCACCCCGCGCTTCAGCCCCGTCGTTCTGCTGGTCGGGGCGTTGGCGCTGACCGTGATTGGTTCGATCGTCTGGGCTCTGCGGCCTGCGCCCCCGCCCGCCACAGCCGACGCGCCGCAAGCCGCCCCTTCCGCCTCCGCCCCGGTTTCCAGCGTGCCGGAATCCCCCATGAAGGCGCTGCTGGCCGAGATCGCGGACCACACGGACGCCCATCCGCACGCCTACTGGAACCACGCCATCGCAGAGCGGTTGACGGGGCAATTGGAGTCGGAGACCGACATCTTCAAGCGCATGCACTTCACCCTGGAACTCGCCGAGGAGTTGTTGAGCGCAAACCGACTCGACCACGCGGTCAGGCGCTTCGAGGAGTTCATGACCCTCGCGAAGCGCCACGACGCCGCCTATTGGAATGACGACCGCGCCCGACTGCGCACCCGGCTCGCCATCGCCCACCTGCGCCGCAGCGAACAGGCCAATTGCATCGCGCACCACAATCCGGAATCCTGCCTGTTTCCCATCTCCGGCGCCGGCGTTCACGGAGACCCCGACGGCGCCAGAAAAGCGATCGGGTTGCTCAACCTCGTCCTCGATGAGAAGCCGGACAACCTCCAGGCGCGCTGGCTCCTGACCGTGGCCTCCTTCGCCCTCGGCGAGAAACCAACCCCGCAGACCGCGCAACGGATCATCCCGGTCAACGTCTTCGATTCAGCGCATGACATCGGCCGCTTCAACGACATCGCCGGCGCGTCCGGACTCGGCGTGCAGGGCATGGCGGGCGGATCGGCGCTCGACGACTTTGACGGCGACGGCGACCTCGATCTCTTCGCGTCCTCCTGGGGGCAGCGCGACCAACTCCGGTATTTCACCAACGACGGAAACGGCCGGTTTGCCGAGTTGACCGATTCCAGCAATCTCAACGGCATCCTCGGCGGACTCAACATGGTTCAGGCGGACTACGACAACGACGGCGACCTCGATCTCTTCGTCACCCGCGGAGCCTGGCTGGAACACAACGGCCGCCACCCCAACTCCCTCATCCGCAACGACGGCGACAACCGCTTCACCGACGTCACCGAGGCCGCCGGACTGCTCAGCTTCCACCCCACTTCATCGGCGGCCTGGCTGGACTACGACAACGACGGCCTCCTCGACCTGTTTGTCGCCAACGAAACCGTCTCGCCGAACGATCCGCACCCCTGCGAACTGTTCCGCAACCAGGGCGACGGGACCTTCCAGGAAGTCGCGGCCGAGGTCGGACTCAAGGTCGTGGGTTACATCAAGGGCGTCGCGACCGGCGACTTCGACAACGACGGGAGGACCGACATTTTCCTGTCCGACTACAAGGGCGCCAACCGGCTGTTCAAGAACCCCGGAGGCTGGAACAAGACATCCGCCGGCAACGGCCCGCGCTTCCAGGATGTCGCCGCCAAGGCGGGCGTCACCGCGCCAATCAACAGCTTCCCCTGCTGGTTCTTCGATTACGACAACGACGGCTTCCTCGATCTTTTCGTGGCGGACTACGACCCCGGGAACCGCGAGGACATCATCCGCGCCTATCTGAAGCGCCCCCTGCGCGGCGAGGGCGTGCGACTCTATCGCAACCGGGGCGACGGGACCTTCGCCGATGTAACCCAACCCGCCGGACTTCAGATCGCGACGCTCGCCATGGGCGTCAACTTCGGCGACCTCGACAACGACGGCTTCCTCGACTTCTACCTTGGCACCGGCACCCCGGACTTCGGAGACATCTATCCGAACCGCATGTTCCGCAACGACGCCGGAAAACGCTTCCAGGATGTGACCACCTCGGGCGGTTTCGGCCACCTGCAGAAAGGACACGGCATCGCCTTTGGCGACATCGACGCCGATGGCGACCAGGATGTCTACGCCGTCATGGGCGGAGCCTACACGGGCGATGAGTTCTTCAACGCCCTGTTCCAGAATCCCGGACACGGCTCCAATTGGATCAAGGTCCGGCTTGTCGGAACGCGGGCCAATCGATCCGCGATCGGCGCGCGCATCAAGGTCGTCGTGAACGCAAACGGCGCAACGCGCGAGATTCACCGCATGGTCGGCAGCGGCGGCAGCTTCGGATGCAATCCGCTGCAACAGGAGATCGGCGTGGGCAAGGCGACTGTCATCGAACGGATCGAAATCCGCTGGCCGGGAAAAAACACGCCCCAGGTCGTAAAAAAACCACCTGTCAACGCGACGCTCGTGGTCGAAGAGTCCCCTTGATCAAGGACCCCGGAAAGGCGCTTCGCGCGGGGTTCCGGCAATTCCGGAACGCCGCGGCATGCGGAAAGCGAACGGCGTTCGTTTCTACCTCGCCCCGTTCTCCAGGAAGTGTTCAAAGAACCGGTAGATCACCTCGTTTGATTCCGGATTGGGCGAATGATCCGGGCGGTTGGTCATGGCGACGCGGTTCTCGTAGCCCAGCAGTTTATTGACGGCGACCGAGTGGTTCAACGCCTTCCAGCGATGCGGGCCATCCTCGCTGCCGCCGGACACCAGGAACGGTCGAGGCGCCATCAAGGCGTGCAGTTCGTGCAGGTCGCGCCCCTGCTTCAACAACCGCGGATAAAGACCGGTGGCTGGATTCTCTTTCGTGATCAAACCGCGTTTGCGCCAGGGCGGCGGTTCGTAGCCCAGGTAATACGGCTCCCAGTAATTGACGCTGGGTCGGATGTCGAAAACGATGCCCGGATCCGACCAGACGGCGCAGGCGTACTTGTCAAAGAGGCATGACGCAAAGAGGGCCCACTTGCCGCCGTAGGAGTGCCCGACGATGCCGATCCTATCAGCGTCCACCTCCGGCCGGTTTGCCAACAACTGCCAGGCCTGCGCCGCCGCATACCCCATCATCGAGAGCGGCTCCACCTTGGCGTTCTCCCGGTTCGGCCAATACGTGGCGTAATGCCGCCGCTTGGAATTCTCGGTCGTGCCTATGGACAACGCCACGAACCCCCGCTTCGCCAATTGTTGGGCGAAGTCGCGATGCTCCCGCCCCTTCCCGATTGCGGTGTCCGGTTCGTAGAAGACGGTCACCACCGCCGGCCGCTTGCCGCCGCTATCCGGGATCAACAGATAACCCTCGGTCTTTTCGACCGGCGTCCAGCGGAACCGAATCCTGTGCTGCGTGAAGTTCCCCCGCCGTTCCCGCCCCAACATCTCCACCTCCAGGTCCTTCAACATCGGCGGCCACTCGCCGAGCGCGCCGGTCCAATAATCCTTGATCTCCTTCCGCCGCCTCGCCCAATCCGCCTTCGTCTTCACCGCCGATCCGTCGTCAAACTTCAACGGCGAACGAAAACCGCCAAAGTCGTCAACGAACTCCGCCGGCGGGAAAAAATGAGTTTTCAAATCGGCGGGCAACGCCGCCGCATGCAGACGAACAACCAGGCAACCGACAACCGCAACCAACACAGTCAGGGAGCCAAAACCTGGGAACGGAGAGCGGGAATTCAATCTCTTCATGCCGCGCATCCTCCCCGAATCTTTGACTTCCAACAATCCCAATGCGCGGTTATCAGGGAACCATGTCCAACACGCGCAGTGAGATTCTCGCCCGCCTCCGCAGCCACATTCACGAGGGAACGCCCATCATCGGCGGCGGCGCGGGCACGGGCATCAGCGCCAAATTCGAGGAGGCCGGCGGCATCGACCTGATCGTCATCTACAACTCCGGCCGCTACCGCATGGCCGGGCGCGGGTCGCTGGCCGGACTCATGCCTTACGGCGACGCCAACGCCGTGGTCATGGACATGGCCAGGGAGGTCCTGCCGGTCGTGCAGAACGTCCCCGTCCTCGCCGGCGTCTGCGCCTCGGACCCCTTCCGCCAGATGGACCGTTTTCTCCGACAGGTGAAGGACGCAGGCTTCGCCGGCGTGCAGAATTTCCCGACGGTCGGGCTCATCGACGGGACGTTCCGCCAGAACCTCGAGGAAACCGGGATGGGCTACGACAAGGAGGTCGAAATGATCGCCAAGGCCCGCGAATTGGACCTGCTCATGACGCCCTACGCTTTCAACACAACCGAAGCCGAACAGATGGCCCACGCCGGAGCGGACATCGTGGTCGCGCACATGGGCCTGACCACCAAGGGCTCCATCGGCGCCGAGACCGCGCTCTCGCTCGACGACTGCGTCCGCGAGGTTCAGGCCATCTCCGACGCCGCGCTGGCCGTGCGCGACGACGTCATCGTCCTCTGCCACGGCGGCCCCATCGCCATGCCCGAGGACGCCGAACACATTCTCCAGCGCACGAAGAACGTGCACGGATTCTACGGGGCGTCCTCCATGGAGCGCCTGCCGGTTGAAACCGCGCTCACCGAGCAGACAAGGAAATTCAAGGCCATCCGCTTCTGAGCGTCGTCTGACTGATCCAGGCGGACGAGCCGAAGTTTCAAGCCCGCGCCGACGTCTCGCGCGCGATTCCCATCTTCAACACATTCCAGGTCGGAGCGGGATCGATTCTTCCGTGATCCACACCTGCCACCGCGGAGAACCCAGCTCGGTTCGTTGTCCCCTATCCGTCACGAAAAACATCGTTTCCTCGCGATGCAGAGTCCCTTTTTCCGCCTCGCGATCCTTTTTTCGCCACTCCGAATCAGATATGTATCCCACTGTCCCAACCCGTCGCCAACTCGTCACAATGACAAAACTTTGTGTCCGGTCCGGACGTATAAACAGGCAACAGAACGCAGTGTCGATTCAGGCGTCGCAAGTGAGCGCGACGACCGTGGCTCGACGCGGAACACAGACACAACCAATCGAACACAAACATGAAGCACAACCTCTTCCCGCGCCTGACACGGAAGTTCCGACTTCGGGCATTCACCCTCATCGAACTGCTGGTGGTGATCGCGATCATTGCGATCCTCGCCGCCATGCTCCTGCCGGCCCTGGCCAAGGCCAAGAGAAACGCGATGCAGACCTCCTGCCTCGGCAAGTTGAAGGACATCGGGAACGCCTACCACATGTATCTGGGCGACAACAAGGACGAGCTCCCCTACGCCTTCGGCCGCAAGACCCAAGGCGGTCAGCACTTCTTCACCTGGGATGAGTTGCTGCAGTCCTACCTCGGCCTCCGCTACTCCATGACGGACAGCCGCTGGCGCCGCGACTGGTCGCCCGTCCGCAACCAGGACGTGAAGCCGGAGGAAAAAGCCTACGTCTGCCCGGCTGACAAGATCCCCGCCGCCGACTGGAACAGCACCAACTGGCGCGGCATCCGTCGCTCCTACGCCATGCCTCAGCACAGTGGCGGACGCAATGCCGGTTTCATTCTCGGCGTCAACGCCGGCGATCCGGGCAAGCCGCTTGGCGCCGACATCCCGGACAACGACCAAGCCGCCAAGAATCGCGACTGGCCGCCCAACGCCGGCGCGCAGACCGGTGTCGGCCTCATCTGGGAACAGAACCGCCACGGTCACAACGCCGCGCCCAATGGCGGCGGCTTCGTCTGGAAGGACGACCCCAACGACGCCACCCGCGGCTATCGCGGCGACAACAGCCAGACCGACATCATCTTCGTCCGGCACCAGTACAATGTGCCGGCCCAGGTCGTGCAGGACGGCTCCCAGGTCATCGCGATCACCGAGCGCATCTACGACGGCAACTACCTCGGCGCCACCGGCTGGTCCGAAATCCCCCGCGCCCAGGACCACATGGCCGCTTACGGCGCCGACGGCCAACCTTGGGGCGGCGCGTGGAGTCAAACCGTCCAGGCGCGCATGAGAATCGGTCCCAAGCAGATCCACAACGCCAGCTGGAACTACCTCTTCGTCGACGGCCACGTCGAGTTCAAGCATCCGCGCGGCACGCTCGGCGACATCAATCTCCGCACTGACCGTCATTCCGGCCTCTGGTCGATCGCAGTGGGCGACTAGACCGGCTGACTTGAGGGGCTGAGAATCAATATCCGCGAGACGGTCGGGGCTGGCTGTCCCGCGGATTCTTTTTCACAGGGCTCCCAACCAACGAACCCTCAAGGAGCGCGGGCCACGGTCCGCGCTCCTTTCTGTCTTTCCGGCTGGGATGTCTCAAACGGCGGCGGATCGTTCAGTCTTCCGGAAGCTTGTTCCCCGCCATGCGCTCCCCGACCACCGCGCCGGCGATCGCGAGACAGAAGGCGATGCCGCCGCCAAGAATCATCTTGAGCGCGCTGAACTGGATCATCGCGTAGGGAGTGAAGAGACTCAGGCTCAACATCAACGCCACCGCGCAGAATGCGCCCGCGGCGGGCTCATGAATCCGGATCCCCGGCGAGATGAGCCCGATCACAATGCCGCCGATGAAATAACTGGCGAGATTCAACAGTCCCTGCAGCGTGAATTTGAGGCTGAGCGAGGCGTATTTGCCGACGATCAACTTCCCCAGCAATCCGCCCAGCGCCAGTTCAATGGCGATGAAGACCAGCATGCTCAGGAACATCCACTTGAAGGAAAACGGACGGTTCATTGGTTCGGAGGGTCGGCTTCCTCTTCTGCTGACGCCGGGTCCTTCTCGCCGCCCGCCTCCGGGGCTTCAGGCGCGTCCTCCGGAAGCTCGCCCCCCAACGCCGCCTTGGATCGCGTGATGCCATCGTTGGCCTCAACCAGCGCGGGATCGATCTCCGCCGCGGCCCGATAAGCCTCCAACGCCTCTTCAAACCGCTCCAGGCTCATGCAGATTTCCGCCTTGGTCAGCTGGATGTCGGCGTTGCCGGGGGCCAGCGTGACCGCATCCGTCGCCAGACTCAACGCCTCCACCAGATTCCCGTCGTCCAGCCGGGCCCGCGCCAACTCCGCCAGGGCCGGCGCCGCGTCGCTGAGTCCGGAGAGCTTGCTCTTGTGCAGCTGTCCGGAGAGGAACAGGCTGAAGACGGCCACGACCACCAGCGCCAGCGCTCCGACGATTGCCGCCGTCCATCCCTTGTGCTGCGTGACGAGCATCTCGATGCCGCGCTGAAACTGAAGCGCTTCCGCCTGCAGTTCGCGCACCGTCTGGTGCCGATCGTCGGGATCCGTCGCCAACGCCTTCATGGCGATGTTGGAAAGGGTGTCGGGAATCTGGTTTCCCGGACAGTGGGGCAGGGTCACCGCCGGAACCAACCGACCGTCCTTGGTCCGCTTCTTGTTCTTCGTCCGGGCATTGAACACCAGCGGCGGATCGATCATCCCCTCCATGTTCTTGTAAAGAATCTCGTGCAGGGTCGCGCCGGTCAAGGGAGCGCGCAGGGTGAGGATGTTGTAGAGGATGCCGCCCAGGGCAAAGACGTCCGATCGCTCATCGAGCTCCGTGTTCCTGCCGGCCGCCTGCTCGGGTGCCATGAATTGCGGCGTGCCCATGATGTCGCCCAGGATCGTCCCCGAGAGCTTCTGATGATCCAGCGCGGCCGCGTTCATTCCGGGATGCGCCAGGTCGGTCTCCTCTTCGCGTTGGGAGAGAATCATCGCCAACCCCCAGTCCATCACCAACACCTGGCCAAATTCCCCCAGCATGATGTTCTCGGGCTTCAGATCGCGATGGATGATTCCCCGCGAATGCGCAAAGGCCACCGCGTCGCAGATCTTCTGGAAAATGGTCAACAACTGCGCGAGCGGATACTCGCCGATGACCTTGGGATCGCCCCGCCGGATCCGCTTGAGCACAAACTCCAGCGTCACCCCCTTCACATACTTCATCGTGTAGAACAGCTGGTTCTGATCGTTCACCCCCAGCTCGTAGATGGGCACGATGTTCGGATGATCCAGCTGCCCCATGACCTGCGCCTCCCGCACAAAGCGCAGCAACTGCTCCCGCGGCGGCTCCCCGTCCCCAAGGATCACTTTCATCGCGACGTTGCGGCCGATGTTGCGATCCAAGGCTCCGTGGATCGCCCCCATCGATCCCTGGTTGAACATGTACCCCACCTCGTAACGCACGCCCTTCAACGAGTCCTGGACCGATCCGCCCGAGCTTCCAACGCTCACGGGCTGAGGCGGGCGCGTGATGAATTCCGTGTCCTCGACCAGTTTGACATCCAAGGTCGCCCCGCCAACCTGGATGCTCTGAGGAGGCCGCACATGACAAGGCGCCTCCAATCTCTCGCCCCCGACATGGGTCCCCGACTCGCTCCCCAGGTCCTCGACCTGCAGGGCGTCGTCTTCAAACACCAGGATCGCGTGACTGGCCGCGACATCCGGAACATCCAGCTGGATGTGGCAATTGGGGTCGGAGCCGATGTAGTATTCACCCGGCCCCAACAGGAACCGCCCCAGGCGCGTCTCGCCGTGGCTTACAATGATTTCCGCTTCATTCATGGCTACATGACCGGACGGGTCACACGATTCACCCCGCCGTGCGACAGCGCGCCCCCCCTGCCGCCGGAATCTTCTTAGCATACCCGCCAGGGAGGCGAAAGGCGCATTCCTCCCCCAATTGACGCCGTAAATCGGCACAATGTGTCTTGATCTTGCGTGACGACCGGCCAATATTCATCCAACAGATAGCCCCCTGAACCGAACCATGTCCTCCAGTTCCGAAACCCGGATGTCGCCCGCGGTCCAGACCTTGCTCGTGGGCCTCGGTGTCGCCTTGGCCGTCGGAGCCATCTTCCTGTTGTCTTCAGACTCCGACCGCACAGGCATCGCATTGTTTACGATCGGCGTCGTCGCCTTCGTCGTCCTCGCCATGCAGATCCGGAGCATCATGCGCGAGAATTACCTGGATTACTTCGCGTTGTCGTCCGACGCCGTGGAGGAGACGCCCGCGGTCGAATCCGACAAGCCCTTCGCCCGGGAAGATTCACTCATCCTCGAATGGGCGCGTGAGTGCCTGAAGTCCGGACGCAGTCTTGAGGCCGGCATGAAACTTGAACGCATTTCCCCCGAACTGCGCAAGCACCCGGAGGTACTCAAGCTGCGCTACGAGATCTACAAGCAGGAGAAACGCTGGCATGCGGCCCTCGACGCCGCCCAGGATTACAGTGAAATGGTGCCGACCGACGTCGCAGGCTGGCTCGGCCAGGCCGTCTGCCTGCACGAGATGAAACTCTCGCAGCGCGCGCTGAACATGCTGCTCAAGGTGGTCGACCGCTTTCCTGACAACGCGATGATACCCTACTACATCGCCCTCTTCACCACCGAACTGGGTCGCTTGGAACAGGCCCGAAAATGGCTCTTTCAGGCCCTCGAGATCGGGGAAAAAGCCAAACTCATCTCCCACGCCCTCAACGAATCGGACATGGAGCCGCTCATGCACTTTCTCGGCCGCAAGGCCATGATCGAGAAGCTCGTTTCCGGCGGACTCAGCGGCGCGGAACTCACCGCAATGGATTTCGCGGCCGGACAGGGCATCCCCCACGGCGGCTGGTGCCCCCGGGCCCGCGCCGGCGAGGACGGATACGCTCAGAAGAAGTACAATCTCAAGGAAACGCCCAGCTCCGGGTACCTCCAACGCACTGAATGGAATGTCCGCGGCTCCGACGGCACCGTGATCTTCTCCATCGGGGACGAACTCACCGGCGCCAGCGCCCGCGTCAAGGAATTCACCCAGGCCTATGGCAAACCCTGCCTGCACCTCAAACGCGACCACCCGCCGGCCACGCAGGCCCAACACCTCCTCGCGTTCCTGCATCAGCATCACATCCAGACCCTGAACGTCGCCGGCAGCAGCGCCTCCAAGGAACCCCATATCGGTGAATTCGTGAAGGAAGTGCTCGACCGCGCCTTCATGGCCAAGCTCAAGTGGATCCTCGAGACCGCAGGCTCCGAGGATTCCAAGGACGCCTGAACGCCGCCCCACCCCTTTTCGCCGCGCCGACGACGCCGCCGAACCGCCCTCTCGTTTCATCGCCCCCATGAGTTCGCCCCTTCGGATCTACACCTACAAGAACTGCGGAACCTGCCGCAAGGCCGTCAAATACCTCGCAGCCAGGGAGGTCGAATTCACCGAGATTCCCATCCGCGAAACGCCGCCCGGGAAAACTGAATTGAGGAAAATGCTCAAGCTCCATAACGGAGAACTGCGACGCCTCTTCAACACCTCCGGCGGCGATTACAAGGCACTCAACCTCAAGGACAAACTCCCGTCCCTGTCCGCCGGCGAAGCCATCGACCTCCTTGCCGCCAACGGCAACCTCGTCAAACGCCCCTTCGCTCTGATCGGCGATCAGGGCCTCGTCGGCTTCAAGGAGGCGGAATGGGACGCCTTGTTCGATTGATCGACCGCCGCTGAAGGCAGCCGAACCATGGCCACCCTGGAAATCAAGCCCGCAGCTTTCTGCCGATACGACATGATCGCCCTCGGGGAGGTCATGCTGCGCCTCGATCCCGGCCACGGCCGAATCCGCGCCGCGCGTGACTTCAAGGTCTGGGAGGGCGGCGGCGAATACAACGTCGCCCGCGGCCTGCGGCGCTGCTTCGGACTGCGCACCGCCGTCGTCACCGCCTTCGCCGACAATGAGGTCGGACGCCTCGTCGAGGATTTCATACTGCAGGGCGGCGTCGATGTTTCCCACATCGTGTGGCGGGACTACGACGGCATCGGCCGCGACGTCCGCAACGGCCTCAACTTCACCGAACGCGGCTTCGGCGTCCGCGGCGCCGTCGGCGTATCCGATCGCGGCAATACCGCCGCATCGCAACTCAAAAAGGGCGACATCGACTGGGAGGAGATTTTCGGAAAGCTGGGCGTGCGCTGGTTCCACACCGGCGGCATCTACGCCGGCCTTTCCGAAACCACCGCCGATGTGATCGAAGAGGCCGTCCAGTGCGCCAAGAAACATGGCACGATCGTCTCCTACGATCTCAACTACCGCCCGTCGCTTTGGAAATCCATCGGCGGTCAGGAGAAGGCCCAGGAGGTCAACCGCCGCATCGCAAAGCACGTCGACGTCATGATCGGCAACGAGGAGGACTTCACCGCCTGCCTCGGATTCGAGGTCGCGGGCGTCGACGAGAACATCTCAACCATCGAGATCGACGCCTTCAAGTCCATGATCGAGACCGCCGTGAAGGAATTCCCCAACTTCAAGGTCACCGCCACGACCTTGCGCGCGGTCAAGAGCGCGACGATCAACGACTGGAGCGCCATCTGCTGGGCGGACGGGAACTTCCACGAGTCCATCAAGCGGCCCGATCTGGAGATCTTCGACCGCGTCGGCGGAGGCGACAGCTTCGCTTCCGGGCTCATCTACGGCCTCATGCACGCCGGCGATCCGCAGGCCGCGGTTGAATACGGCGCGGCCCATGGAGCCCTGGCCATGACCACCCCAGGCGACACCTCCATGGCGACCCTCAAGGATGTCGAAAAGCTCGCCTCCGGCGGCGGCGCTCGCGTGGCTCGTTGAACCGCGACCGTAGCGCAGCCGTCCCGGTTGCGGGTTTTGGCGGCGTCTCGCCGCCAGTTACGGAAAACCGGGCGTCACCTACTCGCCGCGCGAGGCCTTCTTCAGCAATTCCACAAGTTCGGCAACGGCCGGCTCGGTCTCATTCCGTCTCCACGCGGCCGAAAACGTGAGTTGCATCCGGGGCTTCCGCATCTTCACGAGGACCACACCCGGATGCGGCAGGCGATCCACGTCCTCCGGCAGGACTGCAACGCCCGCTCCGCCAGCGACCATGCCCAAGGCCTCGGAAAGGCCTTCCGCCTTCACACCGACGTCGATGGGAAACCCCGCCCGCTCGCTCAATTCGCGGATCAATTCCGGACGCCCCGGAAAATGGCGCTCATTCAAACTGACGAAGCTCTCGTCAGCCAGTTCCGTCAAATCGATCGACTTCCGCAGGGCCAACAGGTGATGGTCCGGCAACACGACGCACAATGGGGTCTTGTGAATGGACGCGGTCGCAAACTGTTTCTTCAACTCCGGGCAGACCGTCCCAATCAACGCGAGATCGAGTTCTCCTCCGCGCAGGCCAGTTTCCTGCTGTCGCGGACTCATCTCCCGGATCTGCACGCAGACACCGGACTGCCGCTCATTGAACCGCCTCATCCCTTCGGCCAGGAATCCCGGCAGCGCCGTCGGGATGAAACCGACCCGCAGCGCTTTGCGCGGCTTGTCCGACAAGCACTTCAATGCCGACACCATGATATTCGCCCGCCTAAGCAGATCCCTGGCGTGCGTCAACGCCGTCTCCCCGCTCTCGGTGACCCGTAATCCCTGCGGTTGACGTTCGAACAATTTCACGCCGAGTTCGTCCTCCAGGTCGCGCAACTGACGCGAGACCGCCGGCTGCGAGATGTTCAGTCGCGCCGCCGCCCGACTGACGCTGCCTTCCTCGGCCGCCGTGACGAAATATCGAAGGTGTCGCAATTCCATGTCCATAACCAAAAGGCATGGCAGCCACAAAAACAAGGTATTGGTCGGGACGCCGGAGTTGCTTCAAAGTGATTCCATGACAACGACGATAAAAGGCCCGGACGGGGCCGACGCATCCTGGATCGTCCGCAAACGCCCGGCCGAGGAACGCGGACGCGCGGAACACGGCTGGCTGCACGCGCGCTTCACTTTTTCCTTCGCCGAGTATTTCGATCCGGACCACATGGGATTCCGCTCCCTCCGGGTGATGAACAACGACATCATAGAACCGGGCGGCGGCTTCCCCACCCATCCGCACAAGGACGCCGAGATCTTCACCTACGTCATCTCCGGTCAACTCGAGCACCGCGACAGCATGGGCAATGGCTCCATCATCACACCCGGCAACCTGCAATACATGAGCGCCGGTTCCGGCGTGCGGCACAGCGAGTTCAATCCTTCGAAGGAGACGCCCACCGAGCTTTACCAGATCTGGCTGCGCCCCAATCAATCCGGCGGAGCCCCCCGCTACTCGGAAAGGCAACTCGGCGACGCCGCCCCGAAAAACGCGCTCACCCTGCTCTTCTCCGGGAATCCCAAGGACGACGCGACCGTCATCCGGCAGAACGCCGAGATCTCCTTCGGCCGAATTGAGGCCGGACAATCGCTCACGCTGCCGTCGGACGTCAAACGTCCGCACGCCTGGCTGCAGGTCGTCGAGGGCGAAGTCGAACTACTCGGTGAATCCCTGCAACGCGCCGACGGCCTCGCCATCAACGGTCACCCGGCGCCCATTGACGTCACCGCAAAACAGAGCGCCGACTTCCTGTTCTTTCGGCTCGATTGACTCGGATTGCCCGCAATCCTGAACCTGTCCCAAACACACCCGCACACACTCGCCGGACTCTCACCATGAAAATCCTCGCCTTCGGAGCCTCCACCAGCTCCCAATCCATCAACCGTCAGTTCGCCAACCACGTCGCCGACCGGATCCCGGAGGCGGAGATCACCGATCTCGACCTGCGCGAATTCAATCTCCCGATCTTCAGCGCGGACGAAGAGGAGGCCAACGGCATTCCGGACGACGCCAGACGATTCCTCGAATTGATCCGCTCCCACGACGCCATCGTGCTGTCGCTCGCCGAACACAACGGCTCCTACGCCGCGGCGTTCAAGAATCTCTATGACTGGGCCTCCCGCGCCGAATACGAGGTCTGGAACGACAAACCCATGCTGCTGCTGTCCACCTCTCCCGGCGCGCGCGGCGGAGCCTCCGTCATGGAAGCCGCCAAGGCCGCCTTTCCCCGTATGGGCGCCCAAGTGAAGGCAACCTTTTGCCTGCCGTCGTTCCACGACAATTTCTCCCCTGATTCCGGCCTCACCGACGAAGAGCTGGCCGCCGGGCTTCAGGCAGCGCTGTCGGCTTTCGTCAGGGGATGACGCCCCTTCCCTGGCGCGCTCCAGAGCTCGATCCCCCGTTCCGACCTCGACACAGAGCCACGGAGCGCCGAGGGCATTTCAGCCGCAACCACCGCGCTGACAAGGGAATGAAGACATGGGAAGGTTTTTATCCGCTGTCTCTATTCCTGTGTCTTGATGTTTGAGGGCTCTCCGTGTTCGGATCGCACGCAATCAAGAGCCCCAAAACACAACCTTGCGCGCAGCTTCTTGCAAACCCGCCTCACACCCGGGTCAATATTGGCGAACCTTTCTGCAATTATGGGAAAGGCTTCGTTTCGAATTCTGATTCGACTTGTGGGGTCCAATGAACAACCGGGCGCCTCCGGGCCGTTCGGGATATGGAACCGCAGTTGTAAACCGAAACACACGATCCCACACAAACGACATCCGATGAAATCCATGAAACGCCTCGCCACCGCTCTCGGCCTCGCCGGCCTGACTCTGGGGCTCGCCCAAACCGCCGCCGCCGCCGACAAGGTCGACTTCGGCAAACAGATTTATCCCCTGCTCAAGGAACAATGCCTGAGCTGCCACGCCGCCCCCTACAAGGACGCCAGGTCCGGCCGCACCAAGAAACCCAAGGGCGGCGTCCGCCTCGACAAGATCGACATCATCAAGGCGGGCTACGAGAACGACGACGATCAGAAGGTCTTCGCCGTCGTCCCCGGCAAACCGGAGAAGAGCACGCTCTACACCTCCTCCGCCCTGCCGGCCGACCACGAAGACATCATGCCGCCCAAGGGCGACCCGCTCACCAAGGCGCAACTGGCCATGCTCAAGAAATGGATCGCCGACGGCGCCGACTACGGCGGCTTCAAGGCTCCTTACTACGTCAACCCCTAGGCCGCGAAGTAAGGCGCTGGGAGAGTCTCATCCGATTGCGGCCGGCAAATGTCGGCCGCCTTTTTCATTGCCCCGGACCTCCGGCCAAATCCAGGCAAACCAGATCCCCAAAGGCGTTGCGACAATACAGCCGCCCATCCGCCAAGGCGGGCGGCGTCCAGCACTTGCCTTCCAGGACCTTGGCGCGCGCAGTCTCCCTCCATTTCTTCGAATTCGCCTCGCCCACGATCAGATCGCCGGCCGCGGACAGGACGATCAATTTTCCATCCGCGGCAATCAGGGAGCCGAAGCCCACCCCGGTTTCCGCCCAGGCTTCCTCGCCAGTCGCGAAGGAGACACACTTCAACGCCGCTTCACGCGCGTTCTCATCGCCGTCGATGCCGTAGACGTGTTCCCCGATCTTCACCGGGGCCGCGAGTTGCGCCCTCAGCGCCTTGCCGCGCCACATTTCCTCCGGTTCCTCCGCGGCGTGCTTCAACAACGCGCAGCCCTTGCCATAGCCGCTGGTAATGAACACGCGATCGCCATCGACAATCGGGTCGCAGGCATTCATGCCGTAGCGCGTCAGCCAACGATAAGACCAGACGGTCTCGCCGTTCTCCAGATCGACCGCGCTGAAGTATTTCCCTGAACTGAAGACTCCCAGCTTCCTCCCGCCCTGTTCGAAGACCACCGGCGAAGTGTATCCCGCCTCCTCCGGCTCCGACTGCCAGATCGTCTTGCCGGTCGTCTTGTCCAAGGCCATGCCGGATTCACCGAAATTGAGCAGCAAAGTCTCCCCATGAATCAACGGCGAACCCGCGTATCCCCAACCCGGCGCGGGAATCTCTTCCTCCCCGGCAAAGTCTCGCGACCACTGAACCTTCCCGTCCGCGACGCCCAGACAGAACACATGCCCCAACCGACTGATGGTGTAAACGCGATCCCCAGCCACCGTCGGCGTCGAGGTTGGGCCGCCCTCGAACAGATTCGGATCGAGCGGGCAGTCGTAGCTGTGCTTCCAGAGCGTCTTCCCTGTCTTCGCGTCGAGGCAATGAACCAGATCCTTGTCGCCTTCGTTGCCCATGGTGAACACGCGCCCCTTCGCAATTGACATCGAGGAGAAGCCGGTTCCCACGGCGGCCTTCCACAAGACCTTCGGCCCCGTCTCCGGCCAGGCGAAGGAAACCTCGGCTTCCCGGGACACGCCGTCGCGTTCCGGCCCGCGCCAGTTGGGCCAATCCGCGGCGGGCAGCGTTGCCGCGGCAAACAGGCTCAACGCAAGAAACCAGCCCTCAACCGAAGGGCTCACGCATGGGGCGGCAAGCTGAACGCCGGAGCGGTTGCAGCGTCGGCTCTGTGAGCCGAGCCCTGACGCACGCTCGCGCAAGCGCTTGCCTGCTCTCACAGAGAGCTCTCTACAGCGCGCGTGGAAAGCCAGTGGACTCAATCTGCCGAAACGCGCGCTCATTTGGCGGACTTCTTCTCCGGGCGATGCGTCGCATACGCCATCGACACCTCCTCCAGGAGGCGACGCATGTTGGCGCCGGATTCGGAGAACGCGGTCTGCAACCGTTCCAGCGCATCGGCCCCATAGGCCTGCACCGGCTGCTTGGCGACATGGTTGAACAACTGGATCACAAAGCCGCGTTGGGCCGACGGGCTGTTTGCCGCGAACTCCGCCAGGTCGCGCGCGCCCTTCAGCTTCACAATCTCGCCGCTGTCGGTCTGGTACTCCGCGGCGGCGTTGATCGGCTTGTCCACCTCTTCCTCCTTCGTCCGGAATCGGCCGACGGCATCGTAATGTTCCAGGCTGAAACCGAGCGGGTTGATGATGGCGTGGCAGTTCTGACAGGCGCGCGGCTTGGTCAATTCCGCCACCTTCTCCCGCATGGTCAGGTTGGGCTTGAATTTCTGGTCGGTGAACGAAACCGCGGCCGGCGGCGGCTTCAAGGTGCGCCCCAGCATATTGCGCGTGATGAACACCCCCCTATGGATGGGGGAAGTCGAATCGTTGTAGGCGAAGGAAGTCAACAGGTACGGATGCGTCATCACCCCCGTCCGTTGCTTCGCATCAAAGGACACCTTCTCGAAGCCCGGTTTCTCCGGCGCCTTGAAATCGTAGAACTTCGCCAACCGTTTGTTCACATACAGATGGTTCGCCAACAGAATCTGCCGGTAGTCCGACTTCTCGCCCCACAGGATGTCCTCCACGAACAGATCCAATGACGTCCGCAGATCCGAGATGATCTGTTCGTCAAAACCCGGAAACCGCTTCTTGTCCTTCGCCAGGTCCTCGACCTCATCCATCTTCAGCCATTGGTGAAAAAACTCCCGCATCTTGGCGCGCGCCCGCGGATCGCGGGCCATGCGCTGCGCCTGCGCCTTCACCTGCTCCGGGGTCTCAAGTTTCCCGGAGCCCGCCGCCTTGAGCAGCGCCGCATCCGGCAGCGAATCCCACAACCCCAGCGCCAGGCGACTTGCCGTCGTATGCGCGTCAAAACCCTTCGTCCCGAGTTCCGGATACAGGAAGGCCGGCGACTTGAGCGTCAGCAGGATGGCCCGCTTCACCGCGGTGTCCACATCCTCCGCCCGTTCAAACTGCGACTCCACAATCAGCGTCGCCTCGGCCCCGCTCAACGGCCGGCGGAACGCCCGCTCCGCAAAGGTCCGACAGAACGCCTTCACCTTCTTCTCGCGTTCGGGATCGCTCCCCTTGGTTTTCGCCAACGGATCCAGAAAGGTCACCACCCGGTTGGCCGTCTCGACCGCCGCGCGCGTCGTCGCGTCGTCCCAGGCCTTGGACACCGCCGCGCCGCGCGGATACCCCACGCTGCCGTCATCCGGCGGAAAGGGCGTCGAGACCACCAGGGTCGATCGCGCGCCGTCCGGACTGAGACTGCGCGCCGGAATCGTCCGCTCCACCTTGTGCGGCGGCTTCCAGCGCAGTTCGATCGACGCGGTCTTGTCCTTGTATTTGAAGAAGTCCAGCTTGATCGGATAGCGCCGCCCTCCCAACAGGCGCACCTTTGCGGAATGCTTCGTCGGTTCGCCGCCCAGCGCAACCCAGCCATCGATGGTGGGAGTGGATGACGAATTCACCCAAAGTTTGAAGCCGTTCTCCGTCTTGACGATGAACTCATATTCGCCCGCATCCTCGATCCGGACAGAACCGGACCAGGTCATCGAGAATTCCTCGGCCTTGAACACCTTCTCGTCCGGACTCCCCTCGCCAAATTGGAAGCGAATCTGCGGATCCACCCGGTCGAAGGCCTTGTTCTTGCTACTGTAGCCGCGCGACTTGAAATACGTCCCGCTCAATCCAAACTTGTCGCTCGGTCCGTTGAACCCGACGAAACTCGAGATCAGGTCCGCGACGCCGTTCTGGTATTGCCGCACCGTGAGGCGCGACAACTCAATCCGCGCCGGCATGTTCCGCGCCTGCGCCGCCGGAGAATAGAAGGCGTCGTGGATATATTCGGCCACGGCCTGCGCGTCCTTGTCCTCGCACAGCTCCGGTTTCTCTTCCGGCATCGAACGATGGATGATCCGCTTGAGCCTCGCCACCGACTTGTCGCCAGTCAGCGGATCGTCGTACTTGCCCTTCACCCCCTGGCCGCGCGCCCCATGGCAATCCGCGCAGAGTTTCTGGTAAATGGCATGGCCGCGTCCGGGCTCATCCGCGCCATGGGCGGCGAATGCGCCCACGACCAGACACACTCCAGCCAGACCGCTGATTAAATGTCGATTCAGTCGTCGCATCGCTTCAGTTCGATTAACCATTCCAGTCACAAATCCGCAAGTTCATACAGACGATATGGCCCCGGAGCTATTCATCGGTGCAAACCGCCCAACACAGGGAGCATTCGCGCGGCGACCCCGTCCAACGCTCGAACGAACCAACATGAAGACCACCAAACCCCGCCTCACCTCAATTGCCGGCGTCGCCCTGCTGCTTGCGGCAACCGGTTGCCAATCCGACAAGGACCCCTCCCTGACCGTCATTCCCGGCAGCGGAGGAGCGAAAGCCGAGTCCACCCCGGATTCAAGAGCCCCCAAGGAGGTTCGCCCGGAGCAACCGATCAAGATCACGCCCCAGCCTCCGATTCCTCACCGGCCGGACCTTCCCCGGGAAGTCGAAATCACGAAATCCAAGCCCGCCCCCGAGCATCGCCAACCGGAAACGCCGCTCATCGCGCCGGACGGCCCCATTTCCGAACAGGCACTTCCCGGCCGCATCCGCTTCGGCGATTACTGGCTCGACGCCGACGCCTTGAGATCCGACACCGTCTACTTCGCCTTCGATCGCTCAGACATCGACACTGCGGAAATCGTCAAAATCGAGGAAGTGGCGGTCTATCTGAAGACGCGCACGGAAAACGCCATCCTGGTCGATGGCCACTGCGACGACCGGGGCACGGAGGAATACAACCGCGCCCTGGGCGAACGCCGCGCGCTGACAATCCGCGAAACGCTTGTCAGCATGGGAGTGTCGCCCGACCGCATCCACACCCGCAGCCTCGGCGAAGACCGCCCCGCGGAAATCGGGCAGAACGAGTTTGCCTGGTCACGCAATCGCCGGGGTGAGTTCGCGCTGCTTGTGCCGGCAGGCCCCGACAGTTGATCCGCGCATCCAAGGATGCGCTACCCCTCAATCCTCCACTGCGCAATCAACGGCCCGCCGCTCCCGGCAACCGGGTCCAGCGTCGGCGGAGCCGTCCGGGCAATGGCTTCAAGACACGCCGGCCGTTCATCGGGTTCACCGTATTTCATGTCCGGGCTTTGCCCGGGAGGATAGGCGCCCACGACGCCGAAGTCGGAACTGCACCCCAGATTCTTGTGCCCCACCCCGGCGGGAATGACCACGGCTGCCCCGGACTTGATTTCAACCTCCACGCCATTCTTCCCGCCGAACAAAACCCTCGCCGATCCGCTGAAACACCCAAGAACCTCATGCGCCTCCGCATGGTAATGGTGATAACTGAACACGCCGTTCACCCACGAATTCCCCCATTCGTTCTGGCGGAAGATCTCCCGAATCAACGTGGGATCCACTCGCCCGTCGGCGGAAACATCAAAGGCATTGGGGTAAACCAGCAACTGCAGGTCCGGGTTGTTTGGAATGCTCCCGTCGTCGGGAAGGAGATGGGCGATGACCACGAGATCTGGCATGCACTGAGGAGTAGTCGAGCGTAACGATCGCTGCAAGTCATGCTCCAGACCATTCTGGATACAGAGTCTGCCGGTATATTCAAATTGATTATCCCCAGCCACCCCGCGAGAATCAGGCGTATGGCAAACGAAGGTGGTAACAACAACGAACAGACGTGCATCGAGATCGCCGAAGTGTGTGTCCCCATCAAGGTGGTGGAGGTCACCATCAAGGTGGTCGAGGAATGCGGGAGTGGCCAACAGAGGACGCCATCGAATCTCGCCCGGCAGGCCAAGCTCGGCATAGATGGGCACGGTCATTTTGACACAAACTGGCTGGATCTGACAGACGGCGAACTCAAAGTCAAGGTCAGCCCAGGTATGAACCTCATCTCTTTGAGCGGCCCTGGTTTTTCCTTCAAGCACAGGACCAAGGGCGCTCATTCCAACGGCATTAACACCGACGCCATATACGTATTCTGCGTCACAGATGGGGAATGTGACAACCGCTTAGAGCCCGAAGACGGCGACTGACAGCCCCGCTCTCCACGCGTCCGACTTCCCCTGCATTGCCCAAG
>JAYPGD010000003.1:0-28632 GCA_038126655.1 Verrucomicrobiales bacterium
TTTGACAAATACTTCTTCCTCGAAGACCAGCGCATGATCGCCATGCAGCCCTTCACCGCCACCGAGAACGAGAACAAATTTGACGTTCGCGTCAATGTCTCCGGCGGCGGATTGAGCGGCCAGGCCGAGGCCATGCGCCACGGCATCGCCCGCGCCCTGCTGGTCGTCGACCCCGAGCACCGACCGGTCCTCAAGGCCGCCGGACTGCTGACCCGCGACGCCCGTCAGCGTGAGCGCAAGAAATACGGCCAACCCGGGGCCCGCAAGCGCTTCCAATACAGCAAGCGTTAAGCGAAGCCAGAATCACCAAAGCCCCGCGGAATTCTTCTGCGGGGCTTTTTTTGTCGCTCGAAAACATCTACGATTCCACCAATGTCAGAAGCCAAGCAAGTCAGAGTCGGCATCATCGGAGCCTCGGGATACTCCGGCGAGGAACTCGTGCGCCTGATGCTCTCGCACCCGCATGTCGATCTCACGGTCGTCACCTCCCGCCAGTATTCCGGAAAAACCATCGCCGACATCTTCCCCCGCTTTGGCCAGCACGCCCGGGCGAACGAGCTCCATTTCCGGGATCCGGTCGCCGAGATGATCGCCCGCGACGCCGAGGTGGTGTTTCTCGCGCTGCCGCACGGCGTCGCCGCGGAATTCGCCAAGCCGCTCCTGGAACTGGGCTGCCGCGTCATCGATCTCAGCGCCGACTTCCGACTGCGCGACGCGGAGATCTACCGGGAGTTCTACGACCACGAGCATCCCGCGCCGGAACTGCTGAAGAAGGCGGTCTATGGTCTCCCGGAAATCCATGGCGACGCCATCAAGGACGCCCAACTCATCGCCTCACCCGGCTGCTATCCCACCAGCATTCTATTGCCGACCATCCCGCTGCTGAAGGCGGGCCTGATCAAACCGACCGGCATCATCGCCGACTCCCTGAGCGGCGTCAGCGGCGCGGGTCGCAAGGTTGATCTCGGCTATCTCTATGTGGAATGCAATGAAAGCGTCCGCCCCTACGGCGTGCCCAAGCACAGGCACCTCTCCGAGATCGAGCAGGAACTGTCCCTGGCCGCAGGCGAGAAAGTGACCATTCAGTTCACGCCCCACCTGATCCCCGTCAATCGCGGCATCCTGTCGACGCTCTATCTGGCCCCGGCCGAAAAGTTCGAGAGCGAGGAAGAAGCGACCGCCCTGAATGACAGGATTGCGGCGGCCTATACGGAAGCCTACGGGGACGCCACGTTCGTCCGCCTACTAAAAGGCTCCGCTCTGCCCGACACCAAGAACGTCACCGGAACAAACGTCGTCGAGATCGCCTGGCGCATCGATACGCGGACCGGTCGCCTCATCGTCATGAGCGCCGAAGACAATCTGATCAAGGGAGCCTCCGGCCAAGCCGTGCAAAGCATGAACCTGGCCTACGGCTTCGAAGCGACGGCGGGGTTGATTTAGGCTCCATGGCCCTCATTCATCCCACGCTTCCCATACCGATCATCTCCGCTCGAATCACGGCCACGGCAACGAGGCGAACTTCGCCTTCAGCTCCTTCTTGTGTTTCGGATATTCCCGCTGCTTGAAGCGCGGCCAGTCATCGGTTTCGTCCAGCTTCTTGCCGTTGGGTTTCTGCAGACGAAAGCGCACCCGGATCCGTTCTTCGCAGATCATGGGATGCTCCTCCAAGGCGAAGCAGTCATTGATCTTGATCTGCAACTCCGGCGGATTGACCGCGTCGCCCTTGCCGACTGGCTCATCCGGATAGAGCAGCTTCTTCGCCTTCCCATCCGACCAGGGAATGCGCGGCGGAGCCAGTTCGTCGAGCCACTCAATCTGTTCCTTCGTCAACCTTGAGCGGAACGCATGGCGAAGCGGCGCGGCCTGCGCCTTCTTGCCGATTTCCTCGCCGCGCAACGCCTTGGCGAGGCAATCCAGAATCGCCGCCTCGTCAAACTTCGGAAACTCCAGTTCCGGCAGGGCGGCATCGACCAGATTCACGCGATTGATGAACTGTTGGATCTCGTGATTGAACTCAGGAAGCGTGAGCGCCCCGTCGCGCGCCGCTCTCGCCAAGGCCCGCCCGCAGGCCCCGGGATCACGCTCGCTTGTCCGCTTCTCCGCCAGCGTCAGGTCCAGAAAGCGCGAGGTCTCAAACGCCTCCACCCGTTTCTGCGACCGGTCGTAGACATGCTCAATCGACGTCCGGAAATGCTGGGGAAACAGCTCCCGAAGCCAGTCCAGCTTCACGGCCGTGGCCAAGCCCAGCAGGGTTATCGTCCGACCGCCGCGCGCCGAGATCTCGCGCGCATCCGACGTCACGAAGAACTCCGGACCGTCCTCATCGGCGATCACGCTCTCGCGCGCCAACGTCCCCTCGCGTCCGCCGACCAGAACGCACTCAAGCGTCCCCCTTTCCCGTCGCATGCCGAGTTGATCCACGAATCCCGCCGCGATCGAACGCCGCAATCCCTTGTCCTTCTCGAGGCTGGCCGAAACCGCGCCCTCCGTGTTCAGGCCATGCTTCTTGATCAGGTCCATGATCTGCTTGAAGGTTCGATCCACCTCACGCGCAACCTGCGCATGAATCCCCAGAGCCCGGCAGGCCCCGACATCGAAGTTCTTGTTTCGGGCGTATACGAAGGCGCGCATCCGCGTTTCAAAATCCGATTCTGCGCCCTCCTCCAACGACTCCCGATTCTCCTTCACGCGCCGGTCGTTCCGGTCCACACGCAACAAAAGATCCCGCCCGCTGACCAACGCCGCGCACAGCGCCGCGCCCGGAATACAGTCATTCTTCGCCGCTTCAACCAGCATCCGCGCATACCGCGGATGCATCGGAAGCTTCAGCATCGCTCGGCCGGCGTTGGTGAGATCGTCCCCTTTCTCACACGCCTCCCGGATGGCGCCCAACATCCGCAACAATTCCTCCGCGCGCTGGACGGCGACGATGTCCGGCTTGTCCAGCCAGTCGAATTCCGTCGCCCTGCGCACGCCTTGGGAATGTAGAAACAAGACGGTCTCCGCCAGATCGGCGCGTTGAATCTCCGGCGTGTTGCGCTCAGTCCGATTCAGGTGATTGCTCTCGCTCCAAAGCCGCCAGCAGGTCCCCGGCCCCGTCCGGCCGGCGCGACCCCGGCGTTGATCCGCCGACGCGCGACTGATCTCCTCGACCAGCAGGGTGTTCATGCCGCGCTCGGCGTCATAACGCGCAATCCGGGCCAACCCGCTGTCCACCACATGCCTGACGCCGTCGATGGTGACCGAGGTCTCAGCCACATTGGTCGCCACGATCACCTTCCTCAGGCTGCTCGCGGCAAACGCCAGATCCTGTTGTTCGATCGTCAACTCGCCGTGCAGAGGCAGGCAGTTCAGTTTTTCATTCGTCCGGATTCCGCGCAGCTCGTTCAGTGTGCGGTTGATCTCCCCCATGCCAGGCATGAATACGAGGATGTCGCCCTCTTCTCCCGAGTTGACGATATGCGCCACGGTGTCGGCCGCCTTCCGCTCGACGCTGCGTTGATCACTCAGGTCGGCATACGTCTCGGTCACGGGAAACAGGCTGCCCCGCGCCTCCAGGATCGGCGCGTCCAGATAGACGCCCACGGGCTCCGCCTCCAGGGTCGCCGACATGACAACCAGCTTCAGATCCGGTCGCCTCTCCGCCTGTAGCCGCTTCACCAACCCAAGCGCCACGTCGCTCATCAGGTTGCGTTCGTGAAACTCGTCAAACACCACCGCGCCCACATCGGAAAGCTCCGCATCCTCCTGCAACTGCCGCAAGAGCACGCCTTCGGTCACAAATGAAATGCGCGTCGCGCGCGAGGTCCTGTCGTCGAAGCGGATTTGAAAACCCACCTCGCCGCCGAGCTTCACCTTGCGTTCGAACGCGACCCGCGCCGCCAATGTCCGCGCCGCGACCCGGCGTGGTTCCAGCACGACGATGCGCCGGTCGCCCGCCAACTTGTCATCCAACAGCATCTGCGGAACCTGGGTCGACTTGCCAGAGCCGGTGGGGGCGACCAGGACAAGCTTCGAATCAGCCTGCAAGGTCGCGGCAATACCGTCGTGGATCTCCCAAATTGGCAGCGAACGAGGTTCCACAGTCGAGACTCGCTACGGCGCCGGAGGTATCAAGGGATCGCGCTTCATCCTCTTCCAGTCCTGCTGCAGACGCATGATCTCCTCCTGCTTTTCGTCGGGCGTGTCCGGTTGGCAGGCGAGGTGGTTCAGGCTGGCCAGTTCGCGATCGATGTATTGATTGCGCAGGGTCAGGAGGATGTCCGCGACCTGCGCCTTGGGGTCGGGGATCTTCCGTTGTTCGGCCATCGCCTCGGAAGCCAAGGCCTGAGCGCGTGAGTCCTCGATCGCCGACAGCAGCGCCGCCGGCCCCCGCCACGCGTCTTCCGCATGCGCCTTGAGGATCTTGTCCACAATCTCCCTTGCCTGCGGATGCGAGATCCATTGAAGATTCACGTAGGGGGCGAACTCCACGGGCGCCTCTTCATCGATCAACAGGAGCTTCAGCAGCCAGAACTCCTTCGGCGAAGGCCGCGCAATTTCCGGCTCCGCCGCGTCAAACGACTCGCCCGTGTCCGCCTCCGTCTCGGCGAACGATTCAGTCTCCTCCCAACGATTCGGCCTTGGAGGACGCGCCGGTTTGGTCTTCGCGAACTCCGCGCGCATGGCGTCGGGGGACACGCCCAACCGCAGCGCCGTCTGCTGGGCGTAGCGGTCAATCACCACGCTGTTGCTCGTCTTGCGCACAGCCTCCCCCATGGACTTGACCACGGTCGAACGCCCCAGGTCCGTGCCCAGATCGTTCTCCTCGCAGAGCAACCGCAGATAAAAATCGAAGAATCCCTCAGCGCCGTCGATCAACGCCTGGAAAGCTTCAGGGCCGTTCTCCTTGATGAAACTGTCCGGATCGTGCGGCGCGGGCACGGTCGCAACGCGGATCGAGAAGCCGGCCGGCAGCAGATGATCCAACGACCGGATCGCCGCCTTCTTCCCGGCCGCGTCGGAGTCGAAACACAGCACGACCTCCTCGGCGTAGCGCTTGAGGATCCGCGCCTGGTCCGCCGTGAACGCCGTGCCCTGTGGCGCGACCACATTCTTCACGCCGGAGACGAAGCAGGCGATCATGTCCAACTGCCCCTCGCAGACGATCGCCGTCTTGGCGTCGAGCATGGCGCGCTTGGCCTTGTCCAGGCCGAAGATCACCTTGCCCTTGGTGAAGAGCGGCGTCTCCGGGGAGTTCACGTATTTGGCCGCCTTGGCGTCGTCGTCCAGAATGCGGCCGCTGAACCCGATCACCCGCCCCTGCTCATCACAGATGGGAAAGATCAACCGACCGCGAAAACGATCGTAATAACGATCCGTCCCTTCCTTGCGGATGACCAGCCCGCCCTGCTCCACTTCCGCCAGATCGTGCTTCTGCGCCCGGGCCCAGTTGACGGTGTCGTCCCAGGCATCCGGGGCGTAGCCGATCCGAAAGACCTCCACCGCCTCCTGCGAGATGCCGCGTTTGGCAAGGTAGTCCCGGGCGACCTGCCCGGCCGCGTCATTGGCCAGAGCGGTCTGCCAACGCTTGGTGATCTGCTCATGGATGGCGCGCAGCACATCCTTGGTCTGGCGGGCCTGTTGCTGCGCGGGACTGGCGTCGAATTCCAGCACGATCCCGGCTCGGTCGGCCAACCGCTTCATGGCCTCGGGAAACGTGAGGTTCTCGTACATCATCACGAACTTGAAAACGTCGCCTCCCGTATTGCAGCCGAAACAGTGAAAACTCTGCCGGCCGGGATTGACGTGAAAGCTCGGACTCTTCTCCTTGTGAAAGGGGCAGAGGGCGGTGAAGGAGCCGCCCGAGCGCTTCAGCGGAAAGTAACTGCCGACCACATCGACGATGTCGCTGGCATCGCGGATCTGCTCTCGTTTGTCGTCGGAAATAAAGCCGGCCATCTGGGAACGCGCAGCTTCGCGAATGAACGGGAGGGAATCAATGGAAATGCCGGCGGCGAGGGGTCCGCCGGCCGCTTTTCAGGCGACTCCGGCGCGCCGAGGGAGGAACGATTCCACGCCCGCGCTACTTCGAAGGACCGTCCACCGGCTTGATCAGCTGGTTTTTGAAGTAATGCTTGATGAACTGCCCGGCAATGGAAGTCACTGCGTCCTTGTGGAGGTTGCCGGGCGTGGGGATGAATTTCTCCCCCATCGCCTCGCGCTGGGCCGTATCCTGCGCCTGCAACGCCTTCTCATCCACGTACTTGGCGTTGAGGCAGGCCACAATCATGACCACGAGGCAGGAATACTGGAAGGCTCCGGCCAGCATGCCCAAGGGATACTCCGCCGAACCGAACACATCGCTGCCGCTCATCCTGTCCTTGATCTTCTTCCTTACCGTCACCAACAGGGCATTGATGATCGCCGCGACCGCCACAAACGAGCCCACATAGATATACAGGGCTTTCAGGGGGATGAATTTCAGCAAAAGTTTGCCCAGCGGCTCGTACAGCAATGGAGCCACCGCGAGCATGATCAACCATTTCAAGGCGTTGAACAGCTCCTGGGACATGCCATTCTTGCGACCGTGGAAGACGCCCACAAAAATGAGCGCCACGGCCACAAGATCAAACCAACGAAAACTGATGCCGATCGTGTCCATATTCGGGTAGGCATGTGCCTGGACCGGACAATGACGGAAAAGCAGGGATTGTTCCAGAATCAATTGCGTCCGGCCGGCGTCGGGAAAGCGCTGGAATTGTAACTTCTACCGGTTGACGGAGAGCCAGTAGCGGATCGCCTGCGCTTGTCGGTGATTGGGCTCCAATTCCAGGACCTTCAGGTAATGGACCCGGGCCCGTGCCGTGTCGCCCAATTCCTTGGCATAAAGATTGCCCGCCGCCTGGCGCGCCGCCGCCTGGCTCGGCTCGGCGGCAATGAGCTTCTCCAATTCATTCGCCGAGTCGCGCGTGTAGCGCGCCTTCAACAGAGCCTGCGCAAAGTTGAACCGGGCGCTGCCCGAATCCGGCTTCACTGCCAGGGCCGTCTCGTAGGCCGCCAACGATTCCGCGAGTTGGTTCGCCTGATAGCTCGCCAATCCCATGTTGTAGTGGGCCTCATAAAGCGAGCCATCCAGCTTGGCCGCGTCCTTGTAGGCCTTGATCGCCTCGCTGAGCCGGTTCTCCTGGTGCGCCTTCAGCCCCTCCAGGAAAATTGGCGCCGCCGAGCGTCGGTCCCCCGGCCTGGGCGTCGGCGGATTGGAGTAGGCATACCTGGGCGGCTCAGCCCGAACCGGAGCCGGGGCGGGAGCCCGAACCGTCTGTGTCGGCTCTGGAGCCGGAGTCGGGGGCGAAGTCGATCGGACGGCGACCGTCCCCGCCGGCTCCTGAGGAGCCGCTTCCCGCGCCGCGTTGGATCCGGCGCCCGGCAACGGCGTGGTCGTCCGGCGTTCTTCCCGCGACTTGAAGAAGCGGCGCGGATCCAGGCGCTTTAGAAATCCGCGTTCTTCTTCCTCCCGTGCCGGATGATAGGTCGGCACATACGAGCGCGGCGGCGATGCAGAGCGCGCCGACTCCGCCGCCGGCGGAACCGCGGCCGTCTCGGTCGGCTCCGGCACAATCCTGGGAGCCGGGCGATCCGGAATTGGAGTCTCCTTCTCCTCGGCGGCAGCGGCGTCAACCGCAATCGTCGGCGTTGCCGGCGCAACCTTGGTCGGCTCCGGAGCCTTCGCCGGCTCCGCCTTCTCAATCTCCTTCGCCTCGGCGGGCGGCGGCGTAGGCGCCCGGACTTTCGTCACGGTCACGGGAGCGGGTGCCGCGGGCTGCGCAGCAGGAGCGGCTTCCTCCTTCTCCGGCTCCTTGTCCCGCTTCGCAGCGGTCTCAACCGTGCGCTCCACTACTGGCTCGGGTTCAGGCCGCGGTTTCAGCCCTGGCTGGCGGTCGGCTGGCGGCGCGGGCGTCCCGACCCGCGGGATGGACGCCGTTTGAACGACGGGCGGAACCGGCTCTGATGGCGCGGTCGAAACCGGCGGAATCGCCGCCGCCGAACGCTCTTCAACGGGCGCGGCGATCGCCGCATCGGCCGCGGCGCCCCCCGTTCCCTCCGCCCGTTCGGTCAGGGGCTTGAAAGTCATTGTGGGAGCGGCTGCCGGGGCTTCCCTTTCCGGGACTTCCTGTCGATCCCCGGTTGTCTCAGTTCCCGCCGCCGCGGCGTCGCCCGCGGCCGATGTGGCCCGGTCCGTCAACTGGGCAAACTCCAGTTTCCCCGTCTCGCTCGCCGCGCCGACCAGCGGCCGGGGATTGAGTCTCCGATCCAGCGTAGCCGCCAGGATCGTGACCTCCTCCGCCTGGGGCGCGTTGGGGTGCTCCAACGCAAACTTGTGGTAGGCGTCGAGCGCGCGCCGCGGGTCATTCCCGTAACGATGCTCACAGATCGCCTTGTTCAATTTGGCGGGCGCGTAGTTGGCGTTCAGCTCCACGGCCCTGTCAAAGAAAGGCATCGCCTTCTCCCGTTCCCCGTGATGCAGATAAATCACACCCAACGCATTGAGAACCTCCGGGTTCGAATCGCTCATCTGAAACGCCTGGGTGTAGGTCCGCGCCGCGTCCTCCCACTGGTTGGCGCGGATCTGGGCGCTGCCCAGCCGGGTGTGCCCCTCCACCGAGGTCGGACGCAGCACGACAAAACTGCCCAACTCCTGCAGGGCTCCCCGCGCGTCGCCGGTTTCCAGCAACAAGGCCCCCAGATTATAGCGCGCCGAGGCGAGATTCTCATTCAACTTCAAGGCCTGCCGGTAGGCCTCCGCCGCTTCCGCCGCCTGCTTCGCCCCATGGTGCGCCAGCCCCCGATGATTCCAGGCCTGGGGATTGTCAGGCAACAGATGCGTCGCCAACTTGAGCCGGTCCACCGCCTCGGAGAATCGCCGTTCGTTGATCATCCGCTCCCCGTCCAGAAGCGCGCGCGTCCCCGGGTCGCCGCAACCGGAAACCACGCACAAACCCGCGATTGCGCAGGCCGCCGATACAAGGCGCGCGACGCGCGGCTTTTTGATGGTCAACATGATCATTGCTGGTACCATTCGCTCAACCCAGTGTCAAGAAACGCCAAAGTCCAGTTCGTGAGACGGTTTTTCTCTCGGTTTTGCTGCATTTTTCTTCCCCTGTCGGCGATGGCCCAGCCCGCCTTCACCACGGCGGGGAAAAGCGCGCCGGGCGCGACGCCGGAATCACGGGCCGTCATCGTGCGCGACGACCGCTCCGTCAAGACCTTCGTCCCCAATCCAACAGTCATAGCCGGAATGGTCCGCCGCGGCGTGACTGAAATCACCGGAGCAAAGACGCCCAGGGAGGCATGGCTGTCGCTGGTCACGACGAATGACGTCGTCGGCATCAAGGTCCACACCCGTTCGGGCGGCGTGTCCGGCACCCGCAAGCCGGTCGTCACGGCCATCATCGAAGGCCTGCTCGACGCCGGACTGCCGCCGCAACAGATCATCGTCTGGGACCAACGCGCCTCCGACCTCCAGGCCGCCGGTTACTTTGCGCTTGCCGACGATTACGACATACGCGTCGAAGGCAGCGCGGATGCGGGTTATGACCCGGAGGTCTCCTACGAGACGCCCCTGCTGGGGAAACTGGTCTGGGGCGACCTGGAGTTCGGCAGGGAGGGCGAAGGCGTCGGGAGGAAGTCCTTTGTCTCCAGATTGATCACCCGCGACATCACCCGCTTCATCAGCGTCGCTCCGCTGCTGAACCACTATCAGGTCGGCGTGACCGGTCACATCTACGGCCTAGCCATGGGCAGCGTCGACAACACACTGCGTTTCAAGTCCAGCGTCAACCATCTCAAGACCGCCGTCCCGGAACTCTACGCCATGGAGATTCTCGGCGACCGCGTGGCCCTCAACATCGTGGACGCGCTCATCTGCCAATACCAAGGCGAGCGCCAGAGCCTGCTGCATTACTCCTCCATCCTCGGCGAACTGCGCTTCAGCCGCGACCCCCTGGCCCTGGACGTCATGTCCATCCGGGAACTGGAGAACCAGCGGGGCAAGGCCGAACTCCCCCTCGAGAAGCCGGACATGGAACTCTACCACAACGCCGGCCTCCTACAGATCGGGCAGTTCGATCCCAAGCGGGTGAAATCAACGGTCATCGATCTCAACGCGGACCAGTAGCAGCCCGTTCATCGCCCGACGAATCTCACCCGCAGCGATTCAAAGCCGTTGATCCGGGCATAGGCGGATTCATCCTCCACGTGATCGATCGCCTCGAGCAGTTCGATCCGCGCCACGCGTTCCCCGAGGAGCTTCAACAGCGTTCGAACGATCAATCGCGCATGCGGCGCGCCCAGACACAGATGCGCGCCAAATCCGAAGGCCAGGTGCGGATTGGGCTTTCGATCCAGACGAATCTCCTCCGCCGCGTCGAAGACGGTCTCGTCGCGATTGGCGGAAGCCCAACCCAAGGAAACACGGCCGCCGGCCTTGACAGGAAAACCGAGCACGTCGGTGTCCGCCGGGCACACGCGCCCAATGTGGGTCAACGGCATGTAGACGCGGAAGAACTCCTCGGCGGCGTGGACCACGCGCTTCGGGTCCTCGCGAATGAACTCGAAGTCAGCCCGATTCCGAGCCAGGTGCGCGACAACCGACGCCGCCGACTGAATGATCGTGTCGCGACCGCCGGCAAAGGCGAGATTCGCGAAGCCCATCATCTCTTCACGCGTCAGCGGCCGTCCCTGAAACTCCGCCCGGGTCAACGCGCTGAAGAAATCTTCGCCCGGCGCCTTTTCCGCCTCGTCGAATTTCTCGTGGAGGTATTCCTCCAATGCCGCGCCCTTCTTGACCCCGTCGCCGCCGTCGCGAAAGACATGAACACCCCACCCGATCCACGTCCCGGCTTCCGCCTCCGAGCAATTGAGCAGATAGGTCAATGCGTGGGACTGCAGGGGCACGGCAAACTCACGGACAATCTCGATGGACTCGCGCCCCAGCGCATCGTCGATCAGGCGACCAATCAACGCCTCCACCTTTTCCAACACTTCGGGCTCCTTTGCCCGCTTGAAGAAAGGCTCCACGATCCTGCGAAACCCGGTGTGCTCGGGCGGATCGGTCTCGATCGGAAGCTGCCGCATGGACCGGACATCCTCCTCGGAGGGAATCGGCACCCGGAACGGCGCATCCGAACTGTAGGTCTTCCAATCCTTCGCCGCCGCCCGCACATCCGCGTGCCGCAGCAACATCGGCGCGGCTTCCCCCTGAAATTCACAGGCCAGGACCGGCGACTCGGCGCGCGCCTGCTTGAACGGATCCGCTTCCGCAACGTGGGGACATTCACTCATGCGAAGAGTTTAGGCGAGGGACGCCCCGGAGCCAAGGCGGGGCTCCGGGGTCAGTGATCAGTGATCAGTGATCAGGGGTCAGGGGTCGGTATTCAGAGGACGAAGGATTCGGCCTTACTGATTGCCGATCTCTGATCACTGCCTGCTCGCGTAGTCCTTCCCGGACCAACTGTCCAGGACGGATCTCTGCCAGGTTTCCAAGGCCTCCTTCATGGCGGCGACCCGCTTCGGCTGGCTGGCGCTGAGATCCTTAGCCTCCATCGGGTCGTCCACGAGGTGATACAACTCGTAGGTCACCCTGTCCTTCTTCTCGATCCGATGCAGCTTCCATGGCCAGGCATTCCATGCCGCGTGCCCCTCCAGGTCGGATTTATCGAAGGCAGGAAACTCCTTCACGTTCTTGAGAATGCGTTCCGGATGCGGATTGGGTTTGCCCGCCGCCTTCGCCTCGAGCAACGCCTTGATGATCCGGTCGCTCCAAGTCCCCTGCCCCTGGCGAAATCCGTGCCAGAACCCCATGGGCGGGCGTTTCGTCTGCTTGCCGGCCAGGACGCGCGTCAGATCGATGCCATCGAGCTTCGGTTGATTTCCGGGCTTCTTCGCCCCGGCGATCGCAATCAATGTCGGATACAGATCGGACGCGAAAGCCGGCGTGTCGATCTCGCCCGGTTGAAAACGCGCCGGCCATTCCAACACGGCCGGCACGCGCAACCCGCCCTCGTAGATGCTGCCCTTCTTCGCCCGACCGCCGGAGGATTCCGTGACCAATCCGCCGTTGTCGCTGCAATAGAACAACAGGGTGTTCTTCGCTATTCCAAGTTGGCGCAGGCACTTCCGCAATCGGCCGACCTGTTCGTCCAGCAGGGTGATCTCCCGAAAGTAGCCGGGCTTCTTCGTCTTCTGGTCGGAATAGAGTTTCTCCGCGTCGGGCACATTCTCCGGCAGTTCCTGCTGCGGATCATGCGGCGAGGGAAACCATGTCACGGTGAACATCGGTTTCCCGCCATCCTTGTGCCTGCTGAGGAACTCCAGCGTTGCGTCCATGCTGATCACCGTCCCCGCCCCCCTGAGATGTTCGTAATTTCCATTGCGGCTCAGGAAGGGATCGTTGTCGAAGAAGTTCAGCCCCGAGAGCCACTCGTCAAACCCCGCGCCGCCCGGGCTGGTCGGACTCCCGGCCTGCACCGAACCGATGTGCCATTTGCCGAAGTGCCCGGTCACATAACCCGCCCCTCGCAGGACCTCGGCGATGGTGAATTCATCCGGTCGCAGGTAATGCCCATGATTGGGAACATTGACGCGAAACGGATGCCGCCCCGTCATCACACTCGCCCGGGTCGGCGAACACACCGGCGCGCTCGCATAGAACCGGTTGAACACCACCCCCGCCTTCGCCATCGCATCCAGATGCGGCGTACGGACAAACGGATGCCCGGTGAAACCAGTATCGCCGTAGCCGTGGTCGTCCGCCATCACCAACACAATGTGCGGGCGTTCAGCCGCGCAAGCTCCGGAAACAATGAGCAACAAACCAATTACAACGCTGAACAGTTTCTTCATGGCGGGCAATCTACTCGTGGATCAAAGGATTCCCAAGGCTCCTGTTGGGACTCTTCACCGCGCCTGAAAGCTGTAGAGATCGGCATCCCTGAGCGAAAACTCGATCCGGACGACCTTGCCTTTCAGCTCGTCCATCGAACGCCCGCCCCAAGTGATCTTGTGGGCCGTTGAATCGGATGCGATTGGTTCCCGGTCACTGTAATCAAAGCCCCCCAACGGCTCACGCTTGTCGCCGGAGATGCGGACATTCAACTCCCCTTCCGACGCGTCGCAGTTCACATGCAAATCGCCGCCGGGCCACACCAGTTGACGCGTGACCACCGCGCCGCCGCCTCTTGGTCCGCGCAGGGATACAAAGCCGCCCTTGCGCAGCTTCGCCATTCCGATGCCCGGAGTCCGGATCGGCGTGCCGTGCGGGCCGTCCCAACCTGCGTAGTAGATCCACCATTCGTCGTCCACCTCCACCCAGTCCGGACTCGCAAAGATCATGTAGCTGTCCCACTCCCCCTCGCCGCCGAGCGGGATCAACGGCTGCCGGATCGGCGCCCGCTCGAAATCGAAGCCATCGCGGCTGGTCACGAACTCGGTGTAGATGTTGTCGTTGAAACGGAACACCCAGAGCGAGCACCAGTAAATGCCGGCGTGATATCGGGCGGGCATCCCGTAGAAGGCGTTGAAGTTGTCGGCCGCATCCAGCGCGTCGGGAACAAGAACCGCCTGCGGCTGCGTCGGCCAGGGCTCCCAGAGCTTGTCGTGGCTCATGCGGGCAATCCGCCGCGAGGCGCCGATGTCTATCATCTCGCCATTCCCGCGCCGATACCGGTCCTTGGCGCGGCAGAACATCACGTATTCCTCACGACGCTTGTCATAGACAATGCCGTTGTTCGTGTCGCTGTGCACCAGGTGAATGAACGAATCGCTATCCCGATCCCAATGAATGCCGTCCGGTGATCCGATCACCCGAATGCCGCTGTCTTTGGGATCGTTGCCGGTGGTGCGATAGACCATAAGGTAACGATGGCCGCGCCGATCCCTGTCCGGCACGGTCAGGATCTGCTGACCGCTGGCCCGCTTGCCCGTCGGACCTTTCCAGACAACGTTGTTTTCCTTGGAGCCGTTCCACTCGTGCAGCCCCAGATTCGGCATCCGCCAATTGACGCCGTCGTCCGACTCCGCGTAGGCGATGCCATACCAGGACTTGGCGACCTTCCCGTCCGCCTTCCGCAAGGAACGTGAGATCTGATACCAGAGCTTGAACTGACCGGACTCCTTGTCGCGCTTCACGCAGACATAGCCGCCGGTCTTGGCGATCACCGGACGGTCATGCTTCACCGGCTGATGAAACCGCCGCAGCGCCATCTCGCGCTTCTGTTTGTTCCCCCAGCGATTGTCGACGAGGTAATCGTCCACAAAATACTGCGGCTCGAATCCGATCTCCACCGGTTCGGAAGGAACCGCGGCGTTCAGGCCAATCGCGGCCCCAAGAAGTGTGCAGGCAACCAGACGCTGGATCATGCAATCAGTGTCAGGCGCCGCGAAGTCGATGAAAACGCAAAACCGCCATGGACATCGCCGCCCATTCTGCCCCTGTAGCGCGGCCGTCCCGCCGCCAGATCAGAAACTCCGGGCGCGGACGCCCGCAGAACCCGCAGGCGGGACGCCTGCGCTATGCCGCATTGTCCCGCCTGGAGCCCCAGATCACGCTTCCGCTTCGACCTTGTTGGTCAACTGCCCGATCTTCTCGATCTCAATGGTCACCTCGTCGCCGGGCTTGAGCCAGCGCGGCTCCGGCTTCGCGGCCATGCCGACGCCATGGGGCGTGCCGGTCAGGATCACCGTGCCGGGAAGCAGGGTCGTGCTGCCGCTGAGGAACTCAATCAGGGTCGGCACATCGAAGATCATGTCATTGGTGTTCCAATCCTGCACGGCATCGCCGTTGAGCAGAGTGCGGATCTTTAGTTCGTTGGGATTGCCGACCTCGTCCGCCGTGACCAGCGCCGGTCCCAGAGGACAGAAGGTGTCGAAAGTCTTGCCGCGCGACCACTGGCTGCCGCCCTTCTTGATCTGCCAGTCGCGGGCGCTCACATCGTTGGCGCAGGTGTAGCCGAGCACGTAATCCAGCGCATTCTCCTTGGACACGTTCTTGCAGGCCTTGCCGATGACAACCGCCAGCTCGCACTCGTAGTCCGGCTCGTCGCTCTTCAGATGCGTCGGCAGGACGATCGGACCGCCCGGACGCTGCACGGCATTGGGGGCCTTGAAAAACAGGACCGGATACTCCGGCTCCGGCAGGCCGCTCTCGGCGGCGTGATGCCGGTAGTTCAGGCCGATGCACAGGATCACCCGCGGATCAACCGGCGCGAGGATGGTGTCCGGCGTGATCGCAGTCTCCGTAACGCTGTGTTCGCCGAAAATATCGCCCTCGATGGCGCGAAAGGTTCCGTCGTTCTGTTCCGCCGCGTAGCCCGTGGCGCCGTCGTTCTGCTGGTAACGAATGATTCTCATGTTGAAATCGTGTTGATATGTCTCCGGAAAAGGTCGCGCATCAAAGCGCCTTTGAGCTTCCGGATCAATGGCCGAAAATCAGGGCCTTCGCATGAACACTTTCAACATGGGGAAATCCGGCACATCATGTCCTCATGAATGTCAGACCATCGCCGCTCGCCGGGAAATGGTATCCCGCGAACGCCGCGGACTTGGAGCGTGAGGTCGATCGCCATCTGGCGGGCGCGGCCGGGGTCCCGGAAGTCAAAGACATCCTCGGCGTGGTGGCGCCGCATGCCAGCATGCGGTTTTCCGGACCGGTTGCAGGACATTCCTTCAACATGATTCGCGGCGGTGACTTTGAACTTGTCGCCTTGATCGGCCCTTGCCATTACGCCAACCCCCACTCCCTGCTCACCTGCGGCCATGACGCCTTTCAAACACCGCTGGGGCGCGTTCCGATCGATCGTGAAGCGGTCAGCGCATTGGACGAACAGTTGCGAGAGCACCTCGGCTTCGGCCTGACGCCGGTCCAGAAAGACCCTGAGCATTCGCTGGAAATGGAACTCCCCTTCCTACAACGCGTCCTGAACGGCTTCTCCGTGCTGCCCGTGGTGATTGTCGACCAGACGCCCGAGATCTGCCGCGCCTTGGGCGATTCCCTGGCCGAGATTCTCAGCGACCGAAAGGCCCTGCTCGTCGCCAGCTCCGATCTGTCGCATTTCCATACGCAGGCAGAAGCGCTGCGCCTCGACAACGAAATGCTGCGCCGGGTCGGCTCCTTCGATCCCGACGCCGTCATGGCAGCGGAGGACGAAGGCGTCGGCTACGCCTGCGGCCGCGGCGCGATCGCGGCGACGTTCTGGGCGGCCCGGGGACTGGGCGCGACCGAAGTCCGCGTTCTGAAACAAGCCACCAGCGGCGACGTCACCGGAGACTTCAGCTCGGTGGTGGGCTACGGCGCGGCGGCGATAGGGTGAGTCGTGATGAAACGCTGGAAACATGCGATGAACCAAGCCGAGGGCCGAATCGCAGCGCCTGTCCACCAAAGAAGCTCCAAATCTCAAGCTCCAACAACCACGCGCGCATGTAGCCGAATGCTGCGGGTTCCCCGATGCCGTCAGGGGCGTCTCAACGGCAAAGACTCGCCGTTGGAACTTGGAGCTTGGAGCTTGGGATTTACCCCGCCTCCGTCATGACCAACACTCCCCGCAAGCTTCTCGCCCCTGGCGTCGTGCGCGGTGACTGGCATCATCGGCTGGAGAGCGGCAAGATCCAGTGCGACCTCTGCCCGCGGCATTGCCGATTGAGCCCCGGACAACGCGGCTTCTGCTTCGTCCGAGAGGAACGCGACGGCGACATTGTCCTGACCAGCTACGGACGCGCCTCGGGTTTCTGCATCGACCCCATCGAAAAGAAGCCGTTGAACCACTTCTTCCCCGGCTCCAGCATCCTTTCCTTCGGCACAGCCGGCTGCAACCTGGGCTGCAAGTTCTGCCAGAACTGGGACATCTCCAAGGCGAGGGAAAATGACCGTCTCCAGGATTGGGCCGCGCCAGACGCCGTCGCCGAAGCGACCAGACATCACGACTGCAAAAGCATCGCCTTCACCTACAACGACCCGGTCATCTTCGCCGAATACGCCATCGACTGCGCCCAGGCCGCGCGTGATCGAGGCATCAAGACCGTCGTCGTCTCCGCCGGCTACATTACTTCGAAAGCCCGCGCCGAATTCTACCGGCACATCGACGCCGCGAACATCGACCTCAAGGCCTTTACCCCGGAGTTCTACAAGAAACTCTGCTACGCCGAGATCGCGCCCGTGCTCGACACCTTGGTTTGGTTGAAGAAGGAAACCGACGTCTGGATTGAGATCACCACCCTGCTCATCCCCGGACAGAACGATTCCCCCGATGAGATCCAACGCCTCGCCGATTGGTTCCTGGAAAACCTCGGTCCCGAAACGCCGCTGCACTTCACCGCATTCCACCCCGATTTCAAGATGACCGATCTGCCGGGCGCTCCGGCCTCCACGCTCAAGCGCGCCCGCGACATCGCCAAGGCAGCCGGCCTCAAACACGTCTACACCGGCAACGTCCACGACGCAGACAGCCAATCCACCTACTGCGCCAACTGCGGCTGTCGCCTCATCGAACGCGACTGGCATCAACTCGGCGAATGGAATCTGATGCAAAACGGGGATTGCCAAAGCTGCGGCTCCAAACTGGCCGGCCATTTTGATGCGACACCCGGCGATTGGGGCGCGAAGCGGGAACGGGTCGTGGTCTGAAAACGCGTTTCGCCCCCGTCGAGCAGAGATTGCCTCGGCGTTCGAACAGATTAGAATCCTTCCCGATGTCAACCTCCAAGAAGACATGGAGTGTCTATCGCAAACCACCTGACCATGCCCCCTCTCATCCATTCCATCCAGACCACCCCGGTCGTCTACCCGGTCGAAGGTCGTTTCAAGTTCTTCGAGAGTCCGGATGGGCGGCCGATGGGGCGGCCGGCGGTGATCGTCAAGATCACGGCGGATGATGGGACGGTCGGCTGGGGCGAGTGCGCGCCCTCGCAGCGTTGGAGCTGCGAGACGCTGGAGTCCGTTCTCTCGACGATTGAGACGTATCTGGCCCCGGAACTGATCGGAATGGATGCGTTGGACACAGAGGCCATTCACGCGCGAATGAACCTAGCGATCGCCGGTTCCTTCTCCACGGGCGCGCCGATCTGCAAGGCGGGAATCGATCTGGCGCTGTTTGACCTCACGGGGAAACTGCTCGGAAAATCCGCCGCCGAGCGTTGGGGACGCGACGACCAACGGAGCATCACACTGAGTTGGACGTTGAACCCCCGCACATTGGACGACGCGGAGGCGGACATCGCCAAGGCGCATTCGCGCGGCTACCGCCACTTCAACATCAAGGTGGCTCCAGATCCGACGTTTGACCTGGAGCTGTGCGCCCTCGCCCGACAACTCGCGCCCGACGCCATCATCTGGTGTGACGCGAACGGCGGCTACGACGCGGACCGGGCCCTGGACGTCGCGCCCAAACTGGCGGACCTGGGCATCCTCGCGCTGGAGCAACCCGTTCCGGCAAATCGCTTGAGCTGGTTCAGCGCAATCCGGAAGCAAGGCGCGCTGCCGGTGATCATGGACGAGGGCATGGTGTCTGTCGTCGAGTTGGAGGAGTTCCATCGACTCGGCCTGCTGGACGGCGCGGCGATCAAGGTGGCGCGCTGCGGCGGTTTGTCGGAAGCGCGGCGGCAGGTGGAGTTCCTGCAGGACAACGGACTGATGTTCCTGGCCAGCGGCCTGACTGATCCGGATTTGTCGCTGTCAGCCTCGCTGGCGTTGTTTGGCGCCTACGGACTGGAACATCCGGCGGCGTTGAATGGGCCTCAGTTTCTGGCGAAATCAATTCTGGAAAAACCTCTGCAGATTGACGGCGACATGGCCGACGTTCCAACCGGGCCGGGATTGGGCGTGACGGCGGACGAGACGGCAATGAAAGGGATTCGCGTCAGCGTTTGAGGAAAACCGAACGAGAGCCCCATCGGATACCCGCTCCGCCTACTTGTCCACGGCTTCAAAGCCGGCGACAACCACCCGGTGATCCGAACCGACGCCCCAGTTTGACAGCGTCTGGACGTAGGTCCCCTTCGCCTCCCATTCCCGCGCCATGCCCGGGCTGAGCAGGATGTAGTCGATGCGCTGATAGCTGTCCTCCCGGCCAAAATGGTAGGTCCAGGTGACGTTGCGCGGATCATAACGCGGATTGGCGTTGGGTTCGGTGTCGCCATTGCGTTCGCCGGGCCGGGTGTCGACGAGTTTCGATTTCCCCCGTCCGATCAACGCCTTCACGGGCTTCGAGTCCTTGGTGTCATTGAGGTCGCCGACGACCACTATGTTGGCCGAGGGATCGCTCTCCAGCTTTTGCTCCACGATCCGCCGGAGCGCCTTGGCCTCCTCCAGCCGCATGTCCGCCTGATCGGCCACGCGGACCGGTCGCTTGGATTTGAAGTGGGCGTTGAGCAGCGTGTAAACCTATCGGTCGCGCCCCAGGTTCTCCCCCACCGCCAAACCCCCACCGACACCCAACCCCGCTCCGAAGAGGACGTATTTCTCCTCCACGCGCGGCTGCCGGCGCACTATGGGAAACCGGCTCAGGACGGCCAGATGGATGTTCGTGTCCCATCCGGACACGTGCTCAAGATACGGCAGATCCAGACCGCCCGCCTTCAAGGAGGCCTGCAATTCCGTCAGCGCCGTGCGCTTGCCCATTTCCTGTAACGCCACCACGTCCGGCCCCGCCGCCAACAAACACTCGCGGACCTTCGCCTTGGCCTTCTCGGGTTTTGCCTTGCGAAACCCGAGATCCCGGTCGAGGTAGTTTTCCACATTGTAGGTGGCAACCGTGAATGCGGGAGCGCCGTGCGCTGCCGCCGACACCAGACAAAACGCCGCCATAAGGCGGCCAACAACACCGGCAACTCTGTTCTTCATCCTCAGTTCAATTCCGGCCGCGAAACAACAACGCTCCGCGACAACAGCCAAACACCCTGTCCCGAACCGCCCCGTCTGGCGATCCGAATCCGCCCCGGAAAAACTTTTTTTGCAAATTGGAGACTCATTGCTAAGTTGCGCCGATGCTTGAGGAACCTCAGGAAGACAACACGCCGTCGAACGAGACAGCCGGCTCCGCCGCAGCCGATGAACTGCACGACACGCAGAACCAGCCGGACGAACGCAACGTGCGAATCGACAAGGTCGGCGTCCGCGACGTGCGGCAACCGATCCGCTTCCGCGACGCCGACGGCGCGGAACAGGACACCGTGGCCTCGATCGGGATGGCGGTGGATCTGGCCAAGGAGGTCAAAGGGACGCACATGAGCCGCTTCATCGAGGCGCTCAACGCCCACGAAGGCCCCATCGATCTGGGGCATCTGGGCGACCTGCTGCAGGAATTGCGCGGGCGTCTCGGAAGCGAGACCGCCCACATCGAGATGAGCTTCCCCTTCTTCCGGCGCAAGGCCGCGCCGGTCACTGGAATCGAGAGTGTGATGGATTACCAGGTGCGCTTCGACGCCAACGCCATCCGGGAGGAGATCGACGTCGTGCTCTCGGTCGCGGCCAGCGTCACCACGCTCTGCCCCTGCTCCAAGGCCATCAGTGAGAACGGCGCGCACAATCAACGCGGCGTTGTGACCATTCAGACCCGCTCGCGCGAACCGGTGTCGGTCGAGGAACTGATCGAGATCGCCGAGAGCTCGGCCAGCAGCGAGCTCTACACCCTGCTCAAGCGACATGATGAGAAGGCGGTGACCGAACGCGCCTACGAAAACCCGGTTTTTGTGGAGGACCTGATCCGCAACGTCGCCGTCCGGTTGAATGCGCACCCGCAGGTCACGTGGTACAAGATCGAGGCGGAGAACTTCGAGAGCATCCACAACCACAACGCCTACGCCTGCATCGAAATGGGTTGAAGCCCCCAAAAAACGTCCGCGGGAAGGCTTTTCGGACGCGTCAGAATGCGCTGAATCCCCCCCTCGGGACCGCCCCAAAATTTCTCCCATATTTTTGTGGCGGTTTTCTTCGGTTTTGCTAATTTCTTGCGCTCTCGTTCCCGTGGGGCGCGCCTCAACAGGCAATTCTGCGCCTTCGGAGCGTTCATAATCTGGAAGCATTTCACATTGTGACAGCGAAGAAGAAACCAGCCAAGAAAGCCGCCCCCAAGAAGGCGGCCGCCAAGAAAACCGCCGCCAAGAAGGCTCCGGCAAAGAAGGCCCCCGCCGCCAAGGCGAAGGCCCCGGCCGCCAAGGCGAAGGCCACCGCCAAGAAGGCCCCGGCAACCAGGAAGAAGGCTGTCAAGAAATCCGGCAAGTCCGTCAGCTCCGCGACGGCGGCCTCCATTCTTGGATTCGCCATCGGCGGAAAAAAGAAAAAGGCCAAGAAGAACGATTCGGCCCCGAGCCGCGTCAAGATCAAGCCCGAGTGGGAAAAATACTATCAGCGACTGCTCGACCTGCGCGGCCGACTCACCCAGCAGATGTCCGGCCTCGCCAAGGAATCCACCGAGCAACTCGACGGCTACAGCCTGCACATGGCCGATTCCGGCACGGACAACTATGACCGGGACTTCGCGCTCGGAATGCTCTCCTCCGATCAGGATTCCCTCCACGAGATCGACGAGGCCCTGAAACGGATCGAGACAGACACCTACGGCGTCTGCGAATGGACCGGGAAGCCGATTCCCAAGGCCCGCCTGAACGCCATTCCATGGACGCGCTTCACCGTTGAAGCCCAGGCCCAATTGGAGCGCGACGGCATGTTGCACAACAAGCGCCTGGGCAACCTGGGCTCGGTCGGCAGCAGTGGACTGGCCGAAGTCGAGGAGGATTCCGGCGACGACGACAAAGATTCAGCAAAAGAGAAGAGGTAACCCATGCCCAGAGAAACCATCATTTTGGAATGCACCGAGGCCAAGAAAGAGGGCAAACCGCCCTCCCGCTACCTCGGTTCGCGCAACAAGAAGCTCAAGACGGAGCGCGTTGAATTGAAGAAATACAATCCGCACCTCCGCCGTCACACCCTTCATCGCGAAATCAAGTAACAGACGACATGCCACGCAAGAACAACGACTCCAAGGGCGGACGCGGACGCGGCGAATACCGCACCCCGCGCCCCAAGCCGAAGATCGATTTCACCATCGACGCCCTCGACTATCGCAACACCAACCTGCTCCGCCAGTTCACCACCGACGAAGGCCGCATCCTGCCCCGCAAGTGGACCGGCCTTCCCGCGCCCTACCAGCGCCGACTGAGCAAGGCCATCAAGCGCGCCCGTCAGGCCCTCCTGATGAAGTGAGTTCCCACCGCCCTTTCGCCCCAGCGCGAAAGGGCGTTTCTTTTTGCCAACCCAATGCGAACAGTTTGCATGAAGAGGATTATTGAGTAGATTGCGGAGCATGAGCACGCGGACGACAATGTCGCTGACGGGACTGATCCTGTTGCTGGCCGCCTTGGTCGCGATGACGGGCTGTCGGCGCGAACCGGCGACGCCCGCCCCGCGGGACGGCAAACTCAAGGTGGTCACCACCTTTTTTCCGGTCTACTGCTTCACTGCCAACGTCGCCGGCGATCTGGCGGAAGTCGAGAATCTGCTCCCCCCCGGCTCCGGTCCGCACGGTTACAGCTTCACCGCGCGGGACGGGCAACGACTCAGCGCCGCCCAGTTGGTCATCATGAACGGACTCGGCCTTGACGACTGGCTGTCCCGCTCCATCAGGAACCTTTCCTCCAAGCACCGCCCCGACATCGTGGTGATGTCCTCCGGCATGTCCGACCAACTGATTGAATGTGTTCACGACGCGCACAATCATGACCACGGACACGATCACGGCCATCATCATGACCACGGAACCCACGACCCGCATGTCTGGCTCGATCCCATTCTCGCCATCGATGCGGTGAACGTCATCCGGGAGGCCCTGCAGCAAGCCGATCCCGGGAACGCGGACGGCTACGCCGCCAACGCGGAAACCTTCATTGCGCGCCTCAAGGCCCTGGATTCAGAGATTGCCGAAGACCTGAAAAACGCCGGCGAGGCGCCTTTCGTCACGTTTCACAACGCCTTCCCCTACTTCATCCGCCGCTACGGCCTGAAGCTGGCCGCCGTGGTCGAGCAGACGCCGGATGTCAGCCCTTCGCCAAAGCAGCAGAAACAGCTCTACGAGACCATCCGCGAGACCAAGGCGCGCGTCCTGTTCACAGAGCCCCAGTTCTCCGCCAAGCTGGCCCGCCGCATTTCCGAAGACCTCGGGATTCCGATCGCGGAACTGGATCCGCTGGAGACCGGCCCATTTGAGCGTTCGGCCTATGAAACCGCCATGCGCAACAACGTCGCCGTCCTCAAGGAACGGCTGAAGTAGATGGCCGACGCCGCCCCCCAGAACGAACCGCCCTGCGTGGCCGAGACCATCGGTCTCAACCTCGCTTTCAACGGCCTCCCCATCCTGCGCAATGTCTCCATGAAACTGCCCGCGGAGAAGGTCGTCGCGCTGATCGGCCCCAACGGCTCCGGCAAGACCACCCTTCTCCGCTGCCTGCTCGGACTCCAGGAGGCGGACTCCGGCGAAATCCGCCTGTTCGGCGGCCTCCCTCTGAAGCAGGCCCTGCCCCGCATCGGCTACGTGCCGCAGAAACTGCAGTTGGACCGCGACTTCATCCTCAATGTCCGCGAATTCCTGGCCCTGCGGCTCCAGGCCACCCGTCACTGGTTCTGGATGAAGCGAAAGGCCCTCGACGACCGCCTCATGGCCGCCATGGCCGAACTCGGCTGCGAATCGTTGATGGACCGCCCGGTGGCCCGACTCTCCGGCGGCCAACTGCAGCGCGTCCTGATCGCCTTCAGCCTGCTGCGCGAACCCGAACTCCTCCTCCTGGATGAGCCCACCGCCGGCGTGGACACCCCGGGCGAACAGACCTTCTACGAACTCATCGGCGAAGTCCACCGCCGCCACAAGATGAGCGTCGTGCTCGTCTCCCATGACCTTTCCATGGTCTACAAGCACGCGCATCATGTCTACGCGCTGAACGGCAACATCTGCTGTCATGGGACACCCGAGGAAGTCATGAATGCCGAGTCGTTGAAAGAGGCCTACGGCATCGGCGTCTCCCCCTACCATCACCACCACCATGCTCACTGAAGCGTTCATGGTCCGGGCGTTTCTGGTCGCCCTGTTTCTTTGTCCGCTCTGCGCGCTGCTCGGCGTGTTCGTGACCTCGCGGCGCATGTCCTTCTTCGGTGAAACCATCGCCCACGGCGCAATCGGCGGCGTGGCCCTGGGCATCTTCTTCGGCCTCGCCAACCCCACGCCCACCGTGATCGTCTTCAGCTTCGCCGTGGCCGCGGCGTTGCTATGGCTGAAGGAAATAACCGAACTCGCCACCGACACCATCATGGCGCTGCTGCTGTCGGGCTCCATCTCGCTCGGCATGATCCTGCTCGCACGGTTGCAGGGCGATTTCCGGGGCGATATTCACCGAATTCTGTTTGGTGACATCCTCGCCGTGGGCGAACAGGATGTCGCCATCGCCGGAATCCTGTTCCTGTCCGTGGGATTCTTCGTCTTCACCCGGCTGAGCCCGCTCACACTGATCAGCGCCCAAGAGGACATGGCCCACGTCTGCGGCGTCAATGTCCGTCGGCTCAACTATCTGTTCGTGTTTGCCTTGACGCTGACGGTCGCCGTAAGCGTGCGCCTGGTCGGCATCCTCCTGGTGACCCCCATGCTGGTCATCCCCGCCGCTTCCGCCCGCAACATCAGCCTCAATCTGCGTCAGCAGATCGTCCTCAGCCTCGTCATCGCGGTCGTCAGCGGCCTCTGCGGCGTCGCGCTCGCCTACCACCTCTCCTCCCCCTGCGGCCCGGCCATCGTCATGACCTGCGTGGGACTGTTCCTGATCACCCTGATCGCGCGCCCCCTGCTCCGATCGGGAAGGTCCTGATACGACCAACCGGCCGCGACAGGCCGCTCCGCACTCCCACAAAAAAAGCCGCCCTTTCGGGCGGCTTGAAATCGATTCGGAATCTTTGGCTACCGCGGCGGCGACTCGGCGTCATCCGTCTCCGCCCATTCACCATTGTGCAGGAACTGCCTCACCTTCCGTCGTTCATACCGATGCTTCTGCTGTTTCTGGGGCAGACTGTCAACCTGCTGGAAGGGGTGTTGGGAATCGAGAACGGCTTCCGACATCGCGTCGCTGTTTTTCACCATGGTCTGTTTCCTTTCGCTTTCGCTGGCAGCCGTTGAAGAGGATCCGCCGAAGAGACGCCTTCCGCTGCCGGGGAACTGCGCCTCTCTTTTGTCGACGAAACCATCTGTTTTAGTGGTTGGATAGGTCCTCGGAAGGACCCTCGGAGTTAACCTCAAGGGCGCCGCCTTGTCAAGTTAACGCAATTCATCGATTCGAGAAACTCGAATAATGATCTATTTTTTAAAATAATCACTATAAAAATAAGATTAATGAAAAACTTTAACGTTATCTTTAAGGATTCAATATTCTCCCTCCTATCCGCATGGGACAGCTCTATTTCCGGAATGCTCCGGATTGCCACTCCCCGTCGACCAGCGTCGAGACCTCGGTCAATCCGACGGCCTGATAATGATCGCGCACCTCCGCATACCGTTCGGTCAGGATTCCCGCCAAGGCCAGAATTCCCCCGGCGCGGACGCGCCCGACGATCCGTTCCCGTTCCGCCAGCAGAAGATCATACATCAGGTTGGCGCAGACCACATGATACTTGCGCCGGCTCGCGGCCGACGCCGTCTCCAAGTCCTGCTCCCGCACATCGACCAGTCCCGAGACGTCGTTCGATTCCGCATTGCCGCAGCAGACCCTCACCGCCTCCGGATCGACATCAAAGGCATCAACCGGCCGGTAGCCGATCTTGGCGGCGCAGATCGAAAGGATTCCCGAACCGCAGCCGATATCGAGAAACGACTGCTCCCGGGATTCTTCCCGCGCCTCGACCAGCGCATTCAGGCAGAACGAAGTGGTCGCATGTCGTCCCGTGCCGAAGCTCAGTCCCGGGTCCAGCACGACCAAGGCCTGCCCGGCTTTCGGCTTCTTCCGACTCCAGCTGGGCTTGATCAACAGTCGGGAACCGATTTCCAGCGGCTTGAAGTGCTTTTTCCAGGATTCCGCCCAATTCTCATGAGGCACCTTGATCACCCTCACTGTGCCCGGCCCGACGTCCAAGCCGCACTCCTCAAGAAAGGCAAGATCCCGCTTCAATGCCGAGCGATGGGAAGGCTTCCACTCCTCCCCTTCCCGCAGGTACACGCTGACGACCGTCTCGTCCAGGACCCGGTCATACAACGACGCCGGCGGCGAGTTGAAACGGCGTTGCAATAATTCCACCACGGCCTCTTCGGCTTCGGGCGAGGTTGTGATCGATATCTGTCTCAGGGGTGCTGCGCTCATGACGGGAATTCCCAAGGGGTGTGATTGATGTAGCGGGCGACCGACAGTTTGGGGCTCCAGTCCACCTGCGTCACGCTGGCGTAGGAAACATCCACCGCCCCAAGCCGGTCCAAAGGCAGATCCAGCAATATGGAAAGAAGGGACCGAATGACCGCGCCATGGCAGACGATCGCCACCGATTGCCGCTCATGAGTCTCTACGATCCGCTTCAGACAGGGCTCCAAACGCGCGCGCAGGGCCGACGTGGATTCCGCGCCGGCCACCGCGCCGCTGTCCAGCAGGGTCAACCAGTCAAACACCTCGGCGTTGTGACGTCGGGCAACCTCATCCCATTCCAGCCCCGTCCATTCACCAAAATCGATCTCCCTGAGGTCGTCGAGAATCACCGGCTCCACCGCCCCCCCATTGCGAATCGGCTCCAATGTCCGCAACGCGCGCTTCATCGAGCTGCAATAGATCGCGTCGGGCCGGTGCGATCGGAAGAAACTCCCCAAAGCCTCGGCCTGCCGACGGCCAAGGTCTGACAGATCCATGTCGATCCGCCCGCCATAAATCCGGTGATACTTCTCCTCCACCTCGCCGTGGCGGACAAGATACAGCTTGGTCGGATTCTCCATGGCCGACTTTCGCGACTCAGCCCTGATCTCCGGCCGCGATGGCCGACTGCTGCAACTCCAGCAGTCGCCCGACCCCGGTCTTGCCCAGGCCCAGCATGGCCTCCAGTTGCGCCGGACTGAAGGTCGCCTCCTCCCCCGTGCCCTGGAGTTCGATGTATTCGCCCGCGCCGGTCATGACCAGGTTCATGTCGACCTCGGCGGCCGCGTCCTCGACATAGCAGAGGTCCAGCAATGCCCGGCCTTCCACCACGCCCACACTGACCGCGGCAATGGAATTGACGATCGGCGATTCCTTGAGCTTCCCCTCCGCGATCAACCTGTTCACCGCCAGACTCAAGGCGACAAAACCGCCGGTGATCGAAGCCGTCCGCGTCCCTCCGTCGGCTTGAAGGACATCGCAATCGATCCAGACCGTCCGGGAGCCGAACTTTTTCAGATCGATGGCCGACCGCATGGACCGACCGATCAACCGCTGGATCTCCTGCGAACGTCCGTCGATCTTGCCCCGGGAAATGTCGCGGGGCTTCCGGCCCAAGGTGGAATACGGGAGCATCGAATACTCAGCCGTCGCCCAACCGCCCTCGACGCCCTGCGCCTTCATCCAGCGCGGCACATCCTCATCCACCGTCGCGGCGCAGATCACGCGCGTATCGCCCCATTCGATCAGGGTCGACCCCGTCGCGTGCGGCGCAATGTGATTGGTGAACTTGATCGGACGCAACTCGTCCGCCTGACGCCCATCCTGGCGCGTCCCCGTTGAACTCTCGGCATCTGACATGCGCGTGACGTTAGAATCCATACCCGGAATATCCAAGCCTGAGTCCGCATAAAAACATTTGAACATCAAACCAGAACGTTACACTTTTTGGTCTATGGAACGGCGCTGGGAGAAATTGCTGCCAAGCTGAAGCAGGCGGAAACATCTTGAGGACTCGCCATCCGTCCCCTCGTTGACTGCTCGATCGCCTCATTGGCTCCCAAATGCGATCTCTCACTGCCGCAAAGAGACCGGACCACAGACATATTGCGAAGGTCCTTCCCTTGAAACTGAAGCAGGTCTGACCTCCACCCAGATCTTCCCTCCCTCTTTCCGCTTGGCCGCGACGCGTAAACCGCTATTTTCCCGCGTCAAAAGCCGCAATCATTCCCCGACATGTCAGCGCCCAAAATCGTCCCCGTCCTCGACCCCGGTTTCCGCCCCGCCGTCCTCTGCAATCGCGCCCACGCCGCCGCCTGCGCGGCCAACGACGCCGCCAAACCGGTCGGCATCGCGCTCGAACAGGCCGATGGATCCATTTTCCGCTTTGCCACCGAAGCCCTGCCCGAAGGGGACGCCGCGAACGAGGCCGCCAACGCCGCGCATCTGGAACGCTTGATCAAGTTCCTCCTCTGGTCCCGCGGAGCCTGGCGCATCCACATCGCCGGTTCAGAGAAACTCGTCGCGGGATTGCAGGCGCATTATCGAACCGCCGCCACGGGACAATTCGACGCCGACATCATGGGCGACAAGGTTTACGGCAAGCCCTTCGAGATCGTGCGGGTCGCCGACGACGAACTCCCGGCCGAGAAGTCAGCCGTCGCGCCGCTGGGCCGGCATCTCGACGGCTGCCGCATCGGCTTCGATCTCGGCGCCAGCGATCGCAAGGTCGCCGCCGTGCAG
>JAYPGD010000003.1:28642-33803 GCA_038126655.1 Verrucomicrobiales bacterium
ACCTTCGCACCACGCTCGGCCAGCATCGTCGCATGACGCCCGCCCATGCCGCCGACCTGGTCGCCGCCGTGCAGGACGGCGAGGTTCTCTTCAGCGAATAGGTCGAATGGGACCCGCGCCCGCAGACCGATCCCCAATGGCATTTCAATGAGATCATGGCCTGCCTCAAGAGCGCGGCGGAGAAATTGCCGCGGGTGGACGCCATTGGCGGCAGTTCGGCCGGCGTGATCGTCAATAATCAGATCCGCATCGCGTCCCTGTTCCGCGGCGTGCCGGAGGACCTGTTCAAGACCCGCGTGCGCAACATCTTCCCGGAGCTCCGGGAAGCCTGGGCCGGCATCCCCTTCGACGTGGCAAACGATGGCGAGGTCACCGCGCTCGCCGGTTCGATGGCCATCAACGACAACGGAGTGCTCGGCATCGCCATGGGCTCAAGCGAGGCCGTCGGCTACGTGACGCCCGAAGGAGCCATCACAACCTGGCTCAACGAACTCGCCTTCGCCCCGGTCGATCACAACACCGGGGCCGCCGTCGATGAATGGTCCGGCGACTTTGGCTGCGGCGTGCAATACTTCAGCCAACAGGCCGTCGGCAAACTGATCCCCCGCGCCGGCATCGACGTCCCCGCCGAGATGCCGCTGCCGGACCAACTGAAACAGGTCCAGGCCCTGATGGCCGAGGGCGATGACCGCGCGCGCAAGATTTACCAGACCATCGGGACCTACCTCGGCTATACCCTCGCGCACTATTCGGACTTCTACGATTTCAAGACCGTGCTGATCCTCGGCCGCGTCACCACCGGCGAAGGCGGACAGATCATCATGGACGGCGCGCGCGATGTGTTGAAAACGGAGTTCCCGGACCTCAATGAAAAGATCGGCTACCACGTGCCGGACGAGAAGGAAAAGCGCCACGGCCAGGCCATCGCCGCCGCAAGCCTGCCGTCGATATCCTAGGCCGCAGCGCAACCGTCCCGGCTGCGGGTTCAAGCGGCGTCCCGCCGCGAGACTTACATGAGTTGCCTGCACGGCAACGCGGTGGGGCGAATCTCCTGAGCCGGGCCTGCGACAATCCCGGAAGCTGGCAGGCAAATTCCAACGTCCGGCTCATGTGAGCGGGAGCTTCGCCCCACCAATCACCGGAACCAATCCGTCGGTTTGAAGTCGAAGATCAACTGCAACCCGGCCAGGAAGGTCAGCGCGTAGACCGCCTTCATGAAGCCCTCCTCCGAAAACCGCCGATTCAACCACACTCCGACCGCCACGCCCACCGGCACCAGCGCGACAAACTTCACGCTCGCAAGCAGGGTCGTCGGATTGATCACCCCGGCCGCCACAAAGAACGGGGCCTTGATCCAGTTGACGCAGGTGAAGATCAACACCCGCGTCGCCACGTGAACCTCCTTCGGCATCTTCTGCGGGATCAGGTACATGCTCATCACCGGCCCCGCCCCATGCGCGAAAGACGAGGTCACGCCGGCGGCAAACCCGAACAACGTCCCATTGCCCAGTCCCGGCTTCAACGTCCCTTCCAATTTCAGGATCGCCTCCTTCACGAACTGAAACACAACGAACCCCGCCGCCAACGATCCGATGACCAGGTTCAACTGCCGCGGTGAGAAACGCCCGATCAACTGCGAACCGAGCAACACGCCCACGACGATGCCCGGAAGCAGGACCTTCAGGTTCTCCATCTCCCACCTGCCGCGATAGTGCAACGCCGAAAAGGCGTCGCCGACAATCAAGAGCGGCAGGAGAAACCCCAGGGCGAACTCCGGCGAATGCCCCATCGAGGTTAACGCCAATACGCTGATCGGCGTGGACAGCATCCCCAAACCGCCGCCGAAACCCGCCTTCGAAACGCCGATCAGCGCAACGGAGAAGCAGACGACAACGATGGCGGTGAGGTGATCCACGCGACTGATTCCAAATCAACGACGTGAATGACCCGCCGATCGTGGCGCGGGCCTCCCGGCCGCGGATTCAAGCGGCGTCCCGCCGGAATGCTGAACAGATCCGCGACAATGGGAAGAGAGTCCCTCTTGCCCTCGTATGGCGCACGCTCTTTTCACCTCGAAGGACCCGGGCACGACCTTAACCCGCCAACTTCGCGGCCAGGTTCACCGCTTCGTACAAACTGCGCGGATTCGCCTTCCCCTGCCAGGCGATGTCGCAGGCGGTGCCATGGTCCACGGAGGTGCGCACGATCGGAAGCCCGAGCGTGACATTGATCGCGCGGTCGAAGGCGAGCGCTTTCAACGGAATATGCCCCTGATCGTGATACATGCAGATGAAGCAGTCGGTCGTCTCCCTGCGCCAGGGAAGAAACGCCGTGTCCGGGGGCAACGGCCCCTCGATGTCCACGCCTTCCTTCCGCGCGCGCTCGAGCGCCGGCGCAATGATCTCCTCCTCCTCGCGGTTCCCGAACAAACCGCCCTCCCCCGCATGGGGATTCAAGGCGCAGGCGATCAGCTTTGGCGCTCGCCCCCGCAGACGCGTCATCGCCGCCCCCGCCAATTCGATCGTGTCCAGGATGCGTTCGACCGTCAGCAAGCCGGGCACTTCATGATAGCCGACGTGCGTGGTGACAAACGCGCAGGTGATTTCATCCGAGGTCAACATCATGCCCGCCCGCGCCGCGCCGGTCTGCGCAGCCAGGATCTCCGTGTGCCCCGGAAAGGGAACACCGGCATCGCGCAGGGCCTCCTTGTTCAGGGGAGCCGTGCAGATCGCGTCCACCTCCTCCGCCATGGCTGCGCGGATCGCCTCGGTGACATAGGCGTAACCCGCCCGTCCCGTGGCGGCGGTCACCACGCCCGCCTCGACTGCGTCCAGCCCCTCCACCGGAATATCGAACACCGCCGACTCCGCCGGGCCGTCCCCCAATTGGGCCCAATCCCCATGCGGCACGATCCGACGCGGTCCGGGCAGTCCGCAGACCGCGGCGACGCGTTTCAAGATCGCTGAATCACCGAATACGATGGGAACGCAGGCCTCGCGAACCAACACATTGTCCAGCAGTCGCAGACAAATCTCCGGCCCGACCCCGGCCGGGTCGCCCATCGTCACTGCAATGCGCGGCAGTCTTTGTTCGCTCATGACACCAAACAGTCAGACATCAGTCGTTCCGGGGAGCATGCCTCCGGTTGCGCCAAGTTGCAATGCCAGCCGGAGCGCGCAGGGACAACCGGGTGTGATTGCAATCGGGATGAGGAGCTCTACAGATTTCATTCCGCGTCAGCTCTGCCCCCCGCAGTCCCTGTTTGACCCCGCCGCGCTTCTCTGCCAGCTTCCTCCCCCCATGGGACAACGAATCGAAATCCACGTTCCCGAGAGTTTTGACGAACTGCGAGGCCCGCTGCGCAAGATCCTGATCGGCATCGCCGTGGCGCTGGTCGCGATCGGACTGTTCTCGATGATCTACACCGTGCAGGCCGAGTCGCAAGGCGTCGTGCTGCGCTTCGGCCGATATTCCAAGACCGTCGATCCGGGCCTCCGGTTCAAGCTGCCCTTCGGCATCGACAAGGTCTTCATCGTTCCGGTCAAACGACAGTTGAAACAGGAATTCGGCTTTGGCACCCCGGGTGGAACCAATCCCTACCAGTACAACCCCTCGAAGGACGAGCAGGGACAGGAGAAGAGCATGGTCACCGGCGACCTGAACACCGCCACGGTGGAGTGGATCGTCCAATACCGCATCGACGACCCGCGCGCCTACCTCTTCAAGGTGCACAACCCCGACGACACCCTGCGCGACGTTTCCGAGTCGGTCATGCGCACCGTCGTCGGCGACCGCACCGTGGATGAAGTCATCACCATCGGCCGCCAGGACATCGAATCCGAGGCCTTGAACCGCCTCCAGGAGAAGGTCAACCAATACGAACTCGGCCTCAGCATCGACCAGGTCCAATTGAAGAACGTCAATCCGCCGCCGCCAGTGCAGCCCTCGTTCAACGAGGTCAACCAGGCCCAGCAGGAGCGCGAGAAACTGATCAATGTCGCCAACGGCGAATACAACAAGGAAGTCCCCAAGGCGCGCGGCGAAGCCGAGCAGAAGATTCAGGCGGCCGAGGGCTATGCCCTGAAGCGCGTCAATGAGGCCGAGGGCGATGTCGCCAAGTTCAACGCGATGCTGACCGAATACCTGAAGGCCTCCGAAGTCACCCGCCAACGCATCTACCTCGAAACCATGAAAAAGATCGTGCCTAAGCTCGGCCGCAAGATCGTCATCGACGAGGAGGCGAAGCAGATCCTCCCGCTGTTGCAGTTGAACGCCGACGAGAAAGGAAGCCGTCGATGAGTCCCGCCCGCGGATGTGTTGTCGTCGGCGCGGTTCTCGCCGCGATCATTCTCGCGTTCAGCGCGGCCTACACCGTGCAGGAGACCGAGCAGGTCATCATCACCCAGTTCGGCAAGCCCGTCGGCGATCCCGTCCTCGAAGCCGGCCTCCACTTCAAGACGCCCTTCATCCAGACCGTCAACAGCCTGGAAAAACGCTTCCTCGAATGGGACGGCCGCCCCAACGAGATGCCCAACAAGGACAAGACCAAAAACATCGTCGACACCTACGGCAGCAGGCGCAACAACGACCCAAAACAAAACAAAAAACACAAGCGGGACGAACGCAGCGCCCGCTCGCGCTTGAACGACATCCTCGGAAGCGAGACCCGCAACGCCATCGCCAAACACGAACTCATCGAGGTCATCCGCACCACCAAGGACCGTAAACCCGAACGCGACGAATCGCTGGTCGACGCCAGCGCGCTGGGCGCCATCGGCGTGCTCTACCCCATCCACGACGGCCGCGGCGTCATCGAGCAGGAGATCTTCGAGAAGGCCGCGCCCAAGTTGCTGGACTTCGGCATCGAACTGCTCGACGTGCGCTTCAAGCGCATCAACTACAACGAGAGCGTCCGCCAGCGCATCTACGAGCGCATGATCAGCGAACGCCAGCAGATCGCCGAGCGCTTCCGCTCCGAGGGCGCCGGAGAGGCCGCCAAGATCATCGGCAAAAAGGAGAAGGACCTGCTCGAGATCGAATCCGAGGCCTACAAGAAGGTCGAGGAGATCCGCGGCGAGGCCGACGCCAAGGCCACCGAGATCTACGCCGCCGCCTACAACCTCTCCCCCGAGGCCGCCGAATTCTACCAGTTCATCAAGAC
>JAYPGD010000004.1:0-33182 GCA_038126655.1 Verrucomicrobiales bacterium
TAGATCCACGCCCGAATGCTTCCTGGCGATCTCCAACGTTTCGCGAAAGGTCTTTGTGCTGCGGTCGGCGTTGCCTCGTTGCGGCGATGGAAACAGGAATTCCGAATCAGGTTGCCGCCGTTTGAACATCCCCTCGAGGTGCGTCTTGAGTCGCGCAGTCATGTCCACGGTCCGCGGCAGGCGGTTCTTGGCGTCGCCTTGGCTCCCGATGTGAAGCTGTCCCCGCTCGAAATCCACGTCCAACCATTTGAGCGCCAGCCCTTCGTTGCGGCGCGCTCCCGAAAAGGCCAGCAGTCGCACGTAGTCACCGAACAATTCGCCATTCTTGGAATGCTTGCGCGCCTCCTTGCAAACCTTGTCTATCTGCTCCGCGGTGATGAGTTCCCGTCGCTTGGTGTCGAATTTGAGCGGCGGGATGTTGCGGGTCGGCGAGTCGTCAACAATCTCATCGGCGATCGCCAGTTTGAACACATTGGAGAGCGCGAACTGGTATTTGTTGACCGTGTTGGGGCTGAGCCCCTCCCCAATCATTTTCTCCCGGAAGGCCATTACATCTCGCTTGCGGATGTCCCGGAGCCGTTTGTCGCCAAAATGCTCGCCCCAGCGGTTGAGCATGATTCGCTCCTTGTAGAGCGAGGTATCCCGCTTGGTTCCCTTTGCCCTTTCCAGGTATTGCGCGGCGTAGTCGGTGAATCGCGGCGCCCGCGGCCGAACCTTCACATCTTCCCGGTCCCGGTCTGTAATCAGCGCGGCTAAGGCAGCTTTGGCTTCGGTGATGTTGGTGACGGGATTCTCCTCGTCGCCCAGCGGTATGCGCCGCGGGACTTTGGCTCCGGTGACCGGATCGGTCAGGCGCAGCTGGCCGTAGAAGCGATTGCCGCGCCGCCAGAGCCCCCGGATTGGCCGCTTGCGCCCGTCCAAAACCTTTTGGTAAGTTGCCCGCGTATGATTTGGCGACTTGCCATCCGAAACCTGACTGACGCCATTGCCCGGCGTTGCGCTACGTTTCATGCTGTCGGTTGTAGCACAACCCGTAGCACAAACGCAATATGGTCAGCTTATTTTGGTTGTAAGTCGTTTATAATCAACAAGCCGGTGTGGTGAAATTGGCAGACACACGGGACTTAAAATCCCGCGACCGTAAAAAGTCGTGCCGGTTCGAGCCCGGCCACCGGCACCACCCGCCTTCGGCGGGAAATTCGAATAGCGAAACACGAAATCCAATTGGCAGTTTCCGGCATCCGGATCCCCTTCGCATTTGACGCTCCCCCCCCCGCCGCCAAAACAGCAACAGCCGCGGACAGGAAGCCCCGCCCGCGGCTGCAACAATTCCATCTCTTCGGTCGCCCGCTTACTTCAACGCGCCTTCGATCATTCCGCGGAAACCGGCGTCGGAGCCTTTGACCGTCGCGGAGGGGCCCGTCATTTTCACGAACACGCTCCCGTTCTTGCCTTCGACGATTGCGCCCAGCAAGGAGGAGTTGGGAACCGGGGTCTTCGGTCCGCCGAACGGAGGCCCGCTCATGAACGTGCCGTCGGTGGTGACGTAGGTGACCTTGACGCCGCCCACCGTCTTCTCCTCCGCCTTCTCATTCGTGCGGTCCTTGAACTGGCCGAACCAGCGACTCACGTTCGCCTGCACCCCGCCGCCGGAACTTGGTCCAAAATAAAAGAAGGTGACCTCGGCGTCCTTCGCCCCATCCTTGCCCGGCGCGCTCAACTGCGCCTTGCGCATGGACGACTTCGGTTGCTCCTTCTTCCAGCCCTTCGGCGTCTTGAAGGAGAACTCGCTGACCTTGAAGGATTCTTCCGCCGCCCGGGCCTCGCCAACCGGCGACAACAACACACCGCCGACAATCGTGGCGACCAACATGGAATAGAGTTTCTTCATGCGCCGGGGTGTAATCGACTGACCAAATCTTGTCAACAACCCGGACATTTGGCAGGCAGTTGGGAAGCGCGGACGGCAAACCGGGCGCTCACGCCGCCATACCGGCTTCCATGTTCTTGGCGACTTCCATGGAGGCGCTGCGACAGAGCGTGATGAAGGTTTCCTCGGCCAGGTTCAAGGCCCGGCCGCGCAGATAGAAGCAGCCCCAGCTTCGACGCAGCTTGCGGCGGCCGATCGGAAAACAGGACAGCGATCCTTCCGCGATCTCCTGACGCGCAATCCACGGGGCCGCCACACCCACTCCCAATCCGAGTTTCGCCAGTTCCTTGATCGCCTCCATGCTCCCCAGCTCGATCACCGACTTCAGTTCCATGTTCTCCCGCCGAAAGTGATCCTCCACCAGCCGGTAGGTGTAGCTTGCCTTGCTGTAAAGGATGTAGCTCTGCCGCGGGAGATCCTCCTTCGCCACCCTCCCCTTGCCGGCCCACGGATGTCCGGCATCCACCAGGAACGCCAGCTCGTCGGAGAAAAAGGGATCGAACTCGATCTGCGCCTCGTTGCGGGGTTCGAGTGCGATCCCCAGATCGATCCGGTTCTCATGCAAAAGGTCGATCAACTCCGGCGTGTCGCCCGGTTCAATGGTGATCGCGCACTTCGGAAAACTCTTTTTGAACTCCCGCAATGCCTCCGGAAGGAGATACTGGCAGGCCATTGTGCTCGCGCCGACGCGCAATCGTGAACTGCCCCATTCGCCCAGATGTTTGAGCGAGGCGCGAGCAGCGTCCATGTCCGCAAGAATCTTCTCGGCGTAGACCAACAATTGCTCGCCCGCCTGGGTGAGGAACACCTTTTTGCCCACCCTGTCAAAAAGTCGACAGCCCACCTCCTGCTCCAAGGCCTTCATCGAATGACTCACGGCGGACTGCGAAAGAAACAGATCCTTGGCGGCTACAGTAAAGCTCTTTCGCTCGGCAAGCGCCTTGAATGCGCGTAATTGGCGGCTATCCAGCGGCTGATTCATGATTGCCCCCCCTTGGCCAAGACGAACTGTGCAGGAAGCGACCGGCCTCGCCCGATGTGCTTTGAACTGCTGTATGTCATTCCAGCCCCCCTCAAGCAGACGCCGGGCCAACCTGCCCGCCAATCCGCCTGAAGGCGGAACTCCAAACACCGGGCGCGCCCGGCGCCGCGCCTCCGCTACGCCAGAACCTCCTTCACCACCCGCCCATGGACATCGGTCAACCGTCGGTCCAATCCGTTCTGGCGGAAGGTGAGCCGTTCGTGATCGATGCCCAGCAAGTGGAGGATCGTCGCGTGAAAATCGTAGCAATACATCTTCCCCTCGGCCGCCTTGTAGCCCCAATCGTCGCTGCGCCCGTAGGCCACGCCCGGCCTGACTCCGGCTCCGGCCATCCAGCTCACGAAGGAGCCGCCGTTGTGATCGCGTCCGTCCTTGCTTTGCGCAAAGGGCGTGCGACCGAACTCTGTCGTCCAGATCAACAGCGTGTCCTCAAACAATCCCCGCGCCTTCAGGTCACGCAGCAGGCCGGCAATCGGTTTGTCGACCGACTTGGCGATCGGCGGCAACTCCTTCGAAATGCTGCCATGGTTGTCCCAATTTCCCGTCGCGCCCGAAGGCCCGCTCCAGACCTGCACAAAGCGCGTCCCCCGCTCCGCCAGCCGTCGCGCGAGCAGACACCGACGTCCAAAGTCCTCTGTCATCCCGTCGTCCATGCCATAGGCCTTGCGGGTGACCGCCGATTCCTTGGACAGATCGAACGCCGCAGGAGCAGAAAGCTGCATCTTCGCCGCCAGCTCGTAGGACTGGATCCGCGCCGCCAACCGTGAATCCTCGGAACGCTCCTTCGCATGCGCGCGATTCAACTTCTCCAACAACGCCAGCCCCGCGCGATCCGCCTCGCGCGTCGCAAATTTGTATTTGTCCTTCGCAAACAGGTCAGGGATGGGATTCGGGGCCGCCGCGTCGATGACCGTCCCCTGGTGCACGGCCGGCAGGAAACCCGCCGAGAACGGACCGCGCTGGTTGTGGGGCAGCCCCTTGGCATCCGGCAGCACGACGAAGGTCGGCAGGTCATCCGTCAGGTTGCCCAGCGCGTAGGAGATCCACGCGCCCATGCAGGGAAAGCCCGGCAGCACGTAACCCGTGTTCATCATGTAGGTGCCGGGACCGTGGACGTTCGTCTTCGACGCCATCGCCATCAAGAAGGTCATGTCATCGACCAGTTCCGCCTGATGCGGAAACACGCTGCTCACCCAGCGACCGCTTTGCCCGCGCCGCTTGAATTCAAACGGACTCTTCAACAACGCCCCCGGCATCGCGGTGAACCCTTCGGGCTTCTCCTTCGGACCCAACTTCTGCCCGTGCTTCTTTTCCAACTCCGGCTTGTAGTCGAAGGTGTCCATCGGGCTCGCCCCGCCCGTCATGAACAACTGGATGATCCGCTTCACCTTCGCCGGATGATGCACCCCGCCGTTGAATTCGGGCCTGGGGACGTAAGGGCCGCCCGCAAACGCGTCCCGCGCCAGCATCTGCGCCATGGCCACGCCGCCAAGACCGCCGCCGATCTCGAAGAGGAAGTTGCGGCGGGAGCAGTTCATGGATTCGTCCGCGTTCGTCACATCGCAACCCGCCAATAAGCTCCAAACTTGGCGACAAAAAGTTCACCAATCGCAGAAACGAGCCCGGCGTCGTCTTCGCCGGGTTGTTTCTCCGTCAGATTCCAGACCACCCACATGCCGCCGAGCAATGGCGTCAGGGTCTGCTTCCGGGCAACGTCCGTTTCACCCTCCGACATCCTGACGACGAACTGCGTCAGGTCCTCCATCGCAGAAACTCCATTGCTGTTCCAGCCTTCCACATCCTTCAAGACAATCGATTCCACCGCGGCGCGCTGCGATTCTTCCACATCGATTACAATTCGCGAACAGGCGGTCCATACGAGGAGCGTCGTGGCAAAGAAATCCCATTGCCCAAATCGGGACGCCGTCCGGAGTCGCGGAAAAGCCTGACAAAGCTCCTCTCGCGCGCCATTCGCGACGGAAGATGCGAACGAGACGAGTTTGCGGGCGTTGTCTTCAATGTTCATCGTTTGATTTCAACTGCCGCGCTGGACCGATTGCCATGAATCCTTGCGTGAATCGGCCGAGGCAAGACTTCTCGTGGCCAGGCGCGAGGAAGGATTGGAGCTGGCTCCATGACTGACGAGCAACGCCGCCACGGGGAATTTGGACCGGCCTCCAACCCCAATCGAGCGCAGCGAGCAAGTCCCAACCGGGACATTCCTCAATTCGATTTGTGCAAGGACTCTTGGCATCCGGTCTAATCCACAAACAAGAATTCATTGCTGTTCAGCAAGGTCCGGCACAACGCGGCCAGACCGTGCTTTTCCGCATACGCGGTCAATGCCGTCAACTCGTCGTTCGTCGGCTCCCGCTGAAAGACCAGGTTCACCGCAACACGAACGTCCATCCGCCCGAATGCGCCCCCCTCGCCTTCCTCCGACTCTGACGCCGCGCGAAGCGCCATGGACTGCGGCGGCTTGACGCCGCCTTGCAGCGCTTCCGACCGCGCCGCTTCCGACCACTTCCCCTTTGCGGCCAGAGCCTCGTCATCCGCCTCCGCCCTGTTTAGCCTCGACGAGCGTCGACTGCTGCAGAGTTCCTCAATCCGCTCCGCCATCCGCTGGCTGTGATGCAGCACGAAGTCATTGTTGAACATCGCCAACGACTGCAGCGACGATACGGAGTTCCCCCGCGTTGGCGCCAGCAATCCCAGGTCTGGAAAATCCAAGGCTTCCATGAAGGGATCCGAGATCCCGCGCCACACGATCCGATACACAGACCGCCGCGTTGCCCCCGGCCCGTCCCAATCGAACGCCCCGTAGTCCAGAACCGGCGACACCTGCGGCCCCTTCTTCTTCGAGAACTGCTCCACGCCCGGCCCGCCCATCCGCGCGTCCAGACGCCCTGACACCATCCGCACGGCGTCGCGGAACTGCTCGGCGTCCAGCCGCCGCCGGTTCATCCGGGCCAGCCAGCGATTCTCCAGATCCGCCGCCTCCGCCGGCATCGACGACTGCCGATACGTTTCACTTGTCAGGATCAACCGATGCAGCGCCTTGAGGGATCCCTTGGCCTCATCGCGGAACCAGACCGCCAGCCAGTCCAGCAATTCCGGGTGTGACGGCTCACTGCCCATGCGTCCAAAGTCGTTCGGCGTGTCGCAGATCCCACGCCCGAAGTGATGATGCCAGACGCGGTTGACAACGCTGCGCCAGGTCAGTGGGTTATCCTTCGCCGCCAGCCAGTCCGCCAGCGCCGCGCGCCGCGCCGACTCGCCCTTGGACGCGTCCAATTGAAACCGCCCCGGCAATCCGCCGATCGCCGCCAAGGCCCCCGGCCCCGCCTCCGCCCGCGGCTGTTCGATGTCGCCGCGACGAAGGACGTGAACCTTCTTCGGTCCGTCGTAGACGCGCTTCTTCCCCTGAACGAAATGCGCGGGCGCGGCCGCATAGACGCGCTGGGGCGAGGGCAGCCCGACGAGTTCATCACGCGCCAAACGGCCCAAAACATGCCGCGCGATGGCGGTCTTCTGCTCCCTCGTCCTTTCCGCATCGGGAATCCTGAGCCCCTCAGCAGCCGCCTTGGGCAATGCCCGCGCCCTCCCCGCCGGCGCGCCCGTCACCGACAAGCGAAACCGGCCGATCAGATGCTTGGGAATGTGTTCGTGCTTCAACACGAAGGTCAGGCGCGCCGGCTTCCTGAGCGCGAGAGGCTCCGCCAGTTCGAACACCGCCTGATGCGTCTCGCCCTCGCGCGGATGAATCGCCCAACTCGTGCCCGCCTTGCCGTCGATCGCATGGGAAACGATGTAACCGTCCTGATCGAAATCGGACGTCGCTCCCTTGATGGCAAGCGCCTCGGAAGCGGAAGCGCCCTCCCGAAAGACCCGCGCTTCGAATCCGGACAAATGAAAATTGCCGTTGGCGTTCCGTCCCGGCCCCTTCTCCGGGAGGCTGTCGTCGGTCAAGGCTTCCAACCGGATGGCTGTGATCGTGGAATTCGTGGTCACTGCAACCACCGTGTAGATCTCCACATCCGGAAGCTTGCCGCCGGCCAGGACGGAGCCGTCGTCCAACCGCTTCAGGCTCGCCACACCGTCGCGGGAAAGAAAGGTCTCCGGCGTCAAGGTCGTCCATTCCGCGCCCCCGCCCACAAGTTCCTCTTCCCACCTGGCAATCAGCGGCGCCTGCTCCGGCTCCAAAAGGACATCGACATCATTCTTCTCCGCCGCATCCGCCAGCCGGCTCCACCGCCGCCGCACACGATGAACCCGCGGATCCGGATCGTATTCCACATCGCCCTTGCCCACGCCGGCGAACACCGCCTGCAACGAGTAGTAGTCCTCCTGCGTGATGGGATCGGACTTGTGATCGTGGCATCGCGCGCAGTTCGCGGTCACGCTGGCAAAGGCCGCCATCGTCTGCGTCACCATGTCGTCGCGATCAAGATAGGCGAAGGTCACCGGCGCAGTGGAATAGCGACTGAGCTCAAACGGCCCGGCGCCGATGAAGCCCATCGCCACGGTCAACCCCGGTTCCTCGGGGTAAAAGACATCCGCCGCCAACTGTTCGCGAAGAAAGCGCGCCCAACGCGTGTCGCGGTTGAAGCTGTCGATCACGTAGTCGCGGTATCGCCAGGCGTTGGGGCGCAGCGCGTCATGTTCGCAACCGTGCGTGTCGGCGAAGTGAACCGTGTCCAGCCAATGCCTCGCCCAACGCTCGCCATGGCGCGGCGAGTTCAGCAGTTCGTCCACCAGCCTCTCGCAGGCCATCGGATTCTCATCCGCAACAAAGGCGTCCGCCTCCTCCGGCGTGGGCGGCAGGCCGTGGAGGTCGAAATACAGACGCCGGACCAGGGTCCGCCGATCCGCCCTCGCGGCCGAACGCAACCCCTTTCCGGCAAGCTTGCCGCGCACAAACGCATCGATCGGATTCGCCTCCTCAAAACCTCCCGGAACCTCCGGCGCGACCAGCGGCCGCAAGGACCACCAGTCCAGGACATCCCTATCCCCCCCCGGCGTCACCCCGGCCATCCGCGGATCGGGCGCGCCGCGCGTCACCCATTCGCTCAGGAGGGCGATCTCCTCGTCCGGAAGCTTCTTCTTCGGCGGCATCTGCAGATCGGGATCGCCGTATCCCACGGCCTTGATCAGAAGACTGGCGCCGGGTTCGCCCGGCTTCACCGCCGCGCCATGGCTCCCCCCCTCGCTCCACCCGCTCCTCGAGTCCAATGTCAGCCCCCCCTTCATCCTGCCCGCTTCATGGGAATGGCAACTGAAGCAACGGGACCTGAGAACAGGTTCAATCCGGTCGGTGAAAAAGGCGCGATCCGTGGCGGACACTTCGCCGCCAAAGACGGAGGTTCCAGGGAGCCACAGGACGACCATTCCGGCGACCGCCGAAATCATGCGCGCGATGGAGGGTCTGGAGTGCTGCATGCCTGACTCCGGAACTGTGATGCGATCGCCATCCGCCCGCAAGCCCCGGCGACCTCCGAAACGAACGCTCGCTGTCCCGCGTTCTCGCGGTTCCCCGCCCTCACCGTCCCCCGGGACGCCGCTCGATGAGGATCTCCTTCGCGCCGACTGCGATCGCCTCCGTTTGCTCCGTCCCATCAGGCCAGCGCACGTGGACCTCCGTGGGTTCCTCCGGCATCGCCATCACCAGTGTCGCAGAATCCTGTGACCAGTAACCGGAGCCCGCCGCCACCTGCCTTGCCGGCCCTTTCCGATCGCCGAATACAAGACGCGCCACCGCGCCGACGCCCGTCGGGTTCTTCTCCCACGCGTTCAATCGCACGCGCAGTCCGGGTCGCCCTTTCCGGTTTTCGAACAGCCTCGTCTGCGCGCCGTTCTGCGTGACCAGGAGGTCCACCCGCCCGTCCGCATTGAAATCCGCCAGGGCGGCGCCGCGCTGCTCGCCATGGACCCTCACCCCCGACTCCTCCCCGGAAGCCGCCGAGAACGACCCGTCGCCCGCGCCCAACAACACGATGCCGCGACCGCCGTCACACCTCGGCGTCTCACGCTGCACGGCAAAGAAATTCTGCCCCAGGAACACATCCTCGGCGCCATCGCCGTCAAAGTCCCCGATGCACACCGCCATGGCCGGCGCAAACTGGGATTCCAACGGCAACGCGCGCCGTTCAAACCCGCCGCCCCGATTCAGGAAGACCGCATGCTCCAAGGTGTTGGCCTCGACCACTTCCGCGCCGCCGAGGTTGTTCCCATAAATGTCGCCCAGGGCGCTCGCGCCAAAGGCGGAGAAGGTCTTGATCCGGGGCCTGATGAATTCAATGCCGCGGGAAGAGCAACTGAAGCCCCGCTCCGGCACCCAGCAGTTCATCGCCTTGTCGTAGTGATTCTCCACGATGTCCCAGACCCCGTTCTTGTCGAGGTCGCCGTGGTGGATACGCAACGGACTATCCAGGGAATAGGCGTGTTCGTACTTGGTGTTTCGCCCCCAGTTGCTCGCCACGATGTCCAGGCGTCCGTCGCCATCGACATCACCCAGGGCCGCGCCGTTCCACCAACCCTTTAAGCGGTCGAGTCCCAACTCCGCCGTCGCCTCCTTGAATACCCCCTTCTCATTCCGGAGGACGCGCACCGCCCCCCAATCCATCGCCAGGACCAACTCCGGATCGCCGTCCTCATCCAACAGGTCGCCGAAGACCGCGCCGCTCACCAATCCAATTCCGACAAAGATCTCCGCCTGGCGCGGATCCGCCTCGTACACGCCGTCATGGTTCAGCAACAGCCTGGACGAAGCCGCCTTTGGGTAACGCCCCGGGAGACTGCGCCCGCCGACGAACAAATCCAGGTCCCCGTCGCCGTCGACATCGGCCAACGCCATGGCGCCCGTCGCCGAACCTTCATCCAGAATCCCTTGTCGCGTCGCGATCGTCCTGCCCGTGCGCGCATCGCTCATATGAAACGATGGCGCGCCCTTGGCGGCCGTTTCATAATTCTGTTGCCCGCTGAGAATCCGTCCGCCCGGGACGTCGCCCGGCGTGAACAGGATCGTGGTCACATCGTCCGGCGCCGGCAGACCGGGCACGCGCTGGAAATTTCCCGCGCCGTCATTCAGGAACCGCGCCAGTTCCCCGCCGCGGCCGCCGCCGATCAAGAGATCGTCATCGCCATCGCCGTCAATGTCCGCCCAGCACACGCCGGGCCCCAGTTGGCTCAACCGATTCGGCAGCAACGACTGCGCCTTGAAATCGTCGAAGGGACTTTCCGTGTGAGTGTGGTCGAGCCGTCCGCTCACATCGGCAAACAGGGATTCCGACGCTTCCGCCTGTATCTCGATCATAGACGCGCCGGCCTGACGCACCGTGTAGAGATGATTGGGCTTCACCTCCCTGATCACGGACACCCGGCCGTCCGGCCAGAAGACCTCCAGCTTCCGCTTCTCGTCCCCGGCGGCGGCGAATACCCGAATCGGCTCGCTGCCCGCGGCATAGGAGCCCCCGGCGACCATCTCCCGCTCCTGCGGCGCGCCGCTCCCCGACAATCGGATCCGCGCCCCGATCCCCCGGGAATTCCCGCCCGTTCCCGCCAACTTCACCGCCACCCGCGGCGCGATGCTTTCGTTGCGATAGATCTCCGGTTCCGAGCCTGTGTTGTTGACGACAACGTCAAGATCGCCGTCGTTGTCGAAATCCGCCAGCGCCATCCCGCCGGACACGGCCTCGACGCTCACCCCCCAGGCCTCGCCGGTCTCCTTGAATGTCAGATCGCCCCGGTTGCGAAAAATCATGTTGCGGGTCTCCAGGGTCGGAAACAAATGCGCCGTCGATTTGGCGAACACATCGGTCATCCGCTCGCCCATCGCCTCGATCTTGTCGTTCGTGTCCGAGTCCATGAAGTCGCGGATCATCCCCGTCGAAACGATCAGGTCCTCGTAGCCATCCAGATCGACATCGAGGAACAGCGGCGACCACGACCATTCCGAGGCGCGCAGGCCGGCAAGCTGCGCGATCTCCGCGTAGCTCCCGTCGCCACGGCCGAGAAACAGGGTGTTCTGCATGACCTGCGGCCGGTCGTCGATGACTCCGATCGCCATTTCCGTCGCCTGCATGTCGCCCATCTGCGTCTTGCGGCGCGTGTGGTCCCGGCTGAGCATGTCCACCGTGATGAAATCCAAGTGGCCGTCGCGATTGATGTCGGCAAAATCCACACCCATGGAAAAGTAGGAGGTGCGTCGAAGGGCCAACCGGGGCGCCAGTTGAAAACGCCCCTGCCCGTCGTTGATCCAGAAGCGGTCGGGCGATTGAAAATCGTTGCAGACGTACAGGTCAGGGTCGCCGTCCTTGTCGACATCGCGGAAGGTCGCGCAGAGCCCCCAGTCCCGGGGCATCGGAATGGGATTCCCGTCCTCATCGCGAAAGCGGTCCTCCTCATCGGCCACCGCGCGGAACCCGCCCTGGCCGTCGTTGAGATAAAGCGTGTCCTGCGCGCCTTTTTCGCGGACGTCAAATTTCAGTTTCCCATCCACCACATTGCTCACGACGTTGAACATGGCGGCGAAGGTTGGATCCGGTTGCTCGCCGCGTTCGATCTTGCTCAACTCCGTGTCAACCATCCGGTCGTAGATCGCCGGGGCCGTCGCCTCCTTGATGCCCATCTTCACGTAGGTCGCGACATACATGTCGAGGTCGCCGTCGCCATCCACATCCCCGAACGCGGCCGAGATGTCGCCGCCCACATTGGTGCGCCGCCATGCCACGTCCCGGGATTCCGTGAACCGGCCGGCGCCGTCGTTCAGGAACAACGCGTTCGGGGAATCCAAGGAAACGACGACCAAGTCCAGGTCCTGGTCGCCGTCCACATCGGCCATGGCCGCGCCGGTGAGGTTGCGGCCTTCCAGGCGGACTCCCGCAGCGTCCGAAACATCCTCAAACTTCCAGTCACCCAGGTTGCGGTAGAGCGCGTTCGGACCGTCCATGCCGCAAATGAACAGATCACAGCGGCCGTCGCCATCGACGTCGCCGGCGGCGAGACCGGCGTTCACCACCCAAGGCGCGGGATTCTTGCGCTTCCATTGCGGGGCTCCGCCGGGATGAATGCCCAGGTCCTTGACCGGAAGGCGCGTGAAGCCCGTCCGGCCCTCCACGGAAAGCTGCAATGGCTGCGCATGGAAAGGCTCCGCATTTTCCGCAACGCGACCGGAATTCTGCACGGAGGGGGACGAGCCAATTCCGGAATCGTTTCGCGGCGCGTCGCCAGGCCCGCAGGCCGTCATCAGGATCAACGCCGACATGCCGGCCCAAACAGGGGCCGTTCTCCAAGCGCAGGACTCTTTTCGGTTCGTTTGCATGGTCGCGGCAACCGTGGGCGCCTGGAATCAGGCGGAACGTCTTGGTCCCAACGTGATACACACCGAGATGAAATGAGATTCTCCGGGACTAACAAGTCTTTTTTCGCCGTCAATACAACTACGGCAACAGACCTCGGGGAGCCTCGCGGCGCGACGCGCTTAAACCAGTTCCCCGCGCGCTGTCATCAGGACCTGCCCTCCGACCGAGATTCGCATGCCGTCCCCGTCCTTCTCCCCCTGGGCGAGCAACAGCGAAGGCCGGCCAATCTCCATCCCCTGCTCGATCCGGATATCAACCCTCCCGTCCCCGAAGTAACCGTGCCGCAGCAGATAGCCGGTGAGACAGGCCGCCGCACTGCCGGTCGCCGGATCCTCAGGAACCCCGAACGCCTCGCCAAACATACGGACGCAAAGATCGTTCCCGTCGGCATGCGTCTCCGGGCAAAACAGGTGCTGCAACCCGGGAAGCCCCGGTATTCCGAGACTCCGCTGACGTTCGCCGCTGAAGCTTGCGCGTTTCAACGCCTCCAGCGACTTCAACGGAACAACCACGAATTCAATTCCCATGGAAACAACCTGGATCGGAAATCGCCCATCAATGTCAGCCGGCTCGATCCCAAACAGTTCCGCGATCTTTCCACGCCCAAATTCGCCCCCGAACTTCGGCTCCTTCTGATGAAGCCAGACGCGTTCGACCCCGCATGCATCCGGCTCAAAGGTGACGCGAACGGGCCCGACGCCGAGATTGAGGGTCAGTTCCTCCTCGTCGCCGCCCAACAACACACGCCGGATCAGCCAGGCCGTGCCCAGGGTCGGGTGCCCGGCAAAGGGAACCTCCGCCGCCGGGGTGAAAATGCGCACATCACAACCTCCCCCGCCCGGCTCGACGGACGACACGAACGTCGTCTCCGAGAAGTTGGTCTCCCGCGCAATGCGCTGCATCTCCTCAGTCGACAGGTCCGCGGCATTCAGGACGACGCCCAGTTGATTGCCGGCGTATCGGGACTCGGCGAATACATCGAGGATGTAGAAGGGATGGCTGCTCATGGCGTTGCTTGGCGACGGTCAGGGACCCGCGTTCCTTCGAACGCGCGAACGATCAGCGACCGCCCTTCTCCTCCTTTGCCTCGCGCATCAATCTCGCCAACTCCCCATCCGCCTCGCTCCCCGTCCCCTCCAGCGCCCTGCAGACGCCTTCGACATCCTCTGCCGACCGGTTCTGCCCGAGCTTGAACTTGCCTTCAATCCGCGACAGCGGGATCACGAAACCCACAATCGCCGCCAACAACTTCTCCCGGAAGCCCCCGTCCAGGGCGTCCCCCTTCCAAGGCTTCTCAAATCCCCGCTCATTCTCCTCGACCGCAGCGTCCACAATCTCGGCGAGTCGTTCGCCTGATTCAACGATCCTCGGAACGCCATACCCGTGGACGGCCGTGTAATTCCAGGTCGGCACGGCCTGTTCGCTTTCATACCAGGAGGGCGAGATGTAGCCGTGCGGGCCTTGGAAGATGACCAGAACCTCCTCACCCGGACGAAAGCCCGGCCACTGCGGATTGGCCCGCGCCATGTGGCCGGCCAGGACAATCTCCCCGGCGCCATTCTCCTCAACAAACAGGGGCAGGTGCGACGCCGCCAACGCCCCTCCTTCAACGCCGCCGGACACAACCGTCGCAAAACCATGCCGACGCAGGAAGTCCAGCAGGACTCTTCGATCCTCCACCCGGAAACTGGAAGGCGCATACATGACTACTTCTTCTTGGGATAATCGAAGTCCAGCAGCAAACCGCAGTCCTCCTCCAGATCCGCCCACGAAGAAATGTCAATCTCCAGGTCCGCCACCCCGCAGGTCGGCAGGTTTTCGATCATGCAGTTCGCCACCCAGTTCGCAAAATACGTAAACCCCGGATTGTGCCCGATCATGACCACATGCCCCAACCCGTCGTCCAGTTCCCGCGCCACCGCGACCAGGTCGCCGACCGTGGCCTCGTAGATCCGCTCATCCGTTCTGATCGAGGCCTCGGTAAAACCGATTTCGCCGGCGATGATTCCGGCCGTCGTGAGGGCCCGTTTGGCCGGACTGGAAACGATCGCGTCCGGCGCCAGACCGCGCGCCTTCAACCGCCGTCCCATTTCCGGCGCCGCCCGCATCCCGCGGTCGTTGAGCTCCCGCTCAAAATCCGCGAGCCCGGGATGGTCCCAGCTCGACTTGGCATGGCGGATGAGCGTGAGTCGTTTCATCCCCTCAGCCCAGCGACACAAAACCCTCCGCGGCCGCCGGATTCCTCGACGCCTCCAGAATCTTCATGATCGCCAGGGTCTCGCGACGATCCACATTCGGCTCGCCCGACTCAAAAAAGTCCATGATCGCGGCGAGGTTGTCGACGAAGATGCGTTTGAGATCGACCTCGAAATAGTCGGTCGCCTTGCGCGTGGTGACCGAGGCCGAATACCGGGTCCGCGTCTTGTTGAAGACGTTCACCGTCCCCGTCCGCCCGTCGCTGAAATCGATCAGCAACTGCGACTCCGGCTCCATTCCGCGGCGCATCAATCGCACAACCTCCGGCCCCATGCAGCTCACGATCAACTCCACCGGATGGATCACATACTCGTTGAAGTTGCTGCCGGCGACCCAGGCGGTCATGTGCCGCAGGTTCTCCCGCCCGACCTTGGCGACATGCGCCTGCACATTGGTGTAGCGCAACGCCGAGGTCGTCTGGATCGGCATCCCCACGCGGTCCGCCAACGCAAAGATCTTCTCCGCCGTCGCGACATCCGGGGCAAAAGTCTTGTCCACATAGGTCGGCTTGCGAAAGGGAAACACCTGGCGACACAAATCCAGATGAACCTCCGGATTGGATGGCGCCAGAATCATGAAGCAATCGGCGGCCTTGTTCAGTTCCGCCAGACTGTCGAAATATCGCTCACCGTTCTTCTCCGCCCATTCGCGCCCCTCCTTCTCCTGCAGGGCATGACAGCCCGCAAACTCAAATCCGCGCCCCTTCAGATCCTCGCGCAGCGCCTTGTAAAAGACCCGCGCATGATAGCGGTTGAGGTTGTGATCGACGAAGGCGTTGCGGGGGCGGCTCGGGGCGGCCAACGCCGCGCCGAACGGCGTCGCGGCAGCGACCGCCGCCGCCGCGCCAACGAAGCCGCGTCGGGAAAGGGATGGTTTCATGATGGGTTCGCGTGGAAGTTGCCTGGGTCCGTCCGGACCGGTCACCGGATCATCTGTCCGCCAGGCGCCGGCTGTCAATCCCGCGCCTCGCGAACGGCCGGTTCGATCGGAACGGCCAATGAAACGCCCGCCCCCCGCCGCCCCTTCAAGTGATCCATGCGTTCAGTAGAAATCCGGTCAGCGCCGCGATGACAAACAGGAGCGATCCGACGAGCCAGCGATGGCGCTTGAGCGCGCCGGCCACGCCGGCCTGGTAGGCGGCGACCTCCTCCTGCAGCTCCGTCACGTTCAAATGGCGGTCCTCAGGCTTGCGGGCGAGCGCCTTCATGGCCACATCGGACAAGGCCTCGGGGATCACGCCGCCGGGACAATGCGCCAGCGTCACGCGCGCCTGCGCCCCGTGGTCGACGCCCCCCCTCTGGAATTGCAGCCAGCGAGGCAGCATCGAATGCGCTCGCGCCTGCCATGTCCGGTTGAAGTAGGCGGGCGGGACGATGAATCCCATTTCAATCTTCCGCAGCAGTTCGTCCATGCTGGAGGCCGTCACCGGCGCCCTCAACGTGAGTATGGAAAAAAGGATGCCGCCCAGGGCGAAAATGTCCGTGCGTTCGTCCAGTTGCTCGTTGTGGCCGGCTGCCTGTTCGGGCGCCATGTACAGGGGCGTGCCCAGGATATCCCCCGCCGACGTCCCCGTGAGACTGGTCTCGTCCGTTTCCCGATCCGGCGCGCCCCGGGGAAAGTCCCGCTCCGGCTCATCCAGCAACTTCGCCAACCCCCAATCCATCACGAAGACCTCGCCATACTCGCCGATCATGATGTTCTCAGGCTTCAGATCCCGATGAATCATCCCTTTCGAATGCGCAAAGGAAATGGCGTCGCAGACCTTCTTGAAAATGTAGATCAGCTTCGACAACCGGTAGCCCCGGACAAACCGCGCGCTGCCCGTCGCAATGCCTTCGAGCACATCCTTGAGCGTCACGCCGCGCACATACTTCATCGTGTAGAAGACACGGTTGTCCTCGTCCACGGCAAGTTCGTGCACCGGGGCGATGTTGGGATGGTCCAACTGTCCCATCACGCGCGCCTCGCGGACAAAGCGCGCCAGGCTCTGCCGGTTGGCGGCCTGATCGCCCAACATCACTTTCATGGCAACCGTGCGACCGAGGTTCAGGTCGCGCGCGCCGTGAATGGCGCCCATGCTCCCGTGGCAGATCGTGTAGCCAATCTCATAACGACGCCCTCTCAAGGACTCCTCCAACCGGCCATCGCTCAGATCTTCGGGCTCCGACGATGGTTTCGTCGGGGCGCGTTCGTCCTCGACCGGAAGGATTCGGAGGATCGTGCTGCCGAGTTCCACGCGACTGGGGACATCGAGCTCCGTGGGACGCGTCACGATCTTTCCGCCCACCCGGGTTCCGGCGGCGCTGCCAAGATCCTCGATCTTCACCGTGTCCTCGGTCAGGACGAGTCGGGCATGCGTGTGGGCGATCTCCTCCAGATCCAGATTGATGTGACAGACGCCGTCACGCCCAATCAGATACTCGCCCGGCTCCAGTTCGAACCTCCCCAAAGAGGCTTCGCCCCGGGTGACAATGACTTCAATGCGCGCTCCTGACATGGCAATGCCTCCACTGGCCGGACGTCAACACCCCCCTCACCCCATTTGAGCCCCCCGGCGCGAACAACGGACCTCAAGGCAACAGTTCCTTGATCGCGTTCTTGATATCCGCCGAGACGAACGGCTTGCTGAAAGTCCGGTGCGCCCCCATTTTGGTCGCCCAATCCAGAATCTTGCGCGGCCCCACCTGCGATACGCCCGAGATGGCGATGATCTTCACCCCCGGGTTCAATTTGCGCAGCTCAATGATGGTCTCCAGCCCTCCCTTGTCCGGCATCATGATGTCGCAGATGACCAAATCCGCGGGTTTCTCCTCGAAAAGATCAACCGCATCAAACCCATTGGCCGCCAGATCGATCTTGTGTCCGTCCTCTTCCAACAGGACAGATGGCGTTTCCCGAATCCCGGCTTCGTCGTCGATGATCAGATTGCGTGCCATAACCTGCCCGCCTTATACGCCGAAACCCCGGTCAATTGCCAGCCTCAATCTCCCCGCCGAATCCCTGCTGACGCAACGCCTCGAATAAAACCAGCGCCGCGCAGTTGGAAAGGTTCAAGGATCTTGCCTCGGATTGGAACATCGGAATCCGCAGCCAACCATCCGGACGCGACTCCAACAGTCCCTTGGGCAACCCGGCGGTCTCGCGGCCGAAAACCAGATAATCGCCGGCGCCATATTGCACCTCGTCATAACGCCGGGCGCCGCCGGATTCGATGAACCACAGCCGCGCCTCCGCGTCCAATCCTCTCTCAAAAGACGCCCAATCCGGCCACTTCCGCCAGTTCACCAGCCTCCAATAATCCATGCCCGCCCGCTTCAGACGCCGATCGTCCAGTTCAAAGCCCAGCGGCTCGATCAGGTGCAGTTCCGCGCCCGTCGCCGCGCACAAGCGCGCGATGTTTCCGGTGTTGGGAGGGATTTCAGGTTCGACCAGAACGATTCGCATGACAGAGGAAATCGAGCGACTGGAACCCGGATGCGGCGGGCGCGCCCCCCGGAATGCGCCGGTCACTCCTCGTCGAAATTGCGCGCGAACAGCTTGGCAAGCTCCTCCAGAGCCGACTCCGCGTCGTCGCCGATCGCCTCGACCGTGACGGAACTGCCCGGCCCCGCCGCCAGCATCATCAGGCCCATGATGCTCTTGCCATTGACCCGTTCGCCTTCCTTGTCCACGAACACCTCCGCCGCAAACTGGTTCGCCACCTTGACAAACATCGCCGCCGGCCGGGCGTGGATGCCCAGCTTGTTGGCGACGACAAATTCGCGGCTGATCTTCATGGCTGCTATCGCCCCGGACGGCGGGCCATGCCGGCGACCGTCTCGGGACGCGGCGGAGAATACGGACGCGCCCACCCATTGCCAATGATTCTTTGCCCGCCTGATTCGTCCCGTTCGATTGACTCTGCCGGAGCCTTTCTGCACCTTTCGCGGTCTGAAAAAGTCCCAAAACAGACCGAAATCCAGTCGAGTCTTGACCGGCCCTCCCGCCTTGCCGGAATTGACGGACTGGCTGGAGGAACTGGCGGTCGCCCGCGAACTGACGCTCCATCGGGTCTCCGCCGCCGCCGTGCCCGCCATCGCCGCGGCGATGACGCCGCATCGACGCAATCGCCCCATGCTCCTCGTCGCTGACACCCTCAAGACGCAGGAGACGCTCTTCCAGGACCTGCAGACCTGGTTGCGCCGCCCCGATCCGGATTGCCCGGACTCCGCCGCGCCTCCCGAACCGCTCTTCTTTCCCGCATGGGAAATCAAGCCGGACGAGCAACTCCTCCCCCATATCGACGTCACCAGCGAGCGCCTCGAAACCCTGGTCCGCCTCCTCGGACGCGACGAGTCATCCCCGACTGAGGAATGCGGCGCGCCCATCATCGTCGCCTCCGCCGCGGCCCTCCTGCAAAAGACCTTCTCCGTCGACGAACTCAAGTCCCGCGTCCGCCGGCTCAAACGCGGCGACCAACTCGATCCGCTCGATCTGATCGAATGGCTGGAGGATCAGGGCTACGAACCCGAGGCGCAGGTGACCCAGAAGGGCGAACTCGCCCTGCGGGGCGGCATCGTCGATGTCTTCCCCCCCTGCAGCCCATGGCCGGTCCGCCTCGAATTCTTCGGCGATGAACTGGACTCCATCCGCCACTTCGACCCCCACACCCAGATTTCCCGGGAACCTGTCGACCAGGCGGACATCGTTCCCGCCGGGGAACTCTCCATCCTGCGCAGACTGGTCGACACCCCGAAGAAGTCGAAATCCCGGAAGGCCGCCCGCCCCGTCGCCCCCCGTTTAAGCAATCTGCTGGCGCATCTGCCGGAAAAGCCGCTGGTTCTCCTCTGTGAGCCGGACCTGATCGAGGTCGCCGCCGATCACCACAGCGGGGACGCCCCCGAGGAATCCCCGTTTCTTTCGACCTGGCAGGAGCTCCTTTCCGACCTGGAATCCCGCCATGCCGGCGTCATTGAACTTCACGAGGCTGAATCCCCCATGCCCGAGCCATCCGCCCTGGCGGACGTCTCATTCAGCAGCCTGGAAGCCTATCGCTCCGCCGACGAACGCGGCCTCGAACCCCAGATCGCCGAGGCTCGGCGCCGGGATTTCCTCAGTCAACTGCACCGCTGGATGCGTCAGGGCCGCGAAGTGCGGATCTTCTGCAACAACGAGGGCGAACGCGACCGCTTCCTAGAAATCTGGAACGACTGCGGCTTCGACCTGCCCGAACCATCCTCCTCCAAGAAAGAGAAGTCCGCGCCGCCAACCGCCCCCCGGATCCAGCTCGGCGCCCTGACCCGCGGTTTCATCTGCGAAGCCGCCAACCTCGTGGTCGTCACCGACGCGGAGATCTTCGGCCGCTACAAGATCCAGAGACCGCGCCGACTCAAATCGCCCCACGCCAACGCGGTCAAGTCCGCGCTCGACATCAATTTCACCGACCTCGAGCCCGGCGACCTCGTCGTGCACCTGCACTACGGCATCGGCAAATACACGGGACTCGAAATCCTCCCCAACTCACTCGACAACCTCAGCCGCGACGACCTCACCGCCGAGGCCGAGGCCGGACAGGAATGCCTCGTCATCGAATACGCGCCCAAGACGCGCGGCGAACCGCCCCCGCGCCTCTTCGTCCCCGTCACCCACGCGCACCTCGTCAGCAAATACGTCGGCTCCGGCAAAGCCAACCCCAGGCTCAACCGCCTCGGAACCAAACGCTGGCAGAAAACCAAGGACGAGGCCCGCGAAGCCGTGGCCGACCTCGCCTCCGAACTCCTCGCCATCCAGGCCCAACGCGAAGCCCAACCCGGACACGCCTTCGCGCCCGACGTCTCCTGGCAGCGCGAGTTCGAGGACGCCTTCGTCTTTGAGGAGACGCCCGACCAGCTCAAGGCGATCCGGGAAACCAAGGGCGACATGGAGCAGCCCCGCCCCATGGACCGCCTGATCTGCGGCGACGTCGGCTTCGGCAAGACCGAAATCGCCATCCGCGCCGCCTTCAAATGCGCCATGGAAGGCCGCCAGGTCGCCGTCCTCGTCCCCACCACTGTCCTCGCGCAGCAGCACTACAACAACTTCCGCGAGCGCATGGCCGATTATCCCGTGCGCCTGGAACTGCTCTCCCGCTTCCGCACCCGCAAACAACAGGATCTCGTCATCCGCGACCTCGCCCTCGGCGCGGTCGACATCGTCATCGGCACCCATCGCCTCGTCCAGCCGGACATGAAGTTCAAGGATCTCGGCCTGGTCGTCATCGACGAGGAGCAACGCTTCGGCGTCGCCCACAAGGAGACCTTCAAGCTCATGCGCCGCATGGTGGACGTGCTGACCCTCAGCGCCACGCCCATCCCCCGCACCCTCTACCTCGCCCTCACCGGCGCCCGCGACATGAGCGCCATCGAGACCCCGCCCGCGGACCGCCTGCCCGTCGAGACCATCGTCACCCATCATGACGAACGCCTCATCCGCAACGCCATCACGCACGAGATGAACCGCGGCGGACAGGTCTACTTCGTCCACAACCGCGTCGGCACGATCATGGAGACGGCCAGCCGCCTGAAGTTCCTCGTGCCGGACGCCAGGATCGTGGTCGGGCACGGCCAGATGCCCACCGACGAACTGGAGAAGGTCATGACGACCTTCATCAACGGCGAGGCCGACATCCTGCTCAGCACCACCATCATCGAAAGCGGCCTCGATATCCCCAACGCCAACACCATGATCATTGATCGCGCCGACCGCTTCGGCCTCAGCGATCTCTATCAACTGCGCGGCCGCGTCGGACGCTACACCCGCCAGGCCTACGCCTACCTGCTGGTTCCCCGTTACGCCCGGCTCATCGACGACGCCCGCAAGCGCATGAGCGCGATCAAGCAATACTCGGCTCTCGGCAGCGGCTTCAAGATCGCCATGCGCGACCTGGAAATCCGCGGCGCGGGAAACCTCCTCGGCACGGAACAAAGCGGCCACATCACCGCCGTCGGCTTCGAACTCTACTGCCAGTTGCTCAAGCAGAGCGTCGCCGCCCTCAAAGGCGAAACCGTCAAGAAACGCGTCCAGGTCTTCATCGACATCGACTTCCTCGCCATGTCTCCGGGAGAAGACCGCGGCGGAAACGAATCTCAAATCTCAGATTACAAATCTCAGATCACCGACGCCCCCACCCCCTGTTACATTCCCTTCCAGTACATCCCCGAGCCCCAACAACGCGTGGACGTCTACCGCAAGCTCGCGCAATTGAATGAAAAAGCCGACGTCGAGGCGTTGAAGAACGAACTGCGCGATCGCTTCGGGCCCTTTCCGGACGCCGTCGAACTCCTCCTCCAGGTCGCCAACCTCAAGGTCCTTGCCAGCGAGCGCGATATCAATGTCATCCAGACCCGCAACGGAAAACTCAAACTCCAACGCAACGACAAATACATCACCGCCAACGGCATGTTCCCCCGCCTGAGCAAGAAAACCGCGTCGGCCAGACTGAACGAAATCCGCAGGCTGGCGCTGGCCTTGTAGGCCGATCGCTGGCTACTTCACCTTCTTCCTCCGCCCCGTCAGGGCCTTGTCCAGCCGCTTGATCGCGAAACGGACCTTCCGCTCGAGATATTCCCGTTCCTGCTCCCCCCCGACCTTCTCCCCTTTCCAGTCGGTGATGTAGAAGGTGTCGATCGCCGCGCCCTTCTCCGTCGAAATGCGCGCGACATCGATGGAAAAACTCAGGTCGTTCAGTGCATTGGAGATGAAGTAGAGCAGCCCGACCCGGTCCTCCGTTTCCACGTCCACGACCGTGTGGCTTCTGGATGAATCGTTGTCGAAACGGATGACCGTCTCAATCCGCTCGTCTTCCAACGCCTGATAAATGGGCGGGATGTATTTCCGCTCGACGATCATCTTGGCGTAATCCACCTCCAGGCGGCCGCTGAGCGATTCGGTCAGGATCTCCTCGGCGTGCTCCTTGGCCTTCTTCGTCGCGAGACCGCCCGTGTCGGCGTCGGTGACCTCGTAGGCGTCCACGACGATGCCGTCCGAACGGGAGAAGATCTGGGCGCCATGAATGTTCAGGCCGGCGGCGGACAGGGCCCCGGCGGTCTTCACGAAGAGCCCCGCCCTGTCCCAGGTGCAGATCTTGAATTCAGTGAAGCCCCGGTCCGGCTCGTTGCGCCAATACACCACCGGCTCCAGGGCCCGGTCCTCGGTGGTCAACTGCAGGTGCATGAACTGATGCGCCAAAACCAGATCCCGACAAATCTCCTCCGCATTGTGCGTGTGGAAATAGCGGTCCGGAAAATGATCGAAGGCGCCGTCGATCTCGTCGTCCGAGAACGTCCTCGGAGCCAGCTTGCGCACTTCGTCCCGCAGCGCCTGCTTCTGCTTCTCCTCGGCCATGATGAACGCCGTGTCGCCGGAAACCTTCATCGCGGTCAGGTGGTGAAGCGTCGTCAAAAGCCCGTCCTTGAAGCCGTTCCAGAGACTGCGACTGGTGCCCAGGGAATCCGCCACCGTGAGCAATGTCAGCATCCGCAGTTGGTCCGCGGTCTCCACAAACGAAGCAAACTGATCGATCACATCCGGATCGTAAAGGTCCCGCTGCTGCGAGATGCGCACCATGGCCAGATGCTCGTCCACCAGCCACTTCAACTGTTTCACCCGCCGGTCGCTCAGGCCAATCCGCTTTCCGACCAACTCCGCGATCTTCCCCCCGGCGTCCGAATGATCCCCCGTGTGCAGCGCCTTGCCCGCGTCGTGCAACAACAGCGCGAGATAGAGCACGTAGGGCCGCTCCACCTCGGAGAAGGCCTCGGAGTAGTTCTTGTGCGGCTCCGTCTTCGCCTGCCAGATCGCGTCGAGTTCCTTCAGGCACATCAGGGTGTGCTCGTCCGCCGCGTATTGATGAAAGAACTCATGCTGCACAAGGCAGGTCAACTTGCCGAACTCCGGGATGTATTTCCCCAGAAAATCGGTGTCGTGCATCATGCGCAGGATGCCGGCCACATTGCCTCGTTCGTTCAGAATCTCCCGGAAGGTCTCATGCACATGCTCGTCCCCAAGAAACTTCCGGTTCACCAGCCGCAGGCTTTCCCGAATGAGCTGAAACAGGTCCGGATGCAGCTCCAAACCCCGCTGCTGCGCGTGCAGAAACACCCGCATCAGCCGACGCGGCTGCTCCTTGAACACCCGCTTCGACTCGGCGTGAATGAAGCCGTTCAGGAACTTGAAGCCGTCCACCTTGACCTCCGCCGCCTCATCCCGGCGTTTCTGCATCATCCGCCGAAAGGTCGGGATCCGCCGGGCCTGCGGGCGCAGCGCCAACCGCTGCTCCAGATTTCGCGTCAACAGCAGGATGGTGCGCGTGTGCTGGTAGTAGTCGCGCATGAAGGCCTCCAACCGGCCGCTCGGCGAGCGATTGCGGTAGTTGAGCCGATAGGCGATGCGCGGCTGCAGCGCCTTCGGCAGCGCGTCCACGTTCTTCTCCACGCGATAATGCAGCTCCGTGCGCACCCGCAGCAGAAAATCGTAGGCCGCGTCCAGCTGCTTCACCTCCGACGCGCCGATCAGCCCCTGCTCCATCAGGTCTTCCGTCCGCCGGACGCCATACTTCACATAAGCCATCCAGAAAAGATTCTGGTAGTCGCGCAGCCCGCCGCAGCCGTTCTTGATGTTGGGCTCCTGCATGCAGGCCGAATTGCCGAACTTCTCCCGCCGCGCCTCCTGATCCTCCACCCGCTCGCGACAATAGGCGTCTTCCTTCCCTTTCACACACTTGCTGTCCAAGGCCTTCATGTAGCGTTGAAACAGCTTCTCATCGCCCTCGATCAACCTGGATTCAATCAGCGCGGTCTTGGTCTCCATGTCGTTGCGGGCCAGTTCCACGGATTCCTGGATCGTGCGGACGGAATGCCCGACCTTGAGCTGGATGTCCGTCAGGGCGTAGACCATCCCCCCGGGCCCCATGAGCTGATCCAGAAAGGGAATCGGCCTGCCCCGCGGAATCATCTTCCCATCGTGCAGGATCATGATGTCGACGTCGCTGTGCGGGTTCAATTCAGCCCGTCCATATCCCCCAAAGGCCACCAGGCAGAACGGCGGCAGTTCCTGCTGCTCCTCCGGCAACGACGCCTTCACCGAAGCCATCATGTGCTTCAGCAGCTCGTCCATCATCACCGAACGCCCCCGACAGATCTCCCGCCCGCCGCCGCCGGCCCGGTGCAGGATGTGAAGTCGGTGCGTCTCCACCTTCAGGTAGCGCTTGTAGCGCGTCAGCTCCTTGCCCGGCAGCTTCCCTTTCGGCAATTTCAAACGCTCCGCGGCACTGGCGATGATTCTGTGTTCCAATGTCGGCATCCGGACGGAGCATAAATTTGAATTTAACTCCCCGCAACCGCGTTGATACAATCGACGTCTTGTTGTGTTGTTGAATATCACCATCCGCCATCACCGAATCTGCGCCCTGCTCGCCGCGGCGTTGAGCTTCACCGCGCCCATTTCCCGCGCCGCGGACCGCAAAGCCGCCGCTTCCGAGGCCGAATCCGCCCGTTTCAACGCCGAGGCTCTGTCCTTCCTCAGGGATTTCTGCTTCAGCTGCCACAGCAACGAAAAAAAGAAGGGCGGCCTGAATCTTGAGGACTACACCGCCGAAGCCCCGAAAATCGAGGACCGCGAAATGTGGGAGGCCGCGCGCGACATGCTCCAGTCCCGCGAGATGCCCCCCGAAAACAAACCCCAACCCTCCGAGGGAACACGGCAGAAAATCGTCGATTACATCGACGCCCAACTCGCCCGGTTCAACTGCGACGACTCCGTCACCCCCGGACGCGTCACCATCCGGCGGCTCAATCGCGCCGAATACAACAACACCATCCGCGACCTCGCCGGCGTCGATTTCAAACCCGCCGCTGACTTCCCCGCCGACGAAGTCGGCTACGGCTTCGACAACATCGGCGATGTCCTCTCCCTCTCCCCCATCCTGATGGAAAAATACCTGGCCGCCGCCGAACAGGTCGCAACCAAGGCCATCAAGGTCGATTATCCGCCCCAACCGAAACGCCGGCGCATCGAGGCGGAGCGGATGAAGATCTTTCTCGAGACCCCGCGCGACGTCCGCGCCGAGGGCAATGTCCTCGGCATGTACCGCGAAGGCGGCGGCTCGGCCGAATTCCAGGTCGATCGAAAGGACGCGTATCGGATCACCATCCGCGCCGCCGGCGATCAGGCCGGCCCCGAACCGCCCAGGCTCGGTCTCAAGATCGATGACAAGGAGGTCAAGACCTTCGCCGTCCGCAACGCCCGCAACAAACCGCGCGACTACTCCATCGAGATCCCGCTCGAACCCGGCAACCACAAGCTGGCCATCGCCTACCTGAACAACTATGTCGTCAGCAACCATCCGGACCCCCGCATGAACGGCGACCGCAACCTCTTCGCCGATTACATCGACATCGTCGGCCCGCTCAATGTCGCGCCCGCCCCGCCGCCCGCCTCCCACGCCCTGATCATCCCCCGGCAACCAAAACGCGGACAGGAGCGCCAAGCCGCCTTCGACATCCTCAAACGCTTCGCCACCCGCGCCTATCGCCGCCCGGCGACCGACGCCGAAGTCAGGCGGTTGGCCCGCTTCGTCGACATCGTCCGCGCCGAGGGCGGCAATTTCAACGAAGGCATCCAACTCGCCGTGCAGGCCGCGCTGACCTCGCCGCATTTCCTGTTCCGCTGGGAACTCGATCCCAATGCGGACACCCCGAACGAAATCCGCCATCTCAACAGCCACCAGATCGCCTCGCGCCTGTCCTACTTCCTCTGGAGCAGCATGCCCGACGACGAGTTGATGCGCCTCGCGGCCGGGGGAAAACTCACCGACAAGGCGACCATCGCCCACCAGGCAAGGCGCATGCTCAAGGACCCCAAGGCCACCGCCCTCGTCGAAAACTTCGCCGGCCAATGGCTGCAGATCCGAAACCTCGCCGAGATGGAGCCCGACCCGGAACATTTCCCGACCTTCAACGACAAACTGCGCGCCTCCATGAAGCGCGAGACCGAACTCTTTTTTGAAGCCATCATGCGCGAGGATCGCAGCGTCCTGGAGTTGCTCGATTCAGACTTCACCTTCCTCGACGAACGCCTCGCCAGGCACTACGGCATCGAGGGCGTCAAGGGCGACCGCTTCCAGCGCGTCTCCCTCAAGCCGGAGCATAATCGCGGCGGCGTACTCACCCATGCCAGCATCCTGACCATCACCTCCAATCCCACCCGCACCTCCCCGGTCATCCGCGGCAAGTGGATCATGGAACAGATCCTCGGCGCGCCCCCGCCCATCCCCCCGCCCGGCGTGCCGGAACTCGAGGAACAAAGCGCGGTCGACGCCACCGCCTCCCTGCGCAAACGACTGGAACAACACCGCGCCAACCCCGACTGCGCCGTCTGCCACAACAAACTGGACCCCCTCGGCTTTGCCCTGGAAAACTTCGACGGCATCGGGACCTGGCGGGACTACGATGGAAGATTCCCGATCGACCCCGCCGGCGAACTGCCCTCGGGCGACAAGTTCTCCGGCGCCGCCGATCTGAAGAACATCCTCAAGAACAACGAGGACTTCATCCGCTCCCTCGCCAGAAACATGCTGACCTACGCGCTCGGCCGCGGCCTCGAATACTATGACAAATGCGCCGTCGATGACGCTTGCAAACTTTTGAAATCCAATGATCATAAATTCACTGCATTGGTGACCGGCATCGTGACCAGCGACCCGTTCCTCCGGCAGGCGAATCCAGACAAATCCGAATGAGCAGCAACAACACGCTTCCCAGAAGGTCCTTTCTCAAGGGCGTCGGCGCCGCCGTGGCCCTCCCGATGCTTGACGCCATGACGCCCGGCCGCGCCTTCAGCGCCGCCAAGGCCGCGTCCGCCCCCCCCGTCCGCGCCGCCTTCATCTTCGTCCCCAACGGCGTCCACATGGACAACTGGACGCCCACCGCCACCGGCGCCAATTTCGAGCTGCCCTCCATCCTGGAGCCCCTGGCCCCGCTCAAGAATGACCTCCTCGTCCTCAGCGGCCTCACCCATGACAAGGGCCGCGCCAATGACGACGGCCCCGGCGATCATGCGCGCAACGCCGGCGTCTTCCTCACCGGCGCCCAGCCTCTCAAGAGCGAAGGCTCCGAAATCCGCGCCGGCGTCTCCATCGACCAGGTCATGGCCCGCGAAATCGGCCAACAGACCCGCTTCGCCTCGCTGGAACTCGCCGCCGAGGGCGGCCGCTCCTCCGGCAAGTGCGACTCCGGCTACAGCTGCGCCTACTCCAACAACATCTCCTGGCGCGACCCCGCCACCCCGCTGCCCGCCGAGGTCGATCCCCGCCTCGTCTTCGAACGCCTCTTCGGCAACCAGGTCGCCAAGGAAATGTCCGAAAGCCAGCTGCGCCGCCAACGCTTCCGGAAAAGCATCCTCGACTTCGTGCTCGAGGACGCCAACAGCCTCAGCTCCAGGGTCGGCCGCGACGACAAGCAGAAACTCGACGAATACCTGACCGCCGTCCGCGACATCGAAGAACGCATCGAACGCGCCGAGAACGGCCCGGACGCGAAGAGGGTCTCCGCCCGCCTGCGCCCCGCCGGGATCCCTGCAGACTACGGCGAACACATCCGGCTGCTGGGCGACATGATCGCCCTCGCCTTCCAGACCGACTCCACCCGCGTCGCCACCTTCATGATGGCCCGGGCCGGCAGCAACCGCCCCTACCGCCAGATCGGCGTCAACGAGGGACACCACAGCCTCTCCCACCACCAGAGCGACCCCGTCAAACTCGACAAGATCAGCCGCATCAACCGCTTCCACATCGACCAACTGAGCTACCTGCTCCAGAAACTCAAATCCATCCGCGAAGGCGACGCCACGCTCCTCGACCATTCCATGATCGTCTACGGCAGCGGCATCAGCGACGGCAACCGCCACAACAACGAGAATCTTCCCGTGCTCCTGGCCGGCAAGGCCGGCGGCTCCATCCTCACCGGCCGCCACATGCGCGTCCCCGCCGAAACGCCGATGACCAATCTCTTCCTCTCCATGGTCGAACGCATGGGCGGACACGCCGACCGCTTCGGCGACTCCACCGGCAAACTCCGCGGCCTGCGCGGCTGAGGAGTCTTCAGAACATGCCTTCCCATCGCCAACGCGCCGCCAAAGGCGCCAGATACGTCCCATTCCTCCTGTTCATCGCATTCTCCCTCCTGGCGCCCCGATTCACCGCTGCCCAGGACGCCCCGCCTGACGTCCCCGCCCTCATCGAGGATCTCCGCTCCGATGACCGGGTCGCCCGCCGCAAGGCCTCCTTCGCGCTCAGCCAACTCGGCCCCAAGGCCGCGCCAGCCGTGCCGGACCTGATCCGGGGCCTGCAGGACCGCGACGACCAGGTCTGGTTCAACTCCATCACCGCCCTCGCCTACATCGGCCCGGGAGCAAAGGAGGCGATTCCCGCCCTGATCCGCGGCCTGCGAGGCGACGGCCGCTATTCCGAGCAACGCAGCTACCGCGCCGCCTTCGCCCTCGGGCGGATCGGCAAACCCGCGCTTCCCGCCCTGACCGAAGCCCTGTCGGATTCCGATTCCCGCATCCGCGCGGGCGCCGCCAAGGCCCTGGGTTGGCTGGAAGCGGATGCAACCCCCGCCCTGCCAAAGCTCATCGAACGCTTCGCCGACGACAGTTCCGCCGTTCAGGACGCCGCCGCCGCGACCCTCGGCCGCATTGGAAAACCCGCCGTCCAACCCTTGATCAAGGCCCTCGATTCCGCGGCTGAAGACGTTCGTTGGAACGCCATCTACGCCTTGGGTGAAATCGGCCCCGACGCCGCCCCCGCCGGCGACCGCCTTCTCGCGTTCGTCGAGGATGGGGGCAATCCCCGACTGCAAAAGGAGGCCATCCACGCCTCGGCGCGAATCAACCATGACCCGGCGCGATTGGCCCAAGCCTATGTCGCCCTGCTGAACGCCGACGACGCCGGGACCTACGAGACCGTCGTCAACGCGCTGCTCGGACTCCGGCCCGCGCACGATTCGTCCGTGCCGCCACTGGCAGAAAAGCTCACCTCCGCCTCCCCCCGCGAGATCGAACGGGCCGCCCACCTGCTCGGCCGCATCGGCGAACCGGCGAAAGCCGCCGCCCCGAAACTCATCTCACTCGCCGCCTCAGCCGACGCGGGCAAACGCGCCACCTTCACCGCGGCCCTCGTCGGCATCGGCTTCCCCGCGGTCGCCCCGTTGTTGCAGGAACTGGAGAAACGGAAAACGGCCGGACTCGCCGAAGACGACTGGATCATCGCCGCCCTGAAGCGGATCGGCCTCCCCGCCTTCAATCGCCTCCGCAATTCACTGGGGCATCAGCATGCCTCCGTCAGGCTTGGCGCCCTGATGGCATTGCGTGAAATCGGCGCTGCAGCCAAGGACGCGCTGCCGCGCATCCGCCGCCTCGTCAACGATCCCGAAGCCAGAATCCGCGCCGAGTCCACCCTCGCGCTCCACGCCCTCGGCCTCGCGCCTTCCGCCCTGCTTCCGCCCCTCGACCGGGCCCTGCCGGATCCACCCCCGGCTGTCCGACAGGCCGCCGCCCAGGTCCTGGCCGAACTGGGCGAGGACGCCGAGCCCGCCCGGGGTTCCCTGATTGCCGCGCTTTCCGACAAGGACGCCGCCGTCCGCGCCAACGCCGTCCGCGCCCTCGGCTCCATCGGACCCGCCGCCGAGAACGCCGTCCCGCAACTGACGCGGATGCTGGATTCCTCCGAGGGCGCCGTGCGCATCGAACTCGTCCGCGCCCTCGGCTCCATCGGCGCCCCAGCCGCCGAGGCCGCGCCCGAACTGATCAAACTCGCGGACACCAAAGATCCGGCGCTCAAACCCGTGGTCTTCGCCAGCCTCGCGAAACTCGGCCTGCGCGCCCAGGCCGCCCTGCCCGCCATCCGCGACTCCCTGGACGATCCCGCGCCGGCCGTTCGGGCAACCGCCTTGCTCGCCGTCAGCGCGCTCGAAACCGACGACGCCCGACTCCAGACCGCCTTGATCGCCGGCCTCAAGGACGAATCGTCCAACGTCCGCCACACCGCCGCCGAGGCCGCCGGAAAACATCGCCTCCAATCGAAGGAAGCCACGCTCGCCCTGTTCAAGATGCTGGGCGACAACGACGACCGCAATGCCGCCCTCGCCGCCCTCCGCGAAATCCGTGTCCGCGACCTGCAACTGCTCCGCGACTCGCTTTCTGACGATTCCCCAGGCGTCCGCGTCTTCGCCGTCATGGCTCTCGCCGGGATGGGCTCCGACGCCGAACCCGCACTCCCCGAAATCCGCCTCCTCCTCCGCGACCAATACGACTTCGTCCGCCGCCGCGCGCGCGACGCGATCAAACGAATCGAGCGCTGACGCCGGGCGTGCTTTCCGGCACATTCTCCGCCGATGCGCTGCATGTCTCTTGAGAATCCTGCAACCGGGGCGCGGAATTCATTCCGCTTCGATCGCCGGAAACCCGCGGCATCGAAAGACTCCCAGACCTCGGAACAGCCGCCACTGCCGCCTGCCTGGCCACATGCCCGGAGGAATAGGCGGTCCCCATCTCGTCGCACGGCCGCCTGCGCCTCACCGCGCTCACTCCCGCTGAGAAACCGGCAACCCGGCGGAGCTGCCCCGCCTCGGTGGGATATCCCGCTGCTCCTCTGTGTCCTCGCCCTCCTCACCGCCTGCTCCTCACGCAAATCCGAATCGCCCAAGGCCAACGCCAGCTACACCTCGGTCGCGGCCTGGCGCAACATCGAGGACCTTCCCCGCGCCATCGCCCAGTTCGAGACCGTCTTCTGGGAACCCGCCGACACCGACAGCCTCCGCCTCCTGATTCGTTCGACCGACATCGTGAAGAACCGGACCGTCATGGAGATCGGAACCGGCACAGGCCTGATCTCCCTCTGCTGCGCCCAATACGGGGCCAAACAGATCGTGGCCACCGACATCAATTCCAACGCCGTCACCTGCGCCAATTTCAACGCCGCCTGGCTCAATCTCAACCGCCGCATCGAGACGCGCCTCGTCTCCGAGGACAAATCCGGCGCCTTCGAGGTCATCGGCGACAACGAGCGCTTCGACTTCATCATCTCCAATCCCCCCTGGGTCGATCAGAAAGTGAAAAACCTCGCCGAGTATGCGCTTTACGATCCCGGCTGGCATCTGCTGACCACGCTCATGGACGGACTCCCCGCCCATCTCAATCCTGGCGGGCGTTGCCTCCTCGCTTACGGCAGCGTCAGCGGAGTCAAGGCCGTCATCCGCGAAGCCGAAAAACGCGGTTTCCAATGCGTCATCAAGGACGACCGCAACCTGGACGACCTGGAGGAGGAATTCCTCCCCGGCATGCTCCTCGAAGTCATCGTGCCGGCGGAAAAGATCCAGGCGACCCTGCCCCCTTCCGTCGCGCCATGATCGTGAAATGTCCGGACCGCGAGCCTGTCCCCCGCAGCGACGCGCGCACGCCGGATCGCCAAACGCCTCAACCCTGATCCTCATTGCCGCCGAAGGCCTTGCCCCTCCCTTGCCCTCCCACCTCTCAAGTCAAACGCCGCCATGAAATACACCCGCCACGAACTCGCCAAGATGATCGACCACTCCCTCCTGCATCCGACCATGACGGACCAGGAACTGGAGGAAGGCTGCCGACTCGCCGCGGAATATGATGTCGCCTCCGTCTGCATCAAACCCTATGCCGTCAAACAGGCGGTCGCCTGGCTCGCGGGCTCCGATGTGAAGGTCGGCGCGGTCATCGGCTTCCCCCACGGCAATTCCGCCACCGAGTCCAAACGCTACGAGACCGAACTCGCCTGCCGCGACGGCGCCGTCGAGATCGACATGGTCGTCAACCTCGGCAAGGCCTTGAGCGGCGATTGGGATTACGTCGAGCAGGACATCAAGGCCGTCTGCGAGGAAGCCCATTCCCACGACGCCAAGGTGAAGGTGATCTTCGAAAACGACTACCTGACCGATGGCGGGGCCGGGCTTTCCCCCGATGACTTCAAGAAGAAGCTCTGCGAAATCTGCGAACGCGCCGGAGCCGATTGGGTCAAGACCTCCAGCGGCTACGGCTTCGTCAAGGGGGAGGACGGCAAATACTCCTACCAAGGCGCCACCGAACACGACCTCGCCCTCATGCGCGCCAACGTTTCCAACAAGGTCCAGGTCAAGGCCGCCGGCGGCGTGCGCGACCTCGACGGCCTCATCAAGGTCCGCGACCTCGGCTGCTCCCGCTGCGGCGCCACCGCCACCGCCAAAATGCTCGACGACTGCCGCGCGCGTGAAGTAGCCGGAACTGAAGACGATTCAAAGCCAACCGACGGCGGCTCCATCGGAACCGGCGGGTATTGACCTCTCTGATCACGCCCTGGACCTCACCCCGGAACAAATCGCGGGCATGACATCCCGCGCGAGCGTTCGGAATTCCGCGCTTATGCGGTCCCCTCGTCTGAAACAGACGACGCTACAATAAAGAGAAAAGCCCGGCCAAACGGCCGGGCTCTCAGCTCAATTCTTCTCTCAACTAGTTCCCCGTCAGCGGGTCGGCCGGGATGATCTCCAGCCCGCGCGGCTCCTTGAAGAACCCGTCC
>JAYPGD010000005.1:0-1449 GCA_038126655.1 Verrucomicrobiales bacterium
GACCAGCCGCCTGCTGAAGGACGCCCGCGCCGGGGCCATGGCCGAGGAGTTCGCCGGACAGTTGTTCAAGTTCAGCGACTTCGATTCCCACAACGGCGTGGACCTGGAGAAGTTCCCCGAGTTCACCCCCGAACTGCGGGCCGACCTCGATCGCGAGGCCGTGGAATACTTCGCCCACCTGGTCCGCGAGGACCGCAGGGTGGCGGACGTCATCGCCGGCGAGACCACCTACCTCAACGAGCGGTTGGCGAAGTTCTACGGCGTGCCCGACGTGAAAGGCGCGGAATTCCGCGAGGTGCAGGTGGCGGAGCAGCATCGCGGCGGCCTGCTCGGCATGGGCGCGGTCCTCACCAAGACCTCGCGTCCGCATCGCACCAGCCCGGTCGTGCGCGGCGATTACCTCTACCAGGTCGTGCTCGGCTTCACCCCGCCTCCCCCGCCGCCGAACGTCCCCCAGCTGAATGAAGACGGCCTCAAGCCCGCGACCCTGCGCGAGGAACTGAAACGCCACCGCGAGGACCCCGCCTGCTCCGTCTGCCACGACCGCATCGACCCGCTCGGCTTCACGCTGGAGTCCTTCGACCCCATCGGCCGCTTCCGCGCCGCCGATGCCACCGGGGGCCACATCGACGACACCGGCGAGATCAAGGCCGGCCAGTCCTTCAAGGGCATCGAGGGCCTGCGCCAATACCTCACCGAAAACATGAATCTCTTCAACGCCCAGTTCTGCCGCAAGCTCCTCGGCTACGCCCTCGGCCGCGCCGTCATGCCCAGCGACAAGGAACTCCTCGCCAAAATGGAACAGGCCCTCAAATCCAACGATGGCCGCTTCTCCGCCGCCGTTCTCGAAATCGTCAACAGCCGCCAGTTCCACAACCGCCGCGCCGAAGCAACCGTCGCCGCGGCGAAGTAACAAACCACTAATGGACACGAATTCACACGAATGTCGGAACGCGGGAGATCCCGTGACGGCGCCGTTCCGCCACCTGCCCCCTGTAACAACAGGTGTGAATCCGCTCGGTTCGAACGGGACGCTGAAAACCTGGGCCAACCGACATTTGTTTACCGCAACTCGCAACTCGTTTTCATCCGGCGCGCTGCGCCGCCCCTTCAGCCCTGAAAGGGCGAGACAATCCGTCCGGCCGGAAACAAAGGATTGTGTCGCCCCTACAGGGCTCGGCGCTTCTCCATCCTTTCCCCAGGGTTGCACCCTGGGCTGTGTTGTCTTGCCCCTTTGGGGCATACAGACCTGCACAAGCCGCTTTTCTCCGCGTCCTTTCCCCATTTATTCGTGTCCATTAGTGTCCATTTCAACTCGACGAAGCGTCGCGAAGGCGGTCAGTGGTTGAACACTCCCATCCGAACCCAGATCCAATTTCAAAGATGAACACCCGCACCAACCGCCGCATGTTTCTCCGGGGCGCCGGCGTCGCCCTTGGTCTCCCCTGG
>JAYPGD010000005.1:1549-7331 GCA_038126655.1 Verrucomicrobiales bacterium
CACCAACCGCCGCATGTTTCTCCGGGGCGCCGGCGTCGCCCTTGGTCTCCCCTGGCTTGAATCCGTCAATGTCTTCGGGGCCGCAACGAAGAAGGAAGCCGCCACCGCCCCGCGCCGCCTCGCCGTCTGCTTCACCGGCAACGGCGTCAATCCCCACCACTGGGGCGCATCCATGGATCAGGGCGGCCTGAAACTCCAGAAATCCCTTTCCCCGCTCGAACCGCTGAAGAAAAATGTCGTGGTCTTCAAGGGCCTGTGGAATCCCACCACCGTCCAGGGCGAGGGGGGCCACTACCCGAAGATGAACGTCCTCTCCGGGCTCAAGGTCAAGAAGACCACCACCGATGTCGAGGTCGGCACCACGATGGACCAACTCATCGCCGAGCAGACCGGCCGGATGACGCCCGTCCCCAGCATCGTGCTCGGGACCGAACGCCCGCGCTACAGCACGGACTCCGGCTTCACCTCCATCTATTCCGCCTACATCTCCTGGAGTTCCCCCACCACCCCGGCCCCCAAGGAAATCTTCCCGCAGCAGGCCTTCGACCAACTCTTCGACGACGGCAGCCGCCGCAAACGCGACAAGAGCATCCTCGATCTCGTCCTCGGCGACGCCCAGAGCCTGCGCCCGAAACTCAGCCAACGCGACGCCCACAAACTCGACGAATACCTCGCCTCCGTCCGCGAAATCGAGCAGCGCGTCGAACAGGCTGAAAAGCAGAGCCAGAACGAGACCGCCGGCCAGGACTGGCGGCCCTCCGTCACCAAGCCCACGCTCGCCCGACCCGAGTCCGGCATTCCGAACAACTCGGAGGACCACCTGCGCCTGATGTTCGACATCCTCCTGCTCGCCTTCCAGATGGACCGCACCCGCGTCGCCACCTTCATGATGAACAACGACCTCTCGAACATGCGCTTCCCCAGCGTCGAGGGCGTCCGCGGCGGCATCCACGAACTTTCCCACCACGCCAACGACCCGACCCGCCTCGATCACTACCAGCGCGTGAACGAGTTCCAGGTCAAACTCTGGTCCGAGTTTCTCACGAAGATGGCCGCGACCAACGAGGGCGAACGCAACCTCCTGGAGAACAGCATGGTCCTCCTCACCAGCAGCCTCATGGACGGCAACGCCCACGACTCCCGCCAACTCCCCGTCGTCCTCGCCGGCGGCGGCGGCGGCGCGATCAAGGGCGGCCAATACCACGACCTGAGCAAGGAATCCAACCGCAAGCTTTGCCGCCTCCACCTCGCCCTCATGGACCGCATGGGCCTCCGCCTCAACCACTTTGGCGACGCGGAAACGGCGTTGAGCATCTGACCACCCATCGTGGGACAGCGCTTTCCCATGGCGCGCCAAAGCAAAGCGAAAGCGTCAGCGTTGAGGAGCGAATCGGGGTGGGTTCACCCGGGCTGACAACGCTCCAAGGCGCTACCGTCCGGCCCGTTCCGCGCGGGCGGTTTCCAGGTTGCGGCGGACGGATTCGCGCGCGGGATCCAGTTCCAGCGCGATTTCCCAATGGGCGATGGCTGAGTCCAGATCGCCAAAGCGAACGGCCAGCATCCCGGCGGCTTCGCGGGCGTCGACGTAGTTGGGGCGCAGTTCGAAGATGTGTTCGTAGATGGCCATCGCCTCCGCTTGACGCCCCGTCTGCTGAAGCGAATACGCCAGCAGGTTCATCCAGATCGTGTTGTCGGGATGCATGGCGAGCGCTTCAAGATAGAGGATCTCCGCCTCCTCGTGCCGTCCAAGTCCGCCAAGGGAAAAGGCTCGCGCCACCCGGGCCTCGACATAGCCCGGTCGGATTTCCAGGGCCTTGTCGATCAATCGCAGTCCTTCCCGAAAATCGCCCTTGTTGTTGGCCTGGACGCCGAGATTGAGCCACCCGCGATGAGACCGGGGGTTCTTCTCCACGGCATGCGCCCAGAGGGTGGGCTCATCCTTCCAGACGCGCGTGTAGGACGCCGAGCCGATGCTGTAGGCGATCAGGAGACCGCCGAAGGCGAGAACAACAATACAGGTCCGCAATCTGGACCCGCCCTCGCGAAGCGCCGGGCTTTGCCCGGCCTTGGCGTCGGTTGCAGTCTCATCCCGAGCAATGCCCGGGGCTCCGATCTGCGGCTGTGACGGGCCCAAACGGAAACATCGACTTCCAACAAACCTCTCCCACCCCCACCCCACGGCCAAGGCCGCCGCCACACTGGGCATGTAGAGGAAGCGATCGGCGATCGGCTGATTGATCGGAATGAGTCCCATCACCGGCGCCAAGGTCACGAAGAACCAGAGCGCGCAGAACCTCCATTTCCTCGACGCCTCCCCGCGCAGGGCCAGGGTCGCCGCCAGGGCGCCGACCACCAGCAGACTCCCCCAGAACGCCCAGCCAAATCCCGCTTCATAATCCAACGGTTGATCCAGGGTCATCGACACCGGGTAGACCAACTGCCCCAGATAACGCGTCAGGATCACCGGCAGCGTCGAGACCAGCCCGGTCAACCCGTTCTCCCACTCCCCCTGCGCCAGTCCGCTCAGGATCGACTGGCGCAACACGACGTAGACAATGGCGAAAGGGGCCATGACAAAGATCGGCTTCCAGAACGCCTCACGCTTGAGAAAATCAAATCCGCCCTTGGAAACCAGGAGCCATTCCATCACCCCGATGACGGGAAACGCCATCAACGCGTCCTCCTTGGAAAAGAAACCGAAGAAGGCCCATCCGGCCAGGCAGGCCAGCGATCGGTGGTCGCCGCGTTCCCGCCAGTTGAGATACGAAATGCAGATGCCAAGCAGGGCCGCGGTGGACAACAGGGACGCCCGCGAACTGATCCACACCACCGCCTCCGTATGCACGGGATGCACGGCAAACCAAAGCGCCCCGGCCAGCGCGGCCGTCCGCGACAGGCCGACGCGCCGCAGGAACGCCAGGAGCAGACAACAGGTCAGGACGTGCCAAAACAGGTTCGCCAGATGCCACCCCATCGGCTTCCAGCCCCAGATGACATTATCGAGATAATAGCTCAGGTATTTGAACGGGCGAAACAGGCGGGCGGAGGCGGTGTAGAACATCTCCGGCCAAGCTCCCGGCGTGAACACCGTGTCCACTTCGCGGATGTCGACCAGGTCGTCATAGACAAACTCGTGCTGCAGACTGCCCGCATAGACCAGGAAACCGGCAAGGGCGACCAGCAGGAAATGCCAACTCCCACTCCGTTCGGCCGACGTCTCCCCTGACGCCTCCCCCGGAGCCTTCGAGTCCCGCTCTTCCGCGCTCATGAATCCCCCTTTCGCGCGGACACGAACAACGACACGCCGAACGGGAACGACATCCATGTCAGGAAGAGCCCCTCGCTCGCGAAGAGCCAACGCAGGGGCGCGTTCAAAATGCCGGAGGGTTTGTCAAAATCGGAGCCGACCGCGCCGCCCGCCGATTTCCTTCGAGGCGCAAGCTTCGCCAGCATTCGCACGGCGGCGATGGGAGGAAACAGCCAGGTGTTGAAATAGGAGGCCCGGCTCACGACAAACCCGGCGTCCCGCAACAGACGTTTCAGCCTTCCGCGCGTGTAGCGCCGAAAATGATGGTTCACATCGTCATGCGCTCCCCACATCCACTGATAGGCCGGCACGGTCAGCAGCAGTCGACCGCCCGGATTCAGCCGGGCTTTCAGAATCTCCAATGCGGTCCGATCGTCCTCGATGTGCTCCAGCACGTCGAACATCGTGATGACATCGAAGGTCGTTGCCGCCGCCGCCGCCGGAAGCTTCTCCACGGTTCCCTCATGGACAGGAACCTCGCCCAGACCGTCGGCGAGCCTCGCGTTGTCCGGATCGGGCTCCACCCCCGTCAACTCAGCGCCGGGAGGATACAGGCTGTAGAGATTCACTCCGGGCCCGACGCCGACTTCCAGGACTTTGCGCGGCTCGCTCCAGTCCACCTCGCGGCGCAACAACCTTCGGAGGATGCATCGCCTCCCCTGAAACCACCAATGCCCGCGCTCCAGTTCGGCGTATTGCCCGGCGTATTCCTGTTTCATGAACGCGTGTCGCCGCCCCTGGGTTTGCCTTCGTCCTTCACCCAACCGGACTGCCCGTCGACCAGGAAGTGCGGCCGGTTCTTCACCTCCTCGAAGATTCTTCCGAGATACTCGCCGAAGATGCCCAGCACGATCAGTTGCACGCCCCCGAGGAACAACACCATCACAGCCAAGGACGCCCAACCCGAGGGCGTGTCGCCTGTGACCACGGTGGCGACCACGGCCCAGACCAGCAGGAGAAAACTCACCAGCGACGCCGCCAACCCCAGCCACACAGCCAGTCGCAATGGCGCCCAGGAAAAGGAGACCAAGCCGTCGACCGCCAGGTTGAACAACTTGATCAGGCCGTACTTCGGCTCGCCCGCGGCCCGCGCGCTCCGGTCGTAGGGCAGTCCGGTCTGCCGTCCTCCGGCCCAGCCCCGCAACCCCCGCACGAAGCGATTGTGCTCCGGCATGCGGTTGATCCGATCCACCACCGCCCGGTCCATCACGCAGAAGTCGCCCGCGTCCAACGGCAGTTCCACATTGGCTATGCGTTTCAACAACTTGTAGAAGGCCGAGTAGCAGAGGCGAAGCGCCGGTCCCTCCTTGCGGTTGCGCCGGACGCCATAGACGACGTCGAAGCCCTCCCGCCACTTCTCGACCATGTCGGCAATCAACGCCGGCGGGTCCTGCAGGTCCGCATCGATCACCGCCACGACATCGCCGCGCGCATGCGCCAAGCCCGCCGACACCGCGGTCTGGTGCCCGAAATTTCTCGCGAACCTCAAGGCGGCGAAGCGCTCGTCCACCGCGGTCAGTTCCTTCAGCGCCTCGGGCGTCCGGTCGGAACTGCCGTCGTCGACGAACAGGAAGAAGACCGGATACACCACCGCATCGGCGAGCTTCTTCAACTCATCGACCAATTCCGGCAGGACCGCCTGCTCGTTGAAGCAGGGGATGACGACGCCGAGCGTCGGTGGGTCCGGTCGGGACGGATTCATCTGGCTCAACCGAGGAATTTCAATCGCTTGGCCGCGAAGGCCACCATGCGGAACAACAACAATCCGTGACTCCAGCGGCTGATGTTGGTTTCGCCGTAGGTCCGCGCCCGATAACGGATCGGCAGGTCGAGGATCCGCATGTTCAGCTTGGCGGCGCCGAACAAAAGGTCGAAGTCGCCGAAGGGATCAAAGTCGCCGAAGTAAATGCGGTTCGCCGCGATCTTTTCGTAATCCTTGCGAAACAGGACCTTGGCGCCACAGAGGGTGTCCTTGATGGTCTGCCCCAGCAACCAACTGAAGGTCAGGCCGAACAGCTTGTTCGCGATCATGTTGCAGAACTGCATCGCCCCGCTCTCCATCGGATAGACCAGGCGCACGCCGTTGACAAACTCCGCGCGCCCCGAACGGATCGCCTCGTAGAACTTCGGCAGATCCTCCGGCGGCACGGTAAGATCCGCATCGAGGATGAACAGGATGTCGCCCCGGGCCTCGGCAAAAGCTTCGCGGACCGCCCCGCCCTTGCCCTTGCTCTCCTGCTTCAGGGCCCGAATCTTCACCTTGGGATACTTCTTCTTCACCCGTTGGATCTCGTCCCAGGTGTCGTCGGAGGACCCGCCCTCGATGAAGAGGATCTCCGTGCTTCGCCCAAGCTTCGGAGTGCGCTTCACCGCGTCCTCGATATTGCCCGACTCGTTGCGCGCCGGAATCACCACGGTGCAGCTGTGGCTCTTCTTCGGACTCACCTCCGGCTTCAGGCGGGCGATCATGAAGAT
>JAYPGD010000005.1:7341-32816 GCA_038126655.1 Verrucomicrobiales bacterium
ACAGATGCCAAAGCAATGGCAGGGGCGCGATGCAGCGATTCAGAAAACCGCCGATCAATGGCGTCTTCACCGGCCAGAGAATCCGCGCGTCCGTCTTCACCACCTCCCATCCCGCCAGATGCATCAGGTTGGCCGCATCGAAGTAGGACAGCCAGTTCTGCAGCGGCCGTTCCGCCTTGTCCCCCACGGCCTCCGCCAAAGCCAGGATCGGCCGCCAGAGATTGTTGAAGAAGTTCACCACGAGCCGGGTCTCGGGATGCGCAAAACGGCGGATGTGCTCGAGAAAGGCCTGAACATCCGGAAGGTCGTTCACCAGATCCGACACAATGATGTAATCGAAGGTCTCGTCCGTCTCCCATTCCCCGGCTTCCGCCACATGGAACTCCAGATCCTCATGCCGCTCCCGGGCCAACCCGATCACGGTTGGGGAGAAGTCGATGCCCACGCCGCGCTCCGGTTTGACGGACGCCAGCAGATCCCCCATCCCGCAGCCGATCTCCAGGACACGCATTCCGGGTGGAATGTAGAACCCGGCATAGAACTCGATCAGACGATGATAAAACCGGCCGTTCTCCACCGGCCTGTCGGCCGCCCGTTCTTCATAAAACGCCTGACGATCTGGCATGGCCAAGGTGCATAGCCGATTCAGGCCGCTCACGCGAGCCTCAAAACCGACTGTTGTTTCCCGCCGGGTCCGAATAGGCTGCGCCCGATTTCAATTGGACAAAGCAACGCCCCAATTCAATGACCCCGAGGCCTTGCGCCGCCCCGGAGACCCGCACGACGCGTTGACCGCCGGACGTTTCGCCGCGGCGCTGGCGCTGGCGCTGGCCGTATTGTTCCCGGATGTCCTCACCGGGGCCGGGACTTTCGTCTTCCGCGACTTCGGGCTCTTCTCCTTCCCCCTCGCCCACTTCCAGCGCGAATGTTTCTGGGATGGCGAACTCCCATTCTGGAACCCCTTGAACAACTGCGGCATCCCCTTCCTCGCGCAATGGAGCGGTCTGGCGCTCTACCCGCCGGCCTTGTTCTACCTGCTCCTGCCGTTGTCGTGGTCGCTGGGTGTGTTCTGTCTGCTGCACGTATTCTGGGGCGGGCTCGGCATGTTTGCGCTGACGCGAAGCCTGACCGGCAACCCCGTCGCGGCGGCCATCGCCGGCGCCGCCTTCGCCTTCGGGGGTTTTGCGCAGAGCTGCCTGATGTGGCACATGACCACCGCCTGCCTCAGCTGGTTTCCCTGGATCGTCCTGACCGCGCAGCGGGCATGGCGCCGGGGCGGCGTCCGCCCGGTGGCGTTGGCGGCGCTGACGGGAGCCATGCAGATGCTGACCGGCCCGCCGGAAATGATCCTCGCCACCTGGCTGCCTGTCACCGCCCTCTGGTTGGCGGACCTGACCGGCCGTGACCGGAATCGCAAGGCCCTGATCCTCCGCTTTGTCGGGATCGTGGCGCTGATCTCCGCGCTCGCCGCGCCGCAGATCCTCCCCTTTCTGGAATTGCTGGAAAGCTCCCAACGCAGCGCGGCTTACGACTCCGGCGGCTGGGAAATGCCGGGCACGGGCTGGGTCAACTTCACCCTGCCCTTGTTCCACGCCTACCAGTCCCCGGTCGGTGTCTGGCTGCAGCATGACCAAGGCGTCCTTTCCTCCTACTTCCCGGGCATCGCCGTCGTGGCCCTGGCCGTTTTCTGTTGCTGGCGGATTCGCACACCTGCCGTCCTGGCGCTCGCCGTATTGTCGTCGACATGTCTGGTCCTGGCCCTTGGCTCCGGGTCTCCGTTCTACGGAATCGCCAAGACCCTGTTCCCCCCGCTGGGTTTCATGCGCTACCCGATCAAGTTCGTCTTTCCTGTCTGCCTCATCCTTCCCCTCCTCGCCGGACTCGGCGCCGCGGAACTCCTGCAGAACAAGGCCGCGCGCCGCCCTTGGCTTGTCACAACCGGGGCCGTCGCCGCGACCCTGCTGGCCGCCCTGGTCTTCGCCCGTTTCTCACAGGTCAACGACGTCCCCTGGTCCCGCGTCGCCGGGGACGCCGCGCTGCGCGCGACCCTGTTGGCCGCTTTTGCCCTCGGAGCGCGCGCGGCCCTGCGGACGAAAAACGCCCGCGCACAATGGATCGCAACCCTCACCATGATCGGCGCCGTCTGGATCGATCTGGCAGCCCACTCGCGGTCGCAGAACCCGCGCGTCGACCGAACCATTCTCGAACCCGGAATCGAATCGATCGAAGCCCTCGTCCCCCGGCCAAGCCCGGGAAAGTCCCGGGCGATGGTCAGTCTCGAAGCCCACAACAAACTGCAGGACGCCATGCTCTCCAATCCGGCCCAAGGCCACCTGCTCCATCGGGCGGCGCTGTGGGCCAACGCCAACATGATCGAGAACGCGCCCGTGATCGACGGACATTTCCCGCTGTTTCTTGCGCACGAGGAGGCGATCCGCGTGGCGCTCTACCGGGCCGACAAACTGCCCGGGGGATTGGCGGACTTTCTGGGCATCGGCCAGGTGACCCGCCGCGGCGAGATCTTTGACTGGACGCCGCGGAGTTCCTTTCTTCCCCCCGTCACTGCCGGCCAGGAACCCCGCATCGCCGCCGCGGAGGCGATCCCCGGACTGCTGACGGGCGACGATTTTGATCCGCGACATTTCGCCCTGTTTTCGGAAGACAACCTCGCCGCGCTCAAGTCCGTCTTCCAAGGCTCCGGCGAAACTTCCGGAACAGGACCGCCGCGCCTGGAGACGATCCGCGCAGGACGTCATCGGATCGAGATGAAGATTGAAAATGACGCGCCGACCCACGTCACGATCGCGCGCACACACCACGGTTGCTGGAAGGCGACCGTGGACGGCCGGCCCGAGCGGATCCTTCGCGCCAATGGCGCCTTCATGGCTGTTCCGATCCGTGAAGCCGGCGCCCACGAGATTGTCGTGACCTACGAGGACGATCGATTCAGGATCGGCGCAATCCTGTCCTGCGCGACCCTTGCCCTGTTGACCGCCGCCTGGTTCGCATCGGCGAAAAGCGGCCGGCGCGCGACCGACGTCTCCAACAACGCCCCGACATCCGCCGAATGAGCGCCGCCGATATTCCAGCCGACACCGGACGCTCAGTTCCGGACATCGACGCCTGGTTCTCGCCGTGGCGCGTCGGGATCGGGCTGGCGATCGCATTGGCGGCACTGTTTCCGGACATCGTGCTGGGAAGCGGGTCATTCTATTTCAAGGACTTCGGGGTCCTAGGTTATCCGGTCATCCAACATCACCACGACCGCTTCTGGTCCGGCGACTTCATTCCCTTCTGGAATGCGCACAGCAACTGCGGCGCGCCGTTCATGGCGCAATGGGGAACGATGACCCTTTATCCATTCTCCCTCTTCCACCTGCTGCTCCCCCTGCCCTGGTCCCTAGGAATGTTCTGCCTGATCCACCTGTGGTTTGGCGGCATGGGCATGTATCGACTGGCCGCATCGCGGCACGGCGCCGGCTTTCCAGCGGCCATTGCAGCCTGCGTCTTCGTCTTCAATGGGTTCACCCTGTCCTGCCTGCAGTGGCCCAACTACACGGTGGCCCTCGGCTGGCTCCCTTGGGCGGTCCTGGCCGTCGAACGCGCCTGTCGGGACGGCGGACGCGCCATCGTGCTCGCCGCGCTGGCCGGGACGATGCAGATGCTCTCCGGGGTCCCCGAATTCGTTGTCATGACCTGGGCGACAATCATCGCGTTGCTGACAGTGGAGGCTGTCCGCAATGGGGGCGCGCTCAGGCCGGCGCCGACGCTGCGACGGTGCGCGACGGTGATCCTCTTGATCTCCGGCCTCTCGGCAATTCAACTACTCCCCTTTTTCGAACTGCTGTCGCTCTCACAACGCCACTCCCATTTCACGACCGAGAAATGGGCGATGCCTTGGCACGGCGTCGCGAATCTGCTGGTTCCCCTGTTCCACTACGCCAAGACCTATACAGGTGATTTCTTCCAACAGGGGCAGTCCTTGCTCGCCTCCTATTACACGGGGGTCGCGGCGTTGAGCCTCGGGATCTGGGGCGCGTTCCGCGGCCGCGACGCCCGCGCCCGGACGCTGGCCGTCATCGCGGGAATCAGCCTGGCTCTGGCCATGGGGGAAAACGGTTTTCTCTACCTCGGACTGAAAAAGCTCGCCCCGCAATTGGGCTTCGCCCGTTACCCGGTGAAATTTCTCCTGCTGCTTGCCTTCGCGCTTCCCCTCCTTGCCGCTCAGGGCTTTGCCTGGCTCCGTTCGCGGGCGGGCGCCGAAAACCGCCGCCTCAAGCTCAACCTGGCCTTTTGGTGGTGCGGCGTCGTTTTGGCCATGGCGTTGATCTGCTGGTTCATGCGGGCCTATCCGGCGAACTACGATCAACCCGCCGCAACCTTCAAGAATGCGCTTTGGCGGGCCGGTTTTCTCGCGGCGTTCCTGGGCGCGCTGTTGCCCGCGGTCAGGAGCCCAACAGCGCAGGAACGTCTCCGCTTTCAACTCGCCGTCCTGGCGCTCATGGCCCTCGACGTCGCCACCCATCTGCCGCATTGGAATCCGCGCATCGCCGCCGCGGAATTCACCCCGGGGATCGCTGCCGAAGCCCACGAGTTCGGAGCGGAGTTTCCGCGTCCCGGCGTCTCCCGCGTGATGCTAAGCCCCGCCGCCGAACAGATCTTCCTCTTCAGCTTCATCACCAACGCCACCATGGATTTCCAGGGCAAACGGCTGGCGTTCTGGTCCAACCTGAACCTCCTCGACGACATTCCCAAACTGAATGGATCTTCGACCCTGCAACTGAAAGAGCAGGCGGCCATTCAAAGCCTGATCTATGGGACGAATGATTTCAACGCAACCGACCTGGCGGACTTCCTGGCGGTATCCCACGAAACCAGCCACGACATGGCCACACAGTGGCGGCGTCGCGCGAAGCCCTCGCCCTGGATCACGGCGGGCCTCAAGCCCCGCATCGTGTCAGACGAAGACTCGCTCCCGCTGATCGCGTCCGGCCAGGCGAACCTGAAAACGGAAGTCCTTCTCACCTTGGGTGACGATGCCCGGCTGCAGCCTCCATCGGCAGGCACAGCCGAAATCACCCTGGATCGCTTTCTACCCGACGAGATCGAGTTTCGCATCGATGCGAAGGAGCCGACCGTGGTGGCGCTCGCGCAGTCGTATCACCCCGGATGGACGGCCGAGGTGAACGGAACACGCCAGCCCATATGGCGCGCCAACCACGCCTTTCAGGCCTTGTCCGTTCCCGCCGGAGAATCGCTGGTCCGTCTGGAATACCGGGACCGCGGTTTCGCGCCGGGCGCCCTCGCCTCGCTCCTGACCGCGGCAATTTGCGGCGCATTCTGGCTCCGGACAGGCAGGAAAAAAGGCGAGTTCAAGCGCGTCAACGCGCCGAAGGAAGGGTAAGAAAAATGACCGGGATGCGGGCGCATCCTCTCCGGATCCAACGCCTCAGTAGGAATGCCCCTCCACCGTGCAAAGCGCGGTTTCCGTGAGATTCTTGAAGCTGTAACTCCCATTCGAAGGACAGATCGTCATCTGCTTGATGTATTTGTCTGTCCCAATCAAGTCACTCCGCCCGGCCGTGGCGGTCTCATTCTTGGCGTTCTCGATCCCCCATAGATGCTTCGCCTCATCGATCGTCTTCAGATTCTTGATGCAGGCATTGCGCCGCGCCGCTTCGCGGGATTTCACAAAATTGGGAATCGCAATCGACGCCAGCAAGGCGACGATCGCGGTCAACCACCATGACCTCAATCAAGGTAAACCCCGTCTTCCCTCTATCTTCAGGCACAACTTCATGTCTTCTTTCTGGGCAGCCTACTGCGCCATGCCTGCAACCGCAAGCGCTGATTGCCTCATGTCATGAGAAACGCATCAAGGGCGCCAATGCCAAAAAAAAAGCCCGGAGCAATGCTCCGGGCTGTGAGATTTACGAGACTCCGCTTACTACAAGGAGTGGCCTTCGGTGGCCGCCAGGTTGCAGGTCGGGTTCGACGCCACGTTCTGGATGGAGTAGGAACCGGACAGCGGGCAGCTCGGCTCAAGCTTCAGGTACTTGTCAGTGCCATACAGCTCGGTCTTCGCCGGAGTGTCGCTTCCGCCCTTCTTCTCGTCGATCGCCCACTGCTGCTTGGAACCGTCAATCTGCTTCAGGTTCGCCACGCAGGAGTTCTTCTGGGCCGTTTTGCGCGCTTTCACGAAGTTCGGAATCGCGATCGCGGCCAACAGACCAATGATAGCCACAACGATCATGATTTCCACGAGCGTGAAGCCGGACTTTTTGGTGGTGTTCAGTTTCATGTTGTTTTCCTTTCAGCGCTGCGGCGTGAACACGACAAAAGACGGGTTAGTATTAGTTCGATTTGCGTTCACTGATTGTCTTTTGCCAACCACAACTGTGCCATTCGTTAGCAGACATGGCGCCATTGTCAAATTCTAAATCATTACGACAACGTCCCAGCTGTGGTCAATTTCGGCTATTTTAAGGACACTCAAAGAATCACTCCTGAAAAAACACATCCAGGAGGCTCGATCGATCATCGGTCCAAGGCTCCGTTCCGCTTGATTCGGTCATGGGGATCCACTCCAGACTGCGGGCGATCGGCCTGAGATCCCGCTGACGCTGCGCCATCAACATCCACTCTGAGGGGTCCCGGCCCGCCCTTCTTTCCACGGCGCCAAATATTCGCCCTTCCCGATAATAGCAGATCAATCCGGCGTCCAGCGCCAGGTCTGTCAGTTTCTGCCTGAGGTCGAAATGCCGGTTGGAGATGTGGAACAGGATCATCCCGTCCTCCCGCAGTTTCGACGAGTAGATCGCAAAGGCCTCCCGTGTCAACAGGTGCATCGGAATCACATCCGAGCTGAACGCGTCGACGATCAATAACTGAAACCGGCCATCCGGCTCCTGCGACAAGGAAAGGCGTCCGTCGCCCAAGACGACGCTGACCTCCGCCGGCGATCGCGCGAGATAACTGAAGTAGCCTGAGTCCCCGGCCAGATCGGCAACCACCGGATCGATTTCGAAAAAGGTCCATTCCTCGCCCTTCCTGCCATAGGAAGCCAACGAACCGGCGCCCATGCCGATCACGCCCACCGGCCCTTTGAGCTGGCGGCGGAAGCGGGAAAAATACTCCCCGGCCGGACCGGTTGGGAAGTAGTAGCTCAACGGCATTGGCAGGGCCTCATTCTCGACCCGTTGCATCCCGTGAACCGTGGTCCCATGCACCAGCAGGCGGAAGCGTCCGTCCGGACTCTCGGTCACACGATGCGCGCCATAGAAGCTGCGGTCGGAAAACAGCGTGCGACCGGTCTCGCCGACGTAGAATCCGGACGCCAGAAAGACGGCGGCCACCCCCGCGGCGAAACGGACGCGATGTTCCGAAAGAAAGTAGCCCAGCAGGACCGGCGGCCCAAACACCGCGGCGTGCACAGCCGAGGACGCCGAGGGAAACAACGGCGGCGCAAACCAGATGCACAGGAGCGTGATGGCGCCTAGACTCACCGGCAGCGTCACGTTCATCAGCTTTGAGTCCCGCGCCCGGCCCTGTTTCACCGAAGGCATCACCAGCAGGCAGGCCGCCACCATCACCAACGGATACTCGACGAACGAATCAAACAGCGCCGGAGCCACCAGGGCGTTGAACAATCCCCCCAACGCTCCGCCGACCGACATCCAGAGGTAGAATTCCGTCAGTCGCCCCGAGGAGGGGCGGTCCATCGCCAATCCGCCATGACACGCAATGGCGGTGACGAAAAACACCGCCAGATGAACGAACGCCATGAGAAAAAAAGGATTCGTCGCGCGCATGGTCAACAACAGCGTCAGGGCCGTCACGCCGATCGGGAAGGCCCGCAGCATCACCTCGTGGGACATCCAGCGCGCCCGCGCGAACACGAACACGAAGGTGAGCAGATACAACGTCAGCGGCAGCGTCCACAGCAACGGCGCCGAAGCCACTTCACTGGACAGATAGGACGTCACACTGAGCATCAGGCTGGACGGCGCAAAGGCCAGGGCCACCCAACGAGCGCGCCGCCAGCCCCCCAGTTCTTCCGCCGCGATCTCACCCTCCCGTTCCACCTCAGCCTCCCGCCCCGGCGCCATCCCCCGGAACACGAACCAGACGCACCCGGCCATCAAGGCGACCAGCGCCCCGTAGCCCCAGGCCCACCAGAACGTCTGATCGCGCAAACCAATCCAGCGTTCCAGCGCAAACGGATAGCCCAACAACGCCAGCAGACTTCCGACGTTGCTGGCGGCATAGAGAAAATAGGGATCTGAAGCCGACACATGTCCCGTCGAGGCAAACCAACGTTGGACCACGGGGCTGGTGGAGGAGACGACAAAGAAGGGCAGGCCCACGGTGACCGCCATGACTCCCAGCAACCACCAGGTTGGATCCGTCCCCGGCGGCGTCCAACCCGACGGTATGCCGAAAGGAAGGGTCAGGATCACCGCCGCCAACAGGACCAGGTGACAGACAGCCTGCTTCCGGACCCCCAGCCGCCGCGTGGAAAAGTGGGCATAGGCGTAGCCTCCCAGCAACGCCGCCTGATAAAACAACATCGCCGCGTTCCAGACCGAGGGCGACCCGCCCAGCAAAGGCAGGATCATCCGCGCAAACATCGGCTGCACCACAAACAGCAGGATCGCGCTTAGAAAGATGGTGACTGTGTAGACGACAAGCATGACCGGGTCGGGACATCCCGAAAACGAGGCCCTTAGTTGCGGGAGGATGCGTCGACAAACAAGCAAATTGATCCCACGACCTTTCCGACTGCGGACCCCGGAACGCAAAAAGAGGCTCGGGGACTTGCTCCGCCGCGGCCGCCGGGCTTAAATGCCGCGCCTATGTCATGGACCCCGGAATCCCGCATCTACGTCGCCGGCCATCGCGGCCTCGTCGGCAGCGCGATCTGGCGCGCGCTTGAGAACCGGGGATTCCGGAATCTCCTCGGCCGGACGCGGGCGGAATTGGACCTGCTCGATCCGGCGGCGACCCGCCGATTCTTCGAGAACGAAAAGCCCGAATACGTCTTTCTGGCCGCCGCCAAGGTCGGCGGCATCCGCATCAACAACGATCGCCCCGCGGATTTCTTGGCACAGAATCGGGCCCTCCAGAACAATGGCATTTCCTCCGCCCGGCGCTCCGGCGTGAGGAAGCTCCTCTTTTTGGGAAGCTCCTGCATCTACCCGCGTGAAGCGCCGCAGCCGATGACCGAGGACCTCCTGCTCTCAGGCCCCCTCGAGCCGACCAATCAATGGTACGCCATCGCCAAGATCGCCGGCATCAAGCTTTGTCAGGCCTATCGGCGGCAGCACGGCTGCGACTTCATCTCCGCGATGCCGACCAACATGTACGGCCCCAACGACAACTACGATCCGCAGGGGTCGCATGTCCTGCCCGCGCTCATCCGCAAGTTCCATGAGGCCCGTTCCTCCGAGGCGTCGTCCGTCGTCTGCTGGGGCACGGGCTCTCCCCTGCGCGAATTCCTCCACGCCAACGACTGCGCCGACGCATGCCTGTTCCTGATGGAGAACTATTCCGAAGAAGGATTCGTCAACATCGGAACCGGCGATGAGGTCTCCATCCGGCAGTTGGCCGAACTGGTGAAGCGCATCGTCGGATTCGAAGGGAGCATTGAATGGGACGATTCCCAACCCGACGGAACCCCGCGCAAGTTGCTGGACTGCTCGAGACTCTCCGCCATGGGCTGGCGTCCTTCAATCCCGCTCGAAGAGGGCGTCCGGCGCGTCTGCGAGGAGTTTGCGGAAAGCCGGGGCGACCTTCGCCGCTGACCCGGACCGGCGTCCCGCTATTCGGACTGCAGGGCGGCGAACTCCGCCTCGGTCATCTCCGCAATAAACGCTTCGAACGCCTTCTCCGGTTCCCACCCAAGCAGACGCCGCGCCTTGGATGCGTCGCCGATCAGGGCGATCGGTTCGGCCGGACGGATGAACCGCGGATCCCTGCGCACGCTTTTCTCCCATTCCAGATCCAGGGACTCAAACGCCGCTTTGACCACATCCCGGACACTGTGCAACACGCCCGTGGCAAAAACGAAATCCTCCGGCGATTCGTGCTGCAGCGCCAGCCACATGCCCTTCACGTAATCCGGCGCATAGCCCCAGTCGCGTTGGGCTGAAAGGTCGCCCAGCATGAGTTCCGTCCTGCGGCCCGCCTTGATCTCCGCCGCCGCGCGGCAGATCTTGCGGGTGACGAAGTTCTCCCCGCGCCTCGGCGACTCGTGGTTGAACATGATCCCGTTCACCGCGAACAGCTCAAAACTGTTCCGGTAGATCGCCGTCATCCGGGTGGCGAACGCCTTCGCGCAGCCGTAGGGCGTCACCGGCGCAAAGGGCGTCGCCTCCGTCTGCGGCGACTCCGCCGGCCGCCCGAACACCTCGCTGCTCGACGCGTGGTAGAACCGCGCCGGCGACTCCATGTCGCGGATCATCTCCAGCAACCGCAACGTCCCCATCGCAGTCAACTCGCAGGTGGATTCAGGGATCTCGAAACTCAGCCCCACATGACTCTGTCCCGCCAGGTGATACACCTCATCCGGCGCGACCTTCAACAGGACGCGCCGCAACGTCGTCGGATCGTCCAGGTCGGCGTAGTGCAGAAACAGTCGCTTGCCATAGATGGCCTCGTCTTGGTAAAGGCCGCTGAGGCGCGAACGCTCGAGGCTGCTTGTGCGGCGCACCACGCCGTGAACCTCATACCCCTTCCCCAGCAACAACTCGGTGAGGTAGGAGCCGTCCTGGCCCGTGATCCCGGTGATGAGCGCTTTAGGCATGATGACATGGGCCGCCCGCCATCGCGACGGCGGCGTTGGAGAATCAATCGCGCGAATCGGGTTTGACCACGCCGGCCAACTGGTCCTGCAGTTCCTTCATGTCGGCGTCCACCATCAGTTTCACCAGGTCTTCAAACTTCGTCTTCGGCTCCCAGCCCAGCTTTTGCTTCGCCTTCGAGCTGTCGCCGACCAGGAGTTCCACCTCGGCCGGACGCAGGTAGCGCTCGTCGAAAGCCACGTGATCTTCGTGGCTCAACCCCACATGCTCAAACGCCACCTGGAGAAACTCGCGCACGGAATGCGTCTCGCCCGTCGCGATCACATAATCGTCGGGCTCCTCCTGCTGCAGCATCAGCCACATGGCCTCGACATATTCCTTGGCAAAGCCCCAGTCGCGCTTGGCGTCGAGATTGCCCAGGAAGATCTTCTCCTGCAGGCCGGCCTTGATGCGGGCCAGCGCGCGCGTGATCTTGCGCGTCACGAAGGTCTCGCCGCGGCGCGGGGACTCGTGGTTGAACAGGATGCCGTTGTTGGCGTGCAGTCCATAGGATTCACGGTAGTTGGTGGTGATCCAATAGGCGTAGACCTTCGCGCAGCCGTAGGGGCTTCGGGGATAAAACGGGGTGGCCTCCGTCTGCGGAATCTCCTGCACCTTCCCGTACATCTCGCTCGACGACGCCTGATAAAAACGCGCCTCCACGCCGGTCTCGCGGATGGCCTCCAACAGCCGCACCGCCCCGGTCGCCGTGATGTCTGTCGTATATTCGGCGCTGTCGAAGCTCACCCGCACATGGCTCTGCGCCGCCAGATTGTAGATCTCGTTGGGGCCGATCCGGCCGATCAACCGCGCCAATGCGCTGGCGTCCGAAAGGTCGCCGTAATGCAGGTGCAATTGTTGGTCGTCGGTGTGCGGATCCTGATAGATCCGGTTCAACCGCCCGGTGTTGAAGGTGCTGGCGCGGCGGATGATGCCGTGAACTTCATACCCCTTCTCCAGCAGCAGTTCTGCAAGATAGGAGCCGTCCTGTCCGGTGATGCCGGTGATAAGCGCTTTTTTTGACATGGAATTGGGCCCGCAGAGTTGCCGATGCAAACCCCGGCTTCAAGAACAGAAATGGCGCGTCACTCCACCGGAAGCAGTTGAATCGCGTCCACGACCACCACGCCCTTTGTGCCCTTGTTTTCCACCGCGATCGCCACCTTGCCGCCACGCGGCAGTTCGAACCGACCGATCACATGACGCGCCCCGCTCTTCATGTCCCTTTGATTCACCGAGGCGCTCCCCACCGTCTTTCCATCGACCTTCACGACAACGGGAACCTTCGGGGCGCGATTGGAATGAGGTTGGGCGTAGAGCGCGATCTCGTACTTCCCAGCCTTCGGAATCGTCGGTCGAAACACGATCGAGCAGGCCCCCTTGTTCTGGTTGGCGTCGTGCAGATAGTTGCGCCCCACGATGACCGGCCCCGCCGCCGTCGACCCCGTCCAGGTTCCCTTCACCTCGCCTTGAAGATCGTCCAACGTGATGCCGGGCAGGGAGGCCGGAGCCAGATACTTGAGATTGGGGTTGAGCCGCGTCCCGATTGCCTTGGAAGCCTTTGCCTTCCGGTCCAGGTTTCGTTCTAGAGAGCCCTTTGACAGGGCAACCGGCGCGCCTCCTGCGGGAATCTCAAGCCCCGCCGCCCAGAGAATCCCGTTGATCGTCACCCGCCGGACGCTTTCCTCGGCCCAGTTGGGATGCCAGTCAGCCCCGGAAAATGAAAAACTCCGCCCGCCATTCGCGCGCTGGTAGGTCCACGCGAAGATCTCGCTTCGCCCGGCGTTTCGCTTCGACGCCGCCGAGGTCCGGGAACTGGCCGGCGGAACAGCGGTGAGAATGGGCGTCAATCGCTCGCTCGAACTGGACGCCAACCGCAGTCCGTAAAGCCAGCCGTCGTTGATCGCGAAAGGCCGGAGCCCCCGCGCGACAGGATGATCGGGAAACGCTTCAAACGACGACTCCCAATGACCGCGCCCGCCGACGCCGTTCTCGAAAACCGCGCCCAGCCATCCCAGAGCCTCTTCGCGTCGCGATTCCGGGAAGTCGATCATCTGTTGGAGAAACACCAATCCCGCCCCCTTCGCCTCCAACGCCCGCAGAAGGCCCCACCGCCGGTCGTCCAGAAACGGCATCTTCTCGCCGCCATCCATGTAGAAGACGACGCAGCGAGCGTTGTCAAAAATGGCCTCATTCGCCGGCCAACCGCCCCAGGCAATCACGGGATGCACGCCCGACGTCTGCCTGAGGAGATCCGCGAACAGGGCGCACCCGGCGAAATATTCGTGCCCCAACGGCTTGCTGCTGGGATCGCCCGCCAGCAAGACAACCTTCGCCAACCGCGGGTCCGATGTGTCCGACTCCAGGGGAACGCCGGACTTGTCGTAGGGATCCACCTCCGCGAACGCGGTGAAACCGGACAGACAGACCGTCAGAATGAATGCAGGGAAGACTCGAAATCGCATGCCCCATTCTCGTCTTCAACCGCGCTTTGTCAGGGCAAAAAAGCAGGGCTTACGGCAATCGCAACAGCTTCACAGATGTAGCGTCGGCTGTGTCAGCCGAAAAGCGGAGCCATCAGGCGAAAGCAATCGACTGCCCTCACTGAGGGCGCGCCACAACATGCCGTTGGAGTTTGCTTTTCAAGCTCATTCCCGAAAGCCCCGGGCAAAAAAGAAAGCCGCCCCAATCGGGACGGCTTTCGCAAAGCGGGTCTGCGGGCGGCTATTTCTTGTCCGATTTCTCTTTGCCGCCGCCTTCAAGCGCCCAGACGATCACAATCGGCGTGAAGCAGGTCATCAAGCCGATGGGCATCGCAAAGAAGCTCCAGAACATGTCGTTGCCAAAAAATGATTGAAGAAATGCGCTCATAAAAAGCGGGATTTCTGCCCGATGCCGCGACGGTTGTAAAGTCCGATTTCAAATCTCTCCGCCGGAATCCTCGAAGAACAATTCCTTCGCCTTCGCATAATCCCCGTCCGGCACAAACACCCGGGTCTCGCGATTGAACTCGTCCTCGTAGTCCCGCAGATCCTCGCTGACATGCTCTTCAAATGCGGCAATGCCATGCTTTTCCAACAGAACGACCAACAGTTCCGTCTTGCACGCCTCGCCGGTGAATAGAAGTTTGTTCACTTTCAATGAACGCAGGCCAGGTCCACCTCCGGCTTGATCCCCCAGGTCTCGCCCACGCTGGCCAGATCCGGACTCAACTCCCAGCGGTCGGCCACGGGATCGCCTTCATACTCGGGGTTTCCGCCCTTCAAGGTCATGCAGCCCTTGTTGTTCCCGATCTCGCGGATCGTCGCCACTTCCTCATCGCTCAGCGTCAGGTCCGAAACCCCGGCCAGATCATCGAGCTTCTCCTCGATCGGCTTCGCGTTCCCGCCAACTTCCTGGATCAGGGTCGGAACGACGCTTTTCACCCGCGTCTGACTGAGGTTCCAGGCGCAGGCGAGCTGCAGCATTGAAAGCCCATGCTTCTCTGCAACGTCTCGCATGCGGTCGATCTTCTCATTGCCGGCCTCCACCCAGCCTTCCGGGCGGAAGGTCCGATGATCGCCTTCGCCGAATTCATGCCCCGGCTTCACGTCGCCGTGGAACAGCCCGCCATAATCCACGACGCGGGTGATCAGGTCGACGCCGTGCTTCTCGGCTCCCGGGAGGAGCATGTCGCCCGGCCAAGGCTCCAAGGGATTCAGGATGATCATGGCCCAGTCGATCAGTTCCTCGAAACGTTCGAAGTTCAGCAGGATGTCCAGGGTGAATCCGTTCGCCGGCCCGGGCGCGACGCCGAGACGATCCGCCAGCCCCTCCGCCTTCAGATCCGCCATCCCGCTCCAGACCGTGTCGTTCGAATAGCCGATCGAATCCGGATTGTGCAGCATCAACAGGTCAAACTTGTCGGCCTGGCAGCGTTCCAGGGACTTTTCGGTCGCCATGCGCAGGTAGGACTTGTATTCGCTCGGCTGACGCAGCTCCGGATGGGTGAAGCGCGGGAAGCCCTTGATGCCCTTGCGCTCCGCGGAATAGAAGTCGTGCCCCACGATGCCGATCAGGCAATACGTGTCCCGCGGCAATCCCGAGAGGGCCTTGCCCATCATCTCGTCGGCCGCGCCCTTGCCGTAGACATCGGCCGTCATGAAGGTGCGGACGCCGCGATCGTAGGCGCGGCGGATCAGTTTCTCCATCCGCTCCTCGTCGATGGCTTCTCCAAAGTGCATGAAGCGGCCCCCGCTCCAGATTCCGTAGGCAGTGCGTGTCGGTTCCATAATCAATAGATGCTAAAATTCAAAAACGAGCGGGGATTGTGCGGGTTTTGACGCCCGATTGCCAAATGGAATCTTTCACCATCACCACACGCGCGCAATTCAACGCGATTCAGCAACCTTGTCACACGGAATTATGTAAATTACACAATTACGTGTGACCGAGCATATCACATCAACCGAAGCTGCGCGCCATTTGGGGGATCTGCTGACCAGGGAAATCTGATCCCGCAAGACGACATTGCCGTCGCGGCCACGGCTCGGGCGTTCAAGTCCGATGTCCTGGTCGGCCCGCACGATGAGGGGCATTTCCGACGCGTATCCGGGATCGTGGTGACCGTCGTTTCTTGAAATCTCAGATTGCCCGCCCCGAATTCGCGCGGCGCCCTTTTCAGTTCTTCCCCCGCACCGCGTCCATCGCCCAGCGAAACAGTTCCAGGATCTTCGGCGGCTGCCCCGTGCGCAGGATGCCGATGCGGAAGATCTTGCCGGACAGCCAGAGCACAGCCGACGTCGTCACGATCAGCAGGACCGTCGTCCCGATCACTTCGAACAGGGGCGGATCGGCGGCCATGCGATTCATCATGGCGAAGGGCGTGTAGATTGGAATCCAGGAAAGGGCCGTGGCCAGGGTTCCGTTCGGGTCCTTGGGAATGAAGAACATGGTCAACATCGGCACCATCATGATCACGGTGACCACGCCCATGTAATTCTGCGCGTCCTTCAGGGTGTTGCACAGGCTGCCGATCGTCAGGATCACGCCCGCGTAGAGCAGGTAGCCCAGCACGAAATAGGCGAAGAAGGCCGGCAGCAGATGCGAATTCTTAAGGACATCGAAGATATGCTGCGCGAACTCCACCTCCGGCCCGGCCTGCCAGGCCAGAATGGCCACCAACGACCCGACCCAGACCCCGATCATCACCAGACCGATCGCCGCAATCCCCGCGAGCTTGCCCATCATGAGTTCGCCCGGTGTCACCGAAGACAACAGCACCTCGATGATGCGGTTGGACTTTTCCTCGATCGTGTTGCTCAACAACATCTGGCTGATGGTGAAGATGGAGATCCAGAGCAGGTAGACAAACCCGCTCGGCGCCCATTGCCGCAGAAAGTCCGCCATGCTCACCTTCTCCTTGCCCTTGGCCTTCTTTGGATTGAGCGTGGCGAAGGGAACGCGCGTCCGCTCAACTTCGCGCACGGCTTCGATATCCATCCCCGCAGCAAGGTAGGCCTTTCGCCGGATCTCGCGGTTCATCACGTTGCGGATGTCGTTGTGCAGATCCAGGTCCGCAAGGTTGGCCGACCAGTATTCGACGCCATGGCGCCCCGTCATCAACGTGACCGGCGGCTGTCCCGGGCGCGACACCAGCCCCTCAATGTCCTTCGGAATCAGGACAGCAGCGTAGAGTTTCCGATCCTCGCCCTCGACGCGGATCGTCCGCCCCCCCCGCAGAAAGGGCTTCAACGCCTCGGAAATCACCGCTGTCCCGGAATCCGGATCGATGCCCTCGGGGACAGCCACGCGAACATACCGCCGCTTCGGCGCCTCGTATTCCTCGGCGTCGTCCCGCAGATAGGGCTTCATCCGTTCCAGCATCATCTCCCGCCCCCCGCGCTCCAGGAATTTCTCCAGCGCATCAGGATTCGACTCGGCAAACTCCTCCAGGAACTGCTCGGCTCCGCCCGAGACATCCGGGGCCGGGATGTCCTCCAGGTCGATCTTGTCGCCCCCTGCCTGCCCGGCCTTTTCCAACGACGCATTTTCGCGGCCATAATCGACCAACGATTTGAGAACGCGCCGCTGATGCGCGCGCTCCAGGCCCTCCTCGATGATTTCCTCGAAGTTTCCGGATTGATCGATCAGGACAAAGAACCGCTGCGGCGTGCCCTTTTTCTCCAGGTATTTCGGCGCCTGCACAAAGGCGAAGATGATCGCCGGAAACAACAGCAGCCCGATCCAGAAACCCTTCGTCTTCGCGCTTTCCGCGAAATCTCGCCAAGCCACAAGAAAGGCGTTTCTCATCGGAACGACGCCTCCTTCGCCTCGGCGCCAACCAGGTGAACAAACACCTCGTGCAGGCTGGGGTCCGCCAGTTCAAAACTCCTCAGGCGAATGCCGCGCTCGAAGCATTCCTGCAGGATCGACTGCGGGTCAGCCTTTTCCGCGATCCGCAATTCCCAACGCCCCGCCCGGTCATCGTCATCGGGGCGTACAAGACCATCCAAAGCCTCGACCCCCACCACGTCATCCAACTGCTCCAACTTCGCCACCGGATCATGGGTTTCGATCCGCACGCGGCGCGGCAGGGACTGCTTCGCCTCGGCGATGGCGCCGTCGAAGACCTTGCGTCCCTGCGCCATCAGCAGGATGCGGTCGCAGATTCGCTCGGCGTGCTGCATGACGTGCGTGGAGAAGATCACTGTGCGCTTCCGGGCGGCCATGTCGCGGATGATGTCCTCCATCACCTCCTGATTGACCGGATCGAGTCCGGAGAAAGGCTCGTCGAGTATCACAAACTCGGGATCGTGGGCGATCGAGGCCAGCATCTGCACCTTCTGCCCCATGCCCTTGGAGAGCGCGTCGGTCTTCGCGTTGGCGAAGTCCTTGAGGCCGTATTTCTCCAGCAACTCGAAGGCGCGCGCCTTCGCCTCCTTGCGCCCCATCCCCTTCAAGGTCGCAAAATAGGCGATCACACTCCACGCCTTCATCTTCTTGTAGAGCCCCTTCTCCTCCGGCAGGTAGCCGATCCGGTTGCGAACCTTGAGCGCGGAGGTTTCCCCCAGCACCGACACTTCCCCCCGGGTCGGACGAATGATTTCCAGTATCATCCGGATGATGGTCGTCTTGCCCGCCCCGTTCGGCCCCAGAAAACCATGGATCGATCCGGTCGGGACCGTCAGACTTACATCCCTCACGGCATGAAAATCACCGTAATGCTTGTCAACGTTCCTGAGTTCCAACGCGGGCGCGCTCACAATGAATGGGGAGAATCAGGTCGAACAACAACGACAGGTCGCAAATTGGAGGCGCAGGCAGGCAGGCAACACGTCCGATACCTAGCCCGCGCGGGAGCGCGTGTCAACGGCAGCCCACGAGTCCCGGTGAATTCCATTGATTCCCTCAGGCCCAGATGCGTAAATGGCGACATCCCTGATGAAGGCGTGGATCCGCGCCCTTGTTTCGATCTTCGCCCCGCCTCAGGGATTTCCGGTCCGCGTTCCAGCCCGGACGAGTCGTCAATCGCCAACCCGAGACGCCGGCTCTGGCAGTCGGCCTCCCAGCCGCCAACCAACCATGCGCATCCAAATCGAAGACTGGAAATTCATCGAACCCGAAACCGAAGGCTGCATCGTCGCCGCCGACCTCAGCCTCGGCAACGCGTGTGAGGCCCGCATTGAGATCTACCCCATGATCTACGCGAACGTCGGCGGCGAGGTCATCCCGGAAATCGTGATCATAGCCGAACTCCCCGGCGAGTCCGTCAATGCCGGCTCCCCCGTCAAACGTTGGATCGCCCGCCCCCCGGACAAATCCTGCGAATGGAGCAAGGTCGAACTCAGCGAGACCTTCATCCAACAGATCAACGCAAGGATCGACGCCATCTTCGCCGGGGTTGAATGACACCCGCCCCCGAGGGGGCGTTTGAAATCGCGTGGAATAATGCCGCCTTGGCGGTATCCTACGCGCACATGCCCAACCGCTTCGACAGCAAGCTCGCCGAGCACGGTCTCACGCTGAGACGCGGCAACCTGGAAACGCTTCAGATCAACGTCGGCCGCCAATGCAACCAGGCCTGCCGCCACTGCCATGTGGACGCCGCCCCCTGGCGCACCGAGACCCTGGACGAACCGACCGCGCAGCGCATCGGCGCCTGGATTCGAGCGCATCGTCCCCCGGTCGTGGACATCACCGGCGGCGCGCCCGAATTGAGTCGTTTCTTCCGCTGGCTCGTCGAGATCTCCCGGGAGGCCGGCGCGCGCGTCATTGACCGCAACAACCTGACCATCCTCGCAGAACCCGGCCACGAGGACCTGCCGGCGTTTCTGGCCTCCCACAAGGTCGAGGTGATCGCGTCCCTGCCTTGCTATTCGAAGGAGAACGTCAACCAACAGCGCGGCAACGGCGTCTTCGAGAAAAGCATCGCCGGGCTGAAGCGACTGAACGCCGTCGGTTACGGAACTTCGCTCGATCTCCACCTCGTTTACAACCCCCTGGGTCCGAAGTTGCCCGGCCCGCAGACCGAACTGGAGGCCGCCTACAAGCAGGTTCTGGAAGACGAATTCGGAATCGTGTTCAACCGCCTGCTGACCATCACCAACCAACCCATCGCGCGCTTTGCCGAAGACCTGCGCAAGCAAGACCGCTGGGACGAGTATCTGGAACTCCTCGCCAACGCCTTCAATCCCGAAACCGTGGCCGGCCTCATGTGTCGCAACACCCTGAGCGTCGGCTACCGCGGCGAACTCTACGACTGCGACTTCAACCAGATGCTCGACCTCCGCCTGCGCAACGGCAAACCGCTCTTTCTATGGGACGTCACCCCAGACCGCCTGATCAACGGGGACATCCTGACGGACTTTCATTGCCTTGCCTGCACCGCGGGCGCCGGAAGCAGTTGCACCGGAGCAGTGGCGGATTCCTGAAACCCGCCCTCACGCAATGCCTGATCCGCCCGATTTGAAAGCGCCGACGATCGCCGCGGAAATCCGCCGCGCGCCATTGTTTTCAACCTGGGCGCCGGTCATCGCGGCCGCCCTGCTGGCGCTGCTCCTCTTCCTTGGACCTTTCGATGCAAAGGCCGCAATGCAGGCCGCTCTTGACTGGATCAAATCGCTTGGCTTCTGGGGGCCGACGGCGTTCATCCTCGCCTACATCATCGCGACGGTGACGCTGCTGCCTGGTTCCGTGCTCACCCTGGGCGCGGGCGCCGTCTTCGGTCTGTTCCACGGGTTCCTCTATGTCTCCATCGGCTCCACAATCGGAGCGACGGCCGCGTTCCTCGTGGGGCGTCACTTCGCCCGCGACCGGGTCGCGGCGCGAATCGCCGACAACCGGAAGTTCTCCGCCATCGATGAAGCGATCGCGGAAGAGGGCTGGAAAATCATGGGACTTCTGCGGCTCTCCCCCATGTTTCCGTTCAACCTGCTGAACTACGCCTGCGCCCTGACCAAGGTCTCCCTCCGCGACTATTTCTTCGCCACCTGGATCGGCATGATCCCCGGCACGATCATGTGGGTCTACATCGGCCATCTTGCCCATGTCGCCGCCGCGGACGACAGCGACGCCTCCAAGGCACTGAAGGTCGGCGGCTTCTTCGCGACGGCCTTCTTCACCGTCATTGCAACGCGCATCGCCAGGAAGTCGCTCGAGCGAAGGCTGGCCCAATCGCCGGGGCGCGAAAAAAACTCATGAATTCCGATCCGACCAGAATCGAACCTTGGGACGAGCACAACCAGGAACTCGTCGCCAACGTCCATCCGCCGGACTGGAAAAATCCCGCGCCCGACGGACGCTACAATCTGGTCGTCATCGGCGCCGGCGCGGCCGGCCTCATTTCAGCGGCCATCGCGGCCGGCGTCGGAGCGCGTGTGGCTCTGATCGAGCGTCGGCTTCTCGGCGGCGATTGCCTCAATGTCGGCTGCGTCCCCTCCAAGGCCCTGATCCGCTCGGCCCGCGCCCTCGCCGATGTCCGCCGCGCCGGCGAATTCGGCGTGCGCGTTCCCGAGGGAGTTGCCGTCGATTTCCCGGCCGTCATGGAGCGCATGCGACGACTCCGCGCCCAGATCAGCCCGGTCGATTCCGCCCGGCGCTACACCGACATGGGCGTCGATGTTCACCTCGGACAGGCTGCATTCGTGTCGGACAACACTGTCGAAGTCGCCGGACAACGCCTCGAATTCAGCAGGGCCGTCATCGCCACCGGCGCCCGCGCCGTGCAACTTCCCATTCCCGGGCTCGACGAGGCCGACTGCCTGACCAACGAATCCCTGTTCTCCCTCGCCAGTCTCCCCAAACGCCTCGCCGTTATCGGCGCAGGCCCCATCGGCTGTGAGATGGCGCAGACCTTTGCCCGCTTCGGATCGGAAGTCACCCTATTGGAGCAGGTTTGTCGGATCCTGCCCCGCGAAGATCCCGCTGCCGCCAGGATCGTGGAAGCCGCGCTCCGACAGGATGGCGTCCAGACGCTCTGTGAAACCAGGATTGAACGCGTCGAACGCCGCGGGGACGAACGCGTCCTTCACCTGGATCGCAACGGAGACAGGACCGAACTGACTGTCGACCAGATCCTCATCAGCGTCGGCCGCGCGCCCAATGTGGAAGGATTGGGCCTCGATGCCGTCGGGGTCGAGCACGACAATCGCACAGGCGTGAAGGTCGACGATTTCCTGCGCACGACGAATCCGGACATCTACGCCTGCGGCGACATCTGCCTGCCGGCAAAATTCACCCACACGGCCGACGCCTCCGCCCAGATCGTCGTGCAGAACGCCTTGTTCGGGATCCTCAATCTCGCCCAGGGCGGCCGCAGGAAGTTCAGCGATCTCAACATTCCCTGGTGCACCTATACCGACCCTGAGATCGCCCATGTCGGGCTTTCCGAAGAGGACGCCCGGACCAAGGGGATCGAAACCGCGACTTTTCAGCAATCGTTGGGCGAGATCGACCGCGCCATCCTCGAGGGCGAAACCGACGGTCTGGTCAGGATCCACGTCCGCAAGGGGAGCGATGAGATCCTGGGAGCCACCATTGTCGCGAGACACGCCGGCGAGATGATTTCCGAGATCACCGCCGTCATGAACGCGGGCGGGGGCATGAAAACCCTGGGTGGCGTCATCCATCCCTACCCCACCCAGGCCGAGGCCATCAAGCGCGCCGCCAACAACTTCAACAAGACCCGCCTCACGCCGGCATTGCAAAAGCTGTTCGCCAAGTGGATGGAATGGACGCGCTGAATGCCGGGAATAAACCTTTCTCACCAAGCCTCACAACCGCGTGGACGATCTGGATTTCGAACAACTGGTCGACCGGTTCTACGAACCGCTCTTTCGCTTTGCGCTCAGCCTGAGCAAACGCGAGCACGAAGCCTGCGACCTGACCCAACACACATTCTACATGTGGGCGACCAAAGGCCATCAGTTGCGGGACAAGTCCAAGGTGAAGACCTGGCTCTTCACCACCCTGCACCGCGCCTTCCTCGGTTCGCGCCGACGCGAATCCCGCTTCCCTCATCAGGAATTCAATTCCGTCAGCCACGAACTGCCCTCCCAGAAGGCCACCGTCGTGAACGATCTGGACGGCGGCATCGTGGTTGAGGCAATGATGAGCGTGGATGAACTCTATCGCGCGCCCCTGACCCTGTTTTACCTGGAGGAGCACTCCTACAAGGAGATCGCCGAACTGCTGGAACTCCCCATCGGGACCGTCATGTCGCGGCTCTCCCGCGGCAAACAGCAACTGCGCGACCTGCTCCGCGTCAACCGCGCTGGAGCCGCGGATGACAAGATCGTCCCGCTGCCCCCCAATGCTCAATCGTCCAACCGACACCATGGATAACGAACAAGCCAAATTCATCTTGAGCGCCTATCGCCCCGGCGGTCAGGACGCCGAGGACCCGCAGTTCCGCGAGGCCTTGGAACAGGTCCAACACGACCCCGATCTGGCCAGGTGGTTTGAGGAACATCGCGCCGAGGACGCCCGCATCGCCGGGAAACTGCGCTCCGCTCCCGTGCCGCCCGACCTCAAGCAGACCATCCTCGCCGCCAAGGTCGTCGTCACGCCCTCCGTCTGGCGGCGCCGCTCAGCGACGCTGGCCTGGGCCGCCTGCCTCGCCCTGCTGCTCGGCCTCGGCGGACTCTGGTTCCGCGCGCACACCGGCTACGCCGCCTTTCACAAGGACATGGTCCAGGCCGTGATCGACCTGGATTCACTCGACTATCGGGAAAGCGACCTGGCCCGCATCGACGAATGGCTTGATCAAGGACCCGCTCCTTCCGACTTTGAAATGCCGCCGAAACTGAGCGCGCTGACCGGTCTCGGCTGCCGCGTGCTGGAGTGGAAGGGAGCCAAGGTCACCCTCATCTGCCTGAACGACGATTCCAAGGGACTTCGCGACAAGGTTCACCTGCTCGTGATCGACGCCGACAAGATTCCTGGATCCCTTCCCGGCCCCAAACCCAGGTTCGAGGAAAACGGCTCCATCGCCACCGCCGCCTGGTCGGATGGGGAACACGCCTATATCCTCGCCGGCCATCGCGGAACGCGTTACCTCGCGGGCTATTTTTGAGCGTCATTTCCGGCCATGGCAACGCGCCTGAAACCGGCATTCCTTTCGCCCCGAAACCCGCCAAGAACGAACCCGCGTTCGCGCCGTCCCGGGCAAGGTGAAGAATTGAGAATCAACGCGGGCGCCGCTAAAGTCCCCTCGGTTCCCGCAACCAACCCGCAGCAGAATCTTTCAATATGAGCCAGCTCAAAGCCGAATCCGCCGTCAAGGAACGCTACGCCGCCGCGGCCAATGCGCAGGAGGCCGCCCTTTGCTGCCCGGTCGACTACGATCGCCGGCTTCTCGAAATCATCCCCGAAGAAGTCATCGAACGCGACTACGGCTGTGGCGACCCCAGCAAGCACGTCCGCGAAGGCGAGACCGTGCTCGATCTCGGCAGCGGCACAGGCAAGATCTGCTTCATCGCCGCCCAGGTCGTCGGCCCGACCGGAAAGGTCATCGGAATAGACATGACCGACGACATGCTGGAGGTCGCGCGCCGCAACCAGCCCCTCGTCGCCGAACGCATGGGCTACGACAACGTCGAATTTCGCAAGGGCCGGATCCAGGACCTCGCCCTGGACCTGGAAAAACTCGACCGCGAACTCAAGGACAACCCGATCACCGACGCCAACGCCTTTCTCAAGGCCGATGAACTCGCCGACGAACTCCGGGTCAAGGCCCCGCTCGTCCCGACCGAATCCGTGGACGTCGTCGTCTCCAATTGCGTGCTCAATCTCGTCGACGACCGGGCCAAGACGCAGCTGTTCGCGGAGATTTTTCGCGTTCTCAAGCGTGGCGGACGCGCGGTGATTTCGGACATTGTCTCCGATGAGGAGGTCCCGGAAGACATGCGCCGCGACCCGACGCTCTGGAGCGGCTGCATCTCCGGAGCCTTCCGCGAGGACGCCTTCCTGAGGGCGTTCGAAGACGCCGGGTTTTATGGCGTCGAGATCCTGAATCTCGACCGGCAGCCCTGGCAGACCGTGCAGGGCATCGAATTCCGCTCCATGACCATCCAGGCCTTCAAGGGCAAACAGGGCGACTGCTTCGAACGCAACCAGGCCGTCATCTACAAGGGCCCGTTCAAGAAGGTCCTCGACGACGACAACAACGCCCTCGAGCGCGGCAGACGCCACGCTGTCTGCGACAAGACCTACAACCTCTACCGGAAGCCCCCCTACTCCGCCTTTTTCGAGTTCATCGATCCCCTCGAACCAGTCTCTGACCAGGACGCCCGACCCTACGCTTTCGAGAAGGGCGCCCTGCGCCACCCGCGCGAGAGCAAGGGCATGAACTACGACGCCACCACCGAGGCCTCCCAATGCTGCGATGGCGGCGGTGAGTGTTGCTAGCCCCGGCGCCAGACCATTCCCGGATTGCCTCCATTCAAATGAACGCCTCTCGCCCCCAGCCAGACCTCCCGCCCATGGCCGGCATCTGTTCCATGGAACAGGCCGCCGCCCCCGGACTCACCGTCGACGAGTGCGTCGCGCGTCTAAAGCGCTTCCATTACTCGTTCAAGCGTCTGCACCAGATCTTCAATTCCCGCATTGCTTCAGAACCGATCTACGAATTGAAGATGGCCTTCAGCCATCATGCGCACCTCTGCGCCGAACACGTCGCCTCCCTCCGCGCCCGCGTCGCCGAAATGCGCGAACCGCCGCTGGGCCTGGACCAGATCCCCGATCCGAACCTGGAGATCTTCTTCGACGAAATACTCTGCGCGGCCACCACCGAGGAACTGGTCGCCGCAGTCTACGACAAGGCCGTCCCCGCATTGAAATCCGGTCTGGAGCGACACCTCGCCGACACCAACCGCCTGGCCGACGCGCCCTCCGTCCGCATCCTCCGCTTCGCCTCGCTAGAGGTTCAGGACATGGTGGAGTATGGCGCCAAGGCCGCGCCCTGCCTCATCGACGAACCCTGGCAATCCGCAAACGCCGACTGGCTGCGTCTGCTGGACGACTGCCTCGCCGCCGCCGGCGATCTCGACGGAACAAAGACGGCGGCCGCGGGCTCCATTGAACGTCAGCGTTCAATGGCCCCCTTCCAATACGACGGCGTCCCCCGGCGCGACGAACGCTTCCCCGATCCCTACA
>JAYPGD010000006.1:0-32433 GCA_038126655.1 Verrucomicrobiales bacterium
CGATTGGAACAATTGGCGTTGGCAGATGCAGAACCGGATCCATCGTCCGGAGCATTTGCTGGAGGCGATGCCGAATCTCACCGACCCAGAGCGCGCGGGTGTTCGCCTGGCGAGCAAGAAGCTCGCGATGGGCATCACGCCGCACTATTTCAGTCTGATTGACCCGGAGGACGAGAACTGCCCGGTGCGGCGGCAGGTGATCCCGCGAATCGAGGAAACCGAGACTGCCACCTGGGAGATGGCGGACCCCTGCGGTGAGGATGCCCATTCTCCGGTTCCAGGGCTGGTGCATCGTTATCCGGATCGCGTGTTGTTCCTCGTGACCGACCGTTGCGCTTCCTACTGTCGTTACTGCACGCGTTCACGACTGGTCAGCAATGCGGCGGGTTACGACTTCCATCCGGAGTTCGACCGGCAGATCCAATACATCAAGGACAACCCGCAGATCCGCGATGTGTTGCTGAGCGGAGGCGATCCATTGCTGCTGAGCGATGGGAAGCTGGAGCGCGTGTTGGGCGAGTTGCGCGCCATCCCGCATGTCGAGTTCCTGCGCATCGGGTCGCGTATTCCGATCTTCATGCCGCAGCGGATCACGTCGGAGTTGTGCGATCTGCTGAAGCGCTTTCATCCGCTGTTTGTCAGTGTGCATGCGAATCATCCGCGGGAATTGACCGCCGAGGTTCGCGATGGGTTGGCGAGGTTGGCCGATGCCGGCATTCCCTTGGGCAACCAGTCCGTGCTGCTGCGTCACGTGAATGACGACGCCACGGTGATGAAGGCCCTGATCCAGAAGCTCCTGATGTGTCGGGTGAAGCCGTATTACCTGTATCAATGCGATCTGATCGCGGGGTCGGCGCATCTGCGCGCCAGCGTCCGGGAGGGGATCAAACTGATGGAGCAACTGCGCGGGCACACGACGGGTTATGCAATTCCGCAGTATGTGATCGACGCCCCGGGCGGCGGCGGCAAGATTCCCATCAATCCGGAATACATTCTTCAGCGCAACGACGACCGTGTCGTGGTGCGCAACTTCGAAGGGAAGGTCTTTGAGTATCCGGAAGCGGCCGACGGGACGCCACTGACGGCCGCGCCCAAGGAGATCGAGGAGCCGGAGTTGGTCTGATCCGGTCATGCCCCGCGAATCCCTGAAGAACAAGATCGCCCGGACGGCGTCCATCATCGACGGGCTCAAGCGCGCCTACCCGGACGCGCATTGCGAATTGAATTTCACCACGCCGCTGGAGTTGCTGGTCGCCACGATCCTGTCCGCCCAATGCACGGATGTGCAGGTGAACATCGTCACGGAGACGCTTTTCAAGAAATACCGGTCCGCCAAGGCGTTTGCTGGGGTGGATCTTTCGGAACTGGAGAATGACATCCGCCGCATTGGTCTGTTCCGGAACAAGGCGAAGAACATCCGGGCCTGTTGCCTGAAGTTGATGGAGTTTCACGGAGGGGAAGTCCCCCAATCGATGGAGGAACTCGTGGCCTTGGACGGAGTTGGGCGCAAGACGGCGAATGTCGTCCTGGGCAATGCGTTCAACATCAATCACGGCGTGGTCGTGGACACGCATGTCGCGCGGTTGAGCGGCCTGCTGAAACTGACCGGCGCGAAGACGCCGGAGAAGATCGAGAAGGATCTGATGAAGCTCGTGCCGCGGGAGGAGTGGACCTTGTTCAGTCACTGGCTGATCTGGCACGGCCGGCGGCGTTGCCCGGCGCGACGTCCGGATTGTGGCGCTTGCGAAATCAGCGGGTTGTGTCCTTCGGCGACCCTGTAGTTCGTTTGCCGTCCGATGGCCGAGCATTGGCAGTTCGTTGATACGGGTGCAGGACGTCCCGCGTGGAACATGGCCTTCGATGAGGCCCTGCTCTTCAGCGTCAGCGATGTCGCCTGTCCGACACTGCGGTTCTACTCATGGACCATTCCCGCGGCGACGTTCGGCTACTTCCAGAAATATGAAGAAGTCGCCGCGATGACGCCGCTGCGGCCGTTGATCCGGAGGCCGACGGGCGGCGGCGTGGTTCCGCACGAGAACGATTGGACCTATTCGTTGGCGATTCCAGTCGGACACGAATGGCATCGGATGCAAGCGGCGGAGAGTTATCGCCGCCTGCATGAATGGGTGGCTGAAGCGCTTCGCATTGCGGGCGAGGACGCCAGTCTGGCGGAATGCTGTGAATCGACGGGGCCGGGGCAGTGCTTTATTGGCGCCGAGATGCACGATGTGCTGGTGAGCGGCCGAAAGGCGGCCGGCGCAGCGCAACGCAGAAACAAGCTCGGACTCCTGATTCAAGGGTCCGTTCAGGCTGACGGAATGACGGCGTCACGTTCTCAATGGGTGTCGGCGATGCAGGCGGCGGCAATCCAGAGGTTCGGCGTTTTGTCTTTCGAGGACCTGCCGCAGCCTGAAGCCATTGGAGCGCGCGCGAGAGAGTTGGAGGAAGGGAAGTACATCCGAGACGAACATACCCGCCGCCGGTGACCGGTCAGGCGCGCCACGCAGGGCACTCGGCCGGGCCGTCCGCTCAGGCCCGCCCGGGCCCGGGAGCGTCTGTGCCTGTCACGATCGCGATGCCGCTGGAGCAGCCAAGCCGTGTCGCTCCGGCGTCGATCATGGCCAGGGCGGTCTTGGCGTCGCGAATGCCGCCCGATGCCTTGACCCCGGCGGCCTGTCCCACCGCCTGGCGCATGGCGGCCACATCCTCGACGGTGGCACCTCCGCCGCCGAATCCGGTGGAGGTTTTCACGAAGTGGGCCTCGGCCTTGAGGGCCAGGGAACAGGCGCGGGTGATCTCGTCGCGGGTAAGGAGGCAGGTTTCGAGAATGACCTTCACGACCCGGTCCTCCGCAGCTTCGACGATGTCGCGGATTTCGCGCACGACATAATCGTCGTCGCCATCCTTGAAGCGCCCGACATTCAGGACCATGTCGATCTCATTGGCGCCGAGATCGACGGCAGTTTCCGTTTCGTAGCGTTTGGCGTCGGCGTCCATGGCTCCGAGGGGGAATCCCACGACGCTGCAGACCTGGACGTCGCTGTCTTCGAGGAGGTGATAGGCGAGGGCGACGCGGGAGCTGTTGACGCAGACGCTGAAGAACTTGTGCTCAACCGCCTCGGCGCAGAGCTTCTCGATGTCGGCGCGCGCGGCGTCGGGTTTGAGGTTGGTGTGATCGATGTAGCGTGCAAGGTCTTGCGACATGCGGCGAGAGTGCATGGCCGCCGGCGGGGCGGCAATTCGGAAACAGACGGGAGTCCTGCGAAAGGGCAGGAATCCGCTTGCTTCAAATTGCCTGGGTCGAAACCCTGTGATCATGACGACGGAAGCATTCCGCGAACGGCTGTTGGGTTGTCTGGGCGGCCCCTGGCCGGAGCCCTGCGATCTCAACGTCCGGCATCGGGAGACGATTCAAAAGGAGGGCTATCGGATCGAATCGCTCTACTATCACGCGGAATCCAACGACGCGATTCCGGCGATGTTGCTGATCCCGGACGGCGTGACGGCGGAGGATCCGGCGCCGGCGATTGCGGTCTGGCACCAGCACGCGGGGCAGTGGCATCTGGGGAAGACGGAGCCGGCCGGGCTTGCGGGCAATCCGATGCATCACACCGGCGCCGCGCTGGCAAAGGAAGGCTATGTGGTGCTTTGTCCGGATGCGTTGTGTTTTGAGGAACGCGCGGACAAGCGGCTGAATGGGCGCAACTTCGAGCGATTCGAGTTTCTACGCTACGTCGTCGAGGGCAAGTGCATGGCGTGGAAGAACATCCTGGACATGCGGCGCGCGGTGGACTTCCTCCTCAGTCGTCCGGAAGTGGACGCGAAGAACATCGGTTGCTACGGGCATTCCATGGGGTCGACGCACCTGTGGCTGGTCGGGCCGTGGGAGGAGCGCTTGAAGTGCCTGGTCGGAAACTGTTGCCTGCCGACATATCGCGGGATTCACCGGGAGAAACTGCTGCACTGCTTTCCGAACTTCGTGCCGGGGTTGTATGAGTTTGGCGATACGCCCGACATGGCGGCGTTGATCGCGCCGCGCGCGTTGCATCTGAATTTTGGCGATCAGGATCGAGGGACGCCGATCGATGATGTGCAATGGAGCGTGGAGCGGATCGCGGCGGGGTATGACAGGGCGGGCGCGGCGGAGAAGTTTACCTGGTTCGTTGAGAAGGACACCGGTCATGTGCTGTCGGTGGAGATGTGGAAGCGAGTGAAAGACATGTTCGCGCGACATCTGCGGGGCTGACGGAGACTCCGTTTGCCTTGCTCGTTGAAGCGCCGGATTGCTAGTTTGCCGGGATGAAACGTCCTGAAGGTTCCCGCCCGATCGTCACGCTTCTCCTTGCGCTTCTGTTCGTCTGTCATGGTTTCGCCGCTTCGAAGAAGCCCAACATCCTGCTGATTGTCTCGGATGATCAGGGGTATCGGGACGCCGGCGCCTTTGGCTCGCCGGACATCATCACGCCGAATCTTGATCGGTTGGCGGCGGCGGGCGTTCGCCTGACGAGTTTCTATGTCACGTGGCCGGCCTGCACGCCCTCGCGCGGCAGTCTTTTGACGGGGCGTTATCCGCAGCGCAATGGGACCTACGACATGTATCGCAACGAGGCCCCGGATTACGACTACCTCTACAAGCCGGGCGAGTATCGCTACACGTTTGAACGGGTCGGCGGCATGGACACCCGGGAAATCCTGCTGCCGAAGGTCCTGAAGCAGGCCGGTTACTACAGCGGCATCTACGGGAAGTGGGACCTGGGAATCCACAAACGCTTCCTTCCGCTGGCGCGCGGCTTCGATGATTTCTATGGTTTTGTGAACACGGGCATCGACTACTACACGCACGAGCGCTACGGCGTGCATTCGATGTTCCGCAACAACGCGCGGACCGAGGAGGACCGCGGAACCTACTGCACCTACCTGTTTGAGCGGGAGGCGTTGCGTTTTCTGGATCAGCGTCATGAGAAGCCGTTCTTCCTTTACGTGCCCTTCAATGCGCCGCACAGCGCCTCCAATCTGGATCGCGAGATCCGCAATGGCGGCGCGCAGGCGCCGGACAAGTACAAGGCGATGTATCCCGCGCCGAAGCGTCCGACGCACACCAGGCGCATGATCAAGGGGAGGGAATGGCTGGTTCCGAACAGCGACCTGCGGAAGGTGCGTTACCAGGCTTCGGTCACGGCGATGGACGATTCCATCGGGAAGATTTTGGATCGATTGGAAAAGCACGGCCATGCGGAGGACACGATCGTGATCTTTTTCTCGGATAACGGGGGCAGCGGGGCGGCGGACAACTGGCCGTTGAGAGGGCGCAAGGGGCAGATGTTCGAGGGCGGCATTCGCGTGCCCTGTATCGTGCGTTGGCCCGGGCGGATTCCCGCCGGCACGGTCACGGACGAGTTCCTGACATCGATGGAAATCTTTCCGACGCTCTGCAAGGCTGTTGGAGCCGAGCTTCCCAAAGGCGTTGTTTACGACGGTTTCGACATGCTGCCGGTGTTGCGCGGCGAGTCAAAATCTCCGCGTCAGGAGATGTTCTGGCAGCGGCGACTGGACAGAGGCGCGCGCGTCGGCATGTGGAAGTGGGTGGAGAGCAGTCGCGGGGGCGGTTTGTTTGATCTGGCGACAGATATCGGGGAGAAGAATGACCTGTCGAAGAAGCGACCGGAGGTCCTGAAGAGGATCAAGGGTCGTTTTGCCAACTGGGAGAAGGCGATGGAAGCGGCGGAGCCGCGCGGACCGTTCCGGGACTATTGAGCGCTTCGGATCAGCCGCCGTCCTTTTCCCCGGACACCCCGCCTCCCGCCTTGGGCTTGGCGTCGGCGGCATTTTCCTCCAGCACGAGGGCGCGGAATTCCCAGCCCTTGTTCGGAGCCAGGTTGCCGTTGTAGTCGGCGGTCTCGCCGAGCGGTTGGCCGCCCGAGTCAAAGAGGTCGAATTCCACCTTCACGTTGAAATACTGGACGGGGTCGTGATTGGTCACGACGCCGACAACGTAGACCAGTCCGCCTTCCTGCGCGCGTTGGATGTTGTGGCTCAGCAGTTCGAGGCCTTCGCCGCCGCCGCCTCCTCCGCCTTCGCCGCCGCCGCCTTTCTTGAGGACGACGACAGTGATCAGAATGGCGATGCCGATGAGCACGACGACGCCCACGCCGATGAGGGTGAACATCAGCGCGTTGGATTTGCCTCGCGGGCTGGGGATGCGGGCCTTGTAGAGTTGTTGGCCTGGCGCGCGACCGGGAACGGGAGGTGAAGGCCGCTGCGCCGCTGGTTGGGGATGCGCCGCCGGGGCTGGCGAGGGGGCTGGAGCCGGAGCTCCTGCGGCCGCCAAGACGGTCTGGGCGCCGCAGTGGGGGCACGCAATGGTTGATCCGGCGGCCGCCGCGGGAAAGGAGATGCGTCCGTTACAGCTGGAGCAGGCTCCCTTGATGGTGTCGCTTGCCGCCGCGTTGGGATCGGTCAACGGAGTGGGCTTGCTGCAGTGCGGGCAGGCGATCGTGCTGCCCAACGCTCCTGTCGGAAACTTGATGTTCCCGTTGCAGTGCACGCAGGACCCTTTGATATAGTCAGCGTCGCTCATGTAGAGTTGATTCCCGCGCGCAGTTCAAACAGCGGCCCGCCGGGGCTGGCGGCGATGCGGCCTCAAGGTTTCGCCTACGTTGCGGAAAGGACGTTTTGTCGCAAGAACCCGACAAGCCAGCAAACATTTTTCTGATAAAAGGGGTACATTTCTTGATGCGGGGGCAAGCGAGGACTGTCTGCTTTTGGCTGGACCGGCGGGGACGGCTATTCCGCAAGTCGGGCCCGGTAGAAGCGAAGCGGCATGCCGGCGGAGGCCTTGTCCAGGTGATCGATGACTCCGTCGGCGGACGAGGCGGCCTTCAGGGGCGTCCATGAGACGAGGTCTTCGGATGCTTCGATGGAGTAGGTTCTGCCGGCGAGACCGACGAGACGCAGCAGGGCGCTCCCATCCATTTGGCGGGAAAGGATCTGGATGGCGGGTGTGGGATCGGGCGGCGGTTGCGCGGTGATCCGATAATCGTCGAACACCATGAAATTGTCTCCTGGCGCATTGGCGTCGATGTAGTACCAGACCGCGTCGATGTCGCCCAGGTCAAGGGCCGCGTTCGTGGTGGTGATCGGTTGATCTTCGACCAGGACGGCGTTGCCCATGTTCGCCGACCAGCGATTCGCGCTGAAATCCATCACAATCTCGAGCGCGTAGACAGTTTCGTTCTCAAACACGTAGGGGGTGGGCTGAAATCCGGCGTCGTCGTCGAGCGCATAGCAGATTTCCGTGGTGGCGTTGTTGAAGCTGAGCGTGAACAGGCGGTGGCCGGCTGAGTTGTAGACGCTCCATCGGAAGTCGTCGCGATTCCCGTTGGTCGAGTCCGCGATCTCCATGGCGACGGAAAAGACGACAACGGGCTTCCCTTCCGCAAGGGCGTCGTAATTGACGGGGCGCCAGAGGGAGAAGGACTGTTCGCCCTGGGTCAGGGGCGGATGGAAACCGACATAGGCTTGGGAGCCGCCCCCAGGAAAGCGTTCGGAGAGGATCCCGTTGCCGCCCGATCCTTCGGAGATCCAGCCGTTTTGTCCGCTGATCTCATTGGCCTCATTGTAGCCCTCGTCGGTTTCAAATGCGGTCGTATAGACCGTGGTCGGGTCGGCCCCGATGGCGGGGTTGGCGAAGAGGGACAGCGCCAATGCCAGTCCGCCCGCCAGTGCGGTCAGTGAGATGCCGCCGCGATGACCTGCCCTTCGCTTCATGCGCAACCTCCGATCAGTTGACATTCTGGCGAGGTCGCGTCGTGGGCGGGGTTCCCGGGCGCGACGGAGGCGTTCTTGTGCGTGAGGGCGTGGAACGCGATTGTGGCGCGACGGACCTCGGGGTCGGCCGGTTGAACGTCGGACGGGACGGAGCCGGCCGCGGCGTCACCGACCTCGGCGTCGACGACGGGGAGGACTGAACGCGGGACTGCGGCGCGATGCGTGCGGGGCTGGTCGACCGGGTTGGCCGGTTGAACGTGGGGCGCGACGAACTGCGGGTGGTCGGCGCGATGGAGAAGCTTCGTCGCCCGGACGAGGAGGGGGGCGCGACGATGCGGCTGGATTGCGACCGTGTTTCGGATTGATTGAGACTGTTGAAGGGCTGTGATTGCGTCCTGAACTGCGTGGAACGCGAGGTCTGGAAACCAGAGCTTTGTCGGGGGGAGGATTGGGCTGCCGGGCTGGGCGAGACCGGAGCGCGTCGGACAACCGTCCTGGTGGAGGTCGGACGGCTGGGCGATGGAGTGGCGCCTTGTCTTGTGGTCGGGCTGAAGCTGGGATTGGAGGTCGGCCGATTGGAGATGGAAGGGGCCGCCGATGGGCTTGATCGCCGCGGTTGGCCGGGCGAACGCAAGATGCTCAATGGCTGGGGCGTCGCCGGCTGTCTGGGCGTGGAGGTCACCGGGGCCGGCGGCGACAGAGGCTTGGGCGCGCTCGGGCCGGTCGCCTGCGGCCTTGGTGAAGCGGCGGACGAGGTGACCGGACGCGGCGTGGAGGTGACCGGCCTGGCGGCGGACCTGACCGGTTGAGGAGCGGTCAGTGTGCGCGAGGGAGCCTTGAGCGGCTGCGGCGAGGAGGTGACTGGCCGCGGAGTGGACCGCGCGCCATCCGGCGATCTCGGGACTGTTCTCCTTGCGCTTGTGGTCGATTGACCGCCGGCGCCTGTTTGGAACGCCGCGATGCCCTTGGGGAGGGGCTTGGGGCGCTTTCCGGGCAGGGACAGAGCTGGTCGCGCGCCTGACTTGGGGCGTTTGGTTGCAGAGGAGAGGTTGCTTTTGCCGGATGTTTCCGCCTTGGCGGCTCCGGACCGGCTTCCTCCGACGATCATGCGTTGGGAGGCGGGGGAGGCGCTGGTGCGGCTGCGATTCAATTCGGAGCGTTCCCGGGAGCCGGTTCGAGCGCCGGCGAGCGTGCGGCCTCCCTTGTCCGCGGCAGCCGCTGCGGCGTCAGACGAAATCCTGGCGGCCGCGGAAGAACGCGACGTTCCGGTTGTGTCCGCTGATCTACCGCTCCGCCTGCCGGCTTCGCTGGAGCGGTCGCCGGAGCCTTGGCGGGGGCCGCCGCGGTAGATGGCGAGGTCGGAACCGTTGCGCACGACGCGGTCTGGACGGACGATCGAACGGTTTCCGGCGGGACGGTCGGCGATCTTCACCCTTCGGATCTCCTGGCGCGAGAGCTTGGCGATTTCATCCTTGGGGACGCCGCTGTTGACGAAGGTCTTCTGCCGGTTCGCGTGATGATGGTTGATCACCGAGGATTCATGATGGACATGCTGGATGCGGTCGCGAGCGACGAAGTGCCGGTGCGGATGGTGGGAATGGAAATGACGCAGGGGGACGTAGGTGTAGTGATTCGAGGAGAGTCCCCATTCGAAGTGAACGCCCACGGTCGAATCGTGATAGCTGAAACCAAAGCCGCTGCGGTAGCGGGCTGCCGGGGGCAGGGGAGCCCATCCGCAGTAGGCGCTTGAACGTCGCCAACTGACCCAGGCCGGGCCCCAGGTGCGCCCCGGCGTCCAGACCCAGCCATGGAGTGTGTGCCGATGCCAGCGACCGTAATGGAAGGGCGCCCAGCCCCAGGAGTAGTCCGACTGCCAATACCAGCCTTGATCCGTGTAGAGCCAGCGGCCGCGGTTGGCGTAGGGGCGCCATCCGGAATCGATCACCGCCACAGTGGGCTGCCAACACAAGCCGTAGGGCGCGACTTCCACCCAAGCGCCGTAGGGAGCCAGGACGGGCTGGAAATAGGTCACGGGTTCCGCGACCTCGTAAACGACGGTCTGGGTCTGGACGACGGGTTGTTGGACCGCAACCGTTTGCTGTTCGACCACAACCGGCGCGGGCGCGGCCTGCGCGACGTTCGGCGTTTCCACGACAACTTGAGGGGCGGTTGTTCCGGCGGGGGAGGCGATGGTTTCCCTTTGCGCCTGCGCCGCCTGGTAATCGGCGACCGTCTGTTCCGGCGCGGGCGCCTTCTGGATCAGGGCATTGATGACGTCGGTCGAAACGCCGATGTCGGCAAGGTAGATCAGCTCGTCCGCAGTGGGGTGAAAGGCCGTCGGTGAGTTGTTGATATAATTGAGAATCACCTCGTCGCCAACCTGCGCCTGCGCGAGTTTGACGACCTCGGACACTCCCGGAGACAGCTCGATCGGTTGAGCCTCGCCCGCGTCCGCTGGCGGGGGAACCGGCGCAACAGGAGCGACAGCAGGCTCAGGTTCCACCGCTGCGGGGTGCGGCGCGGATTGGACGACCACAGCGGTCGCGGACGCGACCTCCTGAGGCCGGGTGACGGTCGCGCGGACGCCCCCGGCGTCCTGCTGCGCGACCTGGGGGATCTGCGCGTGTCGATGCACCCTGTGCGGAGGATGTGTCGATGCGTATTCGTGATGATGACAGGCGGAGGAAAGCGAGAAGAGACTGACGCCGAGAAGCAGCGCAATTCCTTGGGTGACGCGTTTTTTCATTAGACTGACTCCGGTAGAGGGTGATTGTCTGACCGTCGTTTCCGCCGACGTCGCGCGTTCCTGACAATTGTCCCGACTGGGCGGATCGGCGGGCTATTCAAGGCTCGGCCATAAATTAGTCTTTTTTTTCTTATTAATTAAAAAAGTGAATATCAGGCGTTGTTGGAGACGTCAGGGAGTGAGGGTGTCGAAGCGCGAATCCTGCGCGATGCTTGAAAAAACATTGCGTCGAGCGGTTGGGTCCTACACAGTGTCGGACCCTCGGTTTTCCTGGCAGTTATGGAGAGGTGGCTGAGTGGTTTAAGGCGCGCGCCTGGAAAGCGCGTGCACTGGAAACGGTGTCGCGGGTTCGAATCCCGCCCTCTCCGCCAGCCTTCGCCTGTATGGAACGGAGGCGAAGGCTGCCGCTCCCAAGCTTCAGATGCGCAGGCGGGCTTGGCCCCGATTTGAAGGAGGCTACGGCTCGGCAAGCCAGCCAAGGAAAGAGAAACATCCCCGAAAGTGGGACGGAGGCGAAGGCTGCCGCTCCCAAGCTTCAGATGCGCAGGCGGGCGTTGGCCCGGATCCGAAGGAGGCTGCTTCTCGGCAACGATGCGTTGCATTTCACCAGGGTGACTCCATGATTTCCCCACTGACCACTGACCCATGCGCGAGGAAACCGACCAGCTTGCCGCCTTGATCCGCGATGCGCGTTCGATCCTGCTCTTTACCGGGGCGGGTATTTCCACGGGGAGCGGCATTCCAGATTTTCGCGGTCCCGACGGTGTGTGGCAACGTCGTCAGCCGGTTTATTATCAGGATTTCATGTCCTCGGAAGCTGCGCGGATCGAGCATTGGGATTACAAGCTTGAAGGCTGGGCGGCCTTTCGTGATGCGCGACCGAATCCGGCGCACGAGGCCTGCGTGGCTTTGGAGCAGGCGGGCCGACTCAGGCTTCTGGTGACCCAGAACATCGACGGCCTGCATCAGCGGGCGGGCGCGAGCCGGGAGAAACTGGTCGAAATCCATGGGACCAACAGCGAAGTTGAATGCCAGACCTGCGGCGCGCGGAGCGATCCCGAGGGGGCATTCCAGGAGTTTGAGTCGACGCGGAAGCCGCCGCGATGCGGGTGCGGCGGGTGGCTCAAGCCTGCGACCATCAGTTTTGGCCAGAATCTCAGGTCCGAAGATCTGCGAAGGGCGGAAGAAGGCGCGCTGGCCGCGGATCTGGCGATTGCCCTGGGATCGAGTCTCTCAGTGACGCCGGCTTCGAGTTTTCCGCTGATGGCGGCCATGAACGGCGCGCAGTATGCGATTGTGAATCGAGGGAACACCGATCACGACCGTCGTCCTGAAGTGACCCTTCGAATCGAGGGGGATGTGAGCGAGCTGTTTCCGGCGGCCGTTGGGATGGCCTTGTCCGAGGAAGCCTGACCGGTTCGGGGAGCGGGTTGTTGGAAGGGGATCGAGATCGGCGGAAACGCCTCCCCAACAAAAGTTTGACACCGGCGGTGCAGAGACCTAGTTTCACCCCCTCATTATGGCCGACGACAGTAATGTAACCACAGGTGGCGTTCCGCCGAAACCGGGCGACGACTCGAAAGTGAAACCGAAGAAGGAGACGGTGCGCATCAGCCTGCCGCCGAAACCGAAGGAGACGGTTCGCATCGGCCTGCCCGCGAAGAAACCGGGCGCGCCGGCAGCTCCTGCGCCCGCGGCTCCTGCGGCTTCCGCCGCCGGGGGAGGCGGAGCTCCGCCGAAACCCGCGGGCAAACCCGGCGCCACGGTCAAGATCGGTCTTCCGCCCAAGCCGGCCGGCGCCGCGGCCGCCAAGCCCGGCGGGAAGCCTCCGGCTCCGGGATCCACTGTGAAGATTTCCATGCCGCCGCCTCCCGCGGGCGGCGCCAAACCTGCCGCAGCTGCGCCCCCCGCAGCCCCGGCAAAGCCGGGGGCCAAACCGGCCGGCCCCGCCAGCCCGGCGTTGGCCAAACCGGGCGGCAAGCCCGGAGCCAAGCCCGCCGCTGCCGCGGAAAAGGGCAAGAAGGCCAAGAAGGCCAAGCCCGCCGGCGTCGCCAGCATCAGCTTGGTGGACAAAATTCTCGCGATCCTGGTCCTGTTGGTGAGCATCGGCGTCCTGGTTCGCGTCCTCATGCTCGCGGAGATTATCAAGACCGCCGCCTGATCCGGCCCACAACCTCAATCCAGTTTTTCATTCATGGCTGCTGCAAACATTCTCGAATTGACCGACGACAATTTCGATGCCGAGGTGAAGTCGTCCGACCAGCCGGTGCTGGTGGATTTCTGGGCTCCTTGGTGCGGTCCCTGCAAGATGTTGGGGCCGATCCTGGATGAGCTTGCCGGCGAATTTGAAGGCAAGGCCAAGATCGGGAAGGTCAACATCGACGAGCATCAGGGCGTCGCCGGACAATTTGGAGTCAGCTCGATTCCGACCATCCTGATCTTCAAGGGCGGCGAGGTCGTTGAGCAGCATGTCGGCCTCAAGCCGAAGGCGGCGCTGGCCGACAGCTTGAACAACGCCGCGGGTTGATCCGCGGCGTCAAGGCGGGCCCTCTCATGCCTGTCATCGTCACCCCCGGTTACCTTTCCTGCAGGGGGGAAATGTATTTCCAGATGGCCTCCCAGGTCGAGGCGGGCATTCCCATTGCCAACGTCTTCCGCAATCAACTGGAGAATCCCCTGCACACCTCTTTTGCCGCTCCCTTGAAGACCATCGTCGGTTGTCTCGAACAGGGATATCCGGTGGCCGACTCACTGGAGGCTGAGCCGGGCTGGCTTCCCAGGTTCGACATGTCGCTCATCCGGGCCGGCGAGAAGAGCGGTCGATTGGATGAATGCTTTCGGCTCCTGGCCGAGTATTATCGGGAACGCTCGGAGCTGAGCAAGCGGGTGATCGGGGAGTCGATCTATCCGGCGTTGGTTGTTCACATGGCGATCGTGGTCTTTCCGCCTGGCGCCCTGATCAGTCTGATCCAGGGCGACTGGTTGCCGTTTTTCATTCAGAAGGGAGTCATTTTCGGCGCGCTTTATGCGGTTCTTCTGTCGTTGGCCTACGTGACCCAGCGGGAAGGCGGCGGCCTTTGGCAGTCCGCGATGGAAAAGGTGTTTCATCGCGTGCCCTTGTTGGGGACGGCGCGGCGTCATCTGGCGTTCAGTCGGTTGGCCCTGGCGCTGGAGGCCTTGATCAACGCGGGGGTGGGAATCGTCCAGGCCTGGCCCCTGGCGGCGAGGGCCTGCGGTTCGCCCACGATTGAGCGCGCGGCCCTGAGGTCGATCCCCAAGATGAATGAAGGCTGGATGCCTTCCGACGCGATCAAGGAGAGCGACGTATTTCCCTCGCACTTCATCGGGCTCTACCAGACCGGCGAGCACAGCGGCAAGATGGACGAAACCCTGCGTCGTTTGCATGCCTACTATCAGGAGGACGGTTTCCGAAAGTTGAAGCACTTTGCGTTCTGGGCTCCGAATGCGGTCTATGGAGCCGTGGCCATCTTCATCGTCTGGCGCATCTACGTGTTCTGGACAGACCACTTCAAGCAGATCACGGATTCGATGGGATGACGCTCGAGGATCTTCATTCGGACGAGGAACTGCGGTTGAGGGAGTTTCCCGTGGCGCGCGAGAAGATCTTTGTCGCGCACGGCGGCGTCTGTCCGATCCCGAACCGGGTGGCGACGGCGATAGAGGACTACGCCCGTCATTCCACGATGGGCGACCAGGAGACCTTGGCGCCCGCCTTTGCCATGAATCGCACGCGCGAACTGGCGGCGCGACTGATCGGGGCGGAAACCGGCGAGGTCGCCCTGGTCGGCCCCACGTCGCTGGCGTTGAGTCTGGTGGCGGGAGGGTTGGAGTTTGAAGCGGGCGACAACGTGATTGCCTGCATGGACGATTATCCCTCCAACGTCTATCCGTGGATGGCGTTGCGCGAAAAGGGCGTGGAGGTCCGCTTCATTGAGACGTCCGCCTTTGGCGCGATTCAGCCGGAGGATGTGTTCCAGTTGGTGGACGAGCGCACGCGGTTGGCGGCCTTGGCGTCCTGTCACTATGCCACCGGGTTTCGGTTGGATCACGAGACGATCGGTCGGGAATTACGCAAGCGCGGCGTCCTGTTCTGCCTCGACGCGATTCAGACAGTGGGCGCGTTGCCCACGACGGTGGAGCAGGTGGATTTTCTGGCGGCGGACTCCCACAAGTGGATGCTCGGTCCCTGCGCGGCCGGGATCTTTTATGTGCGCCGGGAGGTTCAGGAGCGGTTGCGCCCGCCGCTTCATGGTTGGCACAATATTGAATGCCCCGACTTCGTTGCGCAGGAAGAACTGAAATTCAAGCCGGATGCGCGCCGGTATGAGGTTGGCAGCGCGAACCTCCTGGGATTGGTCGGGCTGCACGCCGCGTTGGAACTGATTCAAGAGATCGGCGTGGAGAACATTGCGGCCGAGTTGCTGCGGAAGCGGAACTGGCTGGCTCCGGCATTGGTGAACAAGGGGTATGAGGTCATGCACAGGGATGCGTCCGAGATGAACTGCAGCGGCGTGGTGACCGTGCAGCGGTCCGGCGCGGACATGTACGCCCTGCACGCCGCGCTTGCGGAAAACAATGTGATGGCCTCGGTGCGGTCGGACAGGGAAGGGCGGAAGCATCTCCGATTCTCGCCGCATTATTACAACACCGACGCCGAGATGAACCGGATTCTAGAACTGCTCTGAACGGCCGGGAAATCAGTCCTTCCGGAGCTCGAGAAAGTTCTTCAGCAGCTTGCGGCCCTCTTCCGACAGGATGCTTTCTGGATGGAATTGAACGCCCCAGATGGGGAGTTCCCGGTGTCGCATTCCCATGATCTCGCCTTCGTCCGTCTCGGCCGTGACCTCGAGGCATTCGGGCACGCTGTCGGGTTTGATGACCAACGAATGGTAGCGCGTGCCGACCAGGGGATTCGGGAGATCTTTGAACAGATCCTCGCCGTTGTGTTTTATGGGCGAGGTCTTGCCGTGCATCATCCGGTGGTTGACGACGATCTCCGCGCCGAAGGTCGCGCCGATGCACTGATGCCCGAGGCAGACGCCGAGAAGCGGCCTGTTCGGGCCGAACTCGCGGATGATGTCATTCGAAAGCCCGGCCTCCTTCGGACTGCAGGGACCGGGCGAGATCAGGATGCGCTCGGGATCGAGATCGCGGACTTCGTCGACGGAGGTCTGATCGTTGCGGCGGATCTCCATCTCCACGCCCATCTCGCCCAGGTATTGCACGAGGTTGAACGTGAACGAATCGTAGTTGTCGATGACCAGAATCATGTTTCGAATGGGGAGGGAAGGTATTCAATCCCGACCGCGGCGCAATGAAAATGCGACAGGTTGGCGGCGACCGGCGTTGACGCCGGCCTCAACCGCGGAAAACCTCGGGAACTTCGGCGATCAGTTCGCGAACCCCTGTTGTCGCAGCCAGAAGACGCAGTCCTTTGTCCAGGGGTGACGTTTGGCGGGGTTGTAGTCGCGACTGCCCAGCGCCACGCCGTGCCTGCCCTCCTGGTAGATATGCAGGTCGAAGGGGACGTTCTTCTCGCGCAGGGCCGAGGCGAACAACAGGGCGTTTTCCACCGGCACGGCCTGGTCCGCAACGGTATGGAAGATAAAGGTTGGCGGCGTGTTCCGGGTGACCTGTTTCTCGCAGGAGAGTTTGTCGTGCAATGCTTTGGAAGGGTTGTCGCCCAGCAGGTTTCGACGCGATCCCTTGTGGGTGAACTCGCCCATGCTGATGACCGGATAGCAGAGGACGGCGGCGTCAGGACGGGAACTGACGCGGTCGATCCTGTCCGGCGCGGACGCATTGCCGGCGTCAAAGAGGGTTGTAGCGGTCGCCGCGAGATGGCCGCCGGCGGAGGTTCCAAGAATGCCGATCTTGTCCGGATTCAGCCCCCATTCCTTCGCGTGGGCGCGGACATGCCGGATGGCGCGCTGCGCGTCATTCAACATGGCGGGGTGACGATAGCCGTGCCGGCCCAGGCGGTAGCGGAGCACGAAGCCGGCGATGCCGCGCTCGTTCAGCCAACGGCCGAAGTGGGTTCCCTCGTAGTCCATCATCAGCGCGCCGTAGCCGCCTCCGGGGCAGATGATCATGGCGGCGCCGGTTGACTGGGCCTTGTCCGGCCAGAGGGGAATCAGGGAAGGGATGTCGGTCGGCTTGTCGCCCTTGGCTCCAGGCGCGCCATCCGGCCAGAGGGGAAATTCCGTGGCGGGTCTTTCGGCGGCGGCAAGGCAGACGGGAAGCAGCAGGAGAAGGAGGGCGGTCTGGAGTTTCTTCATTGCGCCAGATGAAGCCAGAAACCCGGCCAAGGCGCAACCGGAAGGATCAGCGCAGCGCGGCCACGCGGAATTCGTGCACCAGTTTGGGGCGTTCGCCAGCGCGGACGACCCCGGTAAAGTCCCGTGATTTGCCGCGCACCAGCACGCGGACGACGAAGCGCGTGGGATCGGGCGCGCCGTTGCTGCGGTAGTGATGCACGAACACGCGATACCGGCCGGCCGGAGCGCCTTTCTCGGGCCAGTAGACATTCTCCACCGGTTTCTGGGTGAGCGGGCGCTGGGCGTTGCGATCGATGTCGAGTTCGCCGCCGGAACGGACCTTGCGGTTGAGGTAGAAGATCTGGTCGCCGCGCGGATCGAAGACGTGGAGGTCGAGATCGTTCACGTTGTTCCACATGAGCGAGATGCGGATGTCGCCGGAGCGGGCGCCGGCCGCGGCGAGTCGGGCCTCGAAGCTGTCGCTGAGCATGACGATGTTGGTCATGCGGGGCAGGTCGGCGAGGGTGAGGCTGCCCATGTTTGCATCCATTTCCATGGGGGAGGAACTGCCGGAGTTCTCCGGCAGGGACATCTCGCCCTCGCCGGCGCGGGAGACGACCTCGCCGGCCATGGCCGCTTTCTGGTCGTTGCCGGGATTGCGTCGGCGATCCGGATTGCCCATGGCGCCGAACTCGATCGCCTGTTCCTCCTCGAGGCTGGCGGGGCCGGACATCTGGTTGCCAAAGACCGCGCCCGCGCCGCCGCCGGCTCCAGCGCGCAGGGAGGGGAACAGGATCCAGAGAATCACGATGGCCAGCATGATCAGGACAGAGGCGGTGGTGATGGTCTTGTCCTGCCAGGGTTTGCGGTATTCGTCGTTGGGATCGAGGCCGTTGTCCGGCAGCGCGGCGGAAAGGTCGGTGAACTGCAACGGGACGCCGCAATGGGGGCAGTCGACGACGGTCACGCCGGCCTCGTCAAGGAGGTCGATCAATTGTCCGCAACTGTAGCAGCACTGTTGCATGGCAGACTAAAGTGGCGGGGGCGGGGGCGCGCCGCCGCCAAATCCCATCATGATGCGGGCGTCGTCTTCCAGCGGCGCCCAGGAGAGTTCGACGCCGAGGCGGCTGGCCGCTTCCTTGGCGATGTTGAACTGGCCGAAGGAATCGCCATAGACGCGGAAGACCAGATAGGCGTTTCGCGGGAGTTGTTTGTAGTAGTTCAACAGGCCCCGAAGATTGTTGGAGGGGTCGACGCCCTTGCCGGGGACGGGGCTGAGTTCACGGAGGTCCTGTCCGGCGGTCTGGAGTTGGATCATGCCGCTGTTGAAGCCGCTGGAGGCTCCTCGAGCGTAGAGTTGCACGGGGTAGATCCGGCCATAGCGGACGAGGATCTCCACGGGTTCCTTGGAGGTCTCGTGCTCGCGGGGGAGGCGGAGTTTGCGGACCCGTTGATTCATTTCCTGGGTCAGGCGCTTCTGGAGGTCGTCGAGTTCCGCGGCGAGTTCGGCATTGCGCTTTTGTTCCTCCTCCTCCTGTTTGGCCATCAATTGGTTCTCGGCTTCGCGTTCCTTCTTCATCTGCTCCATCTGCTCGACGGATTCCGCGGTCTGGACCAGTTCTTCCTGGGCGGTTTGCAGTTCCTTCTTCAAATCGTCGAAGGCGTCGGCGACGTCTTCGCGTCGTTCCAGCAGTTTGATCTGTTCGGAGCGGCCGGGGTCGCCGAGTTGGGCGGCGAGCTTCTGATTGAAGATTTGCGCCTGGTTCAGCTCCTCCTTCGCCTGTTGCAGCTTCTTCTCCAGCATTTCCTTCGCCTTGATGTCCGCTTCGGTGACCGTCTTCGCTGTTTCCGAATCACGCGCGATCAAGGAGATCAGCAGCGCGATCAGGATGATGCCGCCAAAGAGGTTGCACATCGTGTCGAGCAACATCTCAAGACTGTCGGACTGTTCTGGCAGGCGGCGGGGCATGGCGGCGACGGGGCGGAGACCCGTGATGGCAAAGGGTCAATGGCAAATGGCTGCTGGCTGCTGGTTGCTGGTTGCTGGTTGCTGGTTGCTGGTTGCTGGTTGCTGGTTGCTGGTTGTCCGCCTTCGCTCGGAAGCTACGGCGTGACAAGCTGGTTACCGGTTTCCTGCGCCTGGCGTGTCTCCGAACATGAGTAGTTTGTCTTCCTCGATGGCGTCGTAGCCCACGGTGAAGCCGGCTTCAAGGGCCTTGGCCTTGCAAAAATTGAACAAGCGGATGCCGGAGGGGCGGACGTAGAAGACGAGGTGGGCAGCCTGCGGATTCCACTTGCGCATGGCGGTGAGGAAATCGCCCGGGGCGGTGGAGCCCTTGAATTCCATCTTGGTTTCCGGCGCCGCGAACTTCTCCACACTGGCGCCGTCCTTGGACACGACGATCATGAGGTTGTCCTTGGTCTGGGGTGTGTTGTCCGGGATCAGCCAGAGTTGGTTCTTGGCGCGGATGATGGATTCCATGCGCTTCTTCATGTCGAGAACGGTGGTCTGCATGTTCTCGTTCTCGTCCTCGAGTTCGCTCAGGGATTCCTTCTCCTTGTCGTTCTTGGTCAAGCCGAGTTGCGCGGCGAGGGCGGCGGCTTCGAATTGCTTGTGCTGGAGTTTCTTCTGCGTGAGTTCCAGTTCGCGTTTCACGTCGCTGACCTGCCGTTTGATGGTGTCGATCTCCTGGTCGAGGCGTTCGGTGTTCGGCGCGGAGGCGGCGTCGGTGAGCAGCATTTGCCGGGCCTTGTTCTCCGAGTTGACCCGACTCAGTTCCTCCAGGATTTCGTTCAACTCGGTCATCAACGGATCCTCCCGTGTGCCGTCGCCCTTGGAGAAGGCGGAGGGATTGTTGATGAAGAGCGTCAGAATGAGTGTGACGAGGATCAGGATGCCGGTGATCGCCGTAATGATATCCTGAAAGGCAAAGAAACTGACCTTCTGGGCGGCGATTTTGCGACGACGGGCCATGGACGTACAGAGCGTTCAGGTGGTGGAGGCGGGGCGGGGGGGATGCTGGTGAAAAGCTCCAAATCCCAAGCTCCAAATCCCAGACAAATCCCAGGTTCCAAGCTCCAAATGGCGTTGGCGCGCCCCTCTGCGGAGGGGGGCTGATGAAGGGCGGCGTCGGCGGCCGCTGAAGCTCGGGGTTTTCACGCTTTCAGCCTTTTCTTTCGCCCCCTCCGTGGTCCTCATGATCATGCCGCTCGAGGCGGAGTTTGGACATGATATGGGAGTGGCAGTAGTCGTTGCACTCGTCAAGGAAGGCCGTCTCCTTCTGCTGGATGAAGGTGATGGCAAGCTGGATGATCAGGGCCAGCACCAGCGCCACAAGCGTCGTTTCAAACGCCGAGGCCAGGCCGCCTGTGACTTCCTGAAGGCTGCCCTTGATGGCGTTCAGATCGTCGGAGGATTGCAGGGTGTTGGTGAACCCGCCAATGGCCAGGCTGAGTCCGCGCACCGTGCCGATGAAGCCGATGACCGGGATCGACCACACCATGCCGTTGACCAATGTGAAGCTGGAAGCCATCTGGTCCTCGTCGTTTTCCGCCTGCGACTTGATGATCGTGGACACCTCGGTGATGCCGCCGAGGTTGCTGAGATTGCTCAGGGCGCGCTCGATGCGGTTGAACAACACGAAGTGCCGCGGATGGTCGACGAGGTTGTGGATGCGGTTCAGCACGGTCTTGGCCGTGGCCTCGGTGATGACGAAGTCGGCCTGCTGGGGCACGGCGGTCAGGTCCAGCGCCTTGGCCTGGAAGGACACCTTGCGCGACTTCAGGAACAGGATGGTGATCGACCAGAAGAAGAAGAAGGCGCAGGGGCCGGTGAACCAGGTGTTGTCCTTGCGGATCAGCGGCAGGGTGAACTTGTGCGCCGAGTCGATGGGATCGAGCGCGAAGACGATCAACGCGAAGAAGGCCGCGGTCAGCGCCATGGCGAGCACGAAGCTCAGGACCTTGTTGACGTTGCTGTAGCGGCCGCCGCGAAAGAAGCCGAAGCGGTTCTCAATGTCCTGTTCGATCCAGCTCAGGCTCTCGACGCCCTTGGTCGAAATGTCGTCGATGGGCGAGCGTCCCGCTTTGGTTTGTTTCTTTGGTGAAGGTTCCATTTGTTCATCCGTGTCCATCCGTGGTTGCTACTTCATGGCAAAGCCGCGGCCGTCGCGCCAGACGAAGATGACTTCGATGGCGGGCCAGAAGCCGAGCCAGAGGGTGGTCCAGCCGAGTGATACGAAGGTGAGCGCAATCGCAATCTGCAGGGCGCCGATCAGCCAACGGCTCGCGTAGAGGTTGTGCAATCCCAAACCGACGCCCGCGTAGACCAAGGCTGCGGGGGCTTCGGCGGCGGCGAACAAGGCGATGATCAGGCTGAGCGCGGGATAAAGCAGGCCGACCGTCGCGTAGGCCATGCGCCAGCGGCGGGAAAGTCCTCGGGCCGCGGCGGTCGTTGCGGCTTCCTCTTCAGCTTCCGGCGTGGGAAGGACAATCGCCTTTCGTTTGAGCGCGCGGGAGATCTTGCCGGTGGCGTCGATGAATTCCCGGAGTGTGACCCAGCTGCCTTCATGCTGGATCTCGTGCCAGAGGCCGATTTCGTGCGCGTCCAGCCTTTCCTCAATGTCCGCAATGCTGAAGTCGCCGGTCTCCCGGCCGCGCCAGCGCATCGGATAGGTGGGCGTATCGGTCATTCGACGAAAAGTTGGGGGAGGTATTTCGGATTCTCAGCGACGTCCGGGTCGTAGCCCGCGGAGCCGGCAATGATGCGGACGAGTTTCTGTCGATCGTCGGGAAACACGAACAGGGGGGAGAAAGGCAGCGGTTGGCGGACGGTGGAGTAGTCCCGGGCGGCCTGGTCGTAGCGGTAGATCAGGGCGGGACGCTTGGTCTCGCCGGCCCAACCCCAGAGTTCGCCGAGATTCATCGCGGCGTCCGCGACTGCGGTGGGTATCTTTGTGTCGGGGTCGACGTAGCCGACGAACTGGAAGCCGCCCTCCGCGGCGCGGGTGGTCAGCTTGTGCAGGAAGACGGCCTGCTTCTTGATCTCCACCTTGGACGCCTCGTTGAAATAGGCCGCCATCGGCGCGGTGAAGCGTTGGATGCGCTGCGGCACGATCCAATCGCCGGGTTGGATGTCGAGCACGCCCTGGTCGAGCAGTTTCTTGCGGAGCGGCTTCAGGGCCGGCGCCCATTGCAGGGCGAAGCTGTCCGGGCGGACATCCGTCAATTCGAAGAGACGTTGCAGCAGGTAGGCGCGAAAGACGGGGTTGGCGGTCTTGTCGCGGTGCAGGCTGTCGATGAGTTCGAGCACGCCGGTCGTGTAGCTGGAATCGGTCCCATCGGCCAGGGCTGCTAGTCCGGTCTCGACGAACAGCTGTTTCTCCGGCGAGGGCCCCTGTTCCTCGAGGACAAAGTCGGCTTCGGGAAACTGACGGTTCTCAAAGCGAATTTCATCAGGGGAGACCGCGGGGTCGTAGGCGTCGCCGGCGGGACGGCCGAATTTGTCCTTTTCGATTTCGCCGCGGATGTAGATCACGCGCGTGCGGTCCGGATCGGTGGTCGGTCGCTTCTTCTCCAGGATGCGGATGCGGGTCAGGGTGTTGAGGGATTCGTCTTCGGCCAGCAGGCTGAGCGCGGCGCGTTCGGCCGCGGAAACCTGGGAGGGCGACTCGACCAGGGGAGCCTTGTTCTCGATGGTCCCGCGGATGCCGTCGTTCTTCCAGGCCAGGAGGTCGTGGATCATGTCCGGGATCTGCGGGTTGGCCGCGGTGACCTCGCGGGAGCGTCGGACGTTCTCAATCGGGGCGAAATCGCTGGTCTGGAACTGCCGCAGGGTGGAGACGAAGTTGGGCAGGGTGTCGGGATCGGCGAGGCTCTTCTGAACCGTCTCCCAGGTTTCGATCTTGCGTTTGAATTCGTCGAATTTCCGGTTCAGGGCCTGAAAGCGGAAGGTGAGTTCGGAGGTGACCTTGAGTTCCTCGAGTTGCGGCGAGGCCAGGGCCTGGAGGACGGGGAGATTGGCCTCGATCTCCTTCAGTCCGGCGCGGATGGCGTCTTCCCCCTTCTGGAGATCCAGTGAATCGCCAGCGATCTTCTCGACCTTGTACAGTTCCTCGCCGAAGCGCGCGCTTCGGGCCTCGCGTTCCCCGAAGAGCCAGGCTTCCCATTGATTGCGGCATTCAATGAGGCGGTCCTCGACGTCCGGCGCAAAGTCGGCCGCAACGGCCTGTTGGAGCGCCTCCGCCTCGGCGAAGTGCTTCAGATATTGCTCCGGCGAGAACTCGACGAAGCCGTCCTCGCCCTGCTGCAGGATCCAGAGGGCCTTCTCCTCGGCGAGGCGGCGGATCTTGTCTTCGCGTTCGATGAAGGAATTGGCCTTGGCGAGCGCGGCGTTGAGGCTGGGGATGGCAAGGAGGTTGACGTCGTTGGTGACGATCTGCTCGCGGAAGCGATGCGCTGCGACCGGTTGACGTTGGCGGCCGTATTGTTCCAGTTCGGCGGCGAGTTGATTGGCCCGTCGATTGGCTCGGACGATGGTGACCGCGGCGATGGTGACGGCCATGACAATCAGGGTGACGGTCACCAACGCCAGCTTGTTCATGCGCTCCCGTTGGCGCACCTGGTAGCGGACCAACCGGAAATATTTGTCGAACTTCTCCTCGAACTCCTCGGGGACGGCGCGTTCGAAGCGCTGAAGCTCCTGCCATTTCTTGGCCAAGGCCTCGAAATCGGCTCTAAGTTCCGCCACGGGGCGTCTGCGGACGGCGAGGTATTTTTCCTCGCAGACATTGATGATGTGCTGCAGTTCGCCGAACGCCTTCTTGTAACGCCGGTCTTCCTCGGTTTCCTCGGCTCGTCGCTTGATCCATTCGCGGGCTTCCCTGAGCGCGCCGAGTTCCTTCTCGTCGAGATCGAGCTGAAACTCGGAGCGCAGCGTGTCCACGCGGTCGGCGACCTTGCGGGCGTCTTCCCAGCGGTCCTTGTCGCGGAGTTCGGCGAGTTGTCGCAATCGGGCGCGGACGCGCACGGTTTGGGCGCGGCGCCAGAGATCGAGATCCTGGCCGGGGGAGAATTCCAACCGTTCCAGGGCCGCGAGAATTCCCAGGGTCGCGCCCTCGTCGTCTTTCTCCACGGCGGCTTCGAGCTTCTCCAGACGCGCGCGCGCAAACTTCTTTTCCAGGCGGGCGGCTTCCGCGGCGGCGTCGGCATTGTCCGGCTTCAGCCGTCCGATCAACCTCAGGATGGCCAGGGCGCGGTCGTCGCGCCCTGACAGGATGGCCTGGCGATAGTCCCGGTAGAGCGGGTGCCCGGCGTCGATGTCCTTGGAGAATTCCTCGTTCAACGCATGGACGTGGTCGTCGTTGAAGGCCTTGGGGACCGGGTGGTCCTTGCCTTCGCAGTGCGTCCGCCATTGGCGTTCCTCGCGGAATCCGAGAACGGAGATCATGTCCAGCGCGGCCGGCGCGGCTTCGGCGAGATGGAGTCCAGCGGCGACCTGGCCGCCGCGGATCAGCGCCACGGATTGTTCAAGACGCAGGTTGACTGCTCGGCAGACCTCCGCGTATTCGCGAGCCAGCTTGAGATCCTGGAACTGGCGTCGCGGATCGCCGAGTGAATCGACAATCTGCTGCACCAGGCGTCTGGCTTCGGCGATATCCATGGCAATCAGGTCAGTTTCAAATCCGGCTCCATTTGCGCGAGCAGCCAGAGCAGCGGAGCGTCGACGCCGGTCGGCTCCATGCGCGCCGGATCCGGGGCAAGGCGTTCGTTGTCAATTCGTGTCGGGGAATGGCCGAATGAGCTGGCGGCGAAGTAGCGGACTTCCGAGGAAATCGATTCGGCGGCGGCGACGATCTTGGGGCAGGTCTCGCGCAGCAGGTCGCGCAGTTTGTCCGAATTGGCGTCGATGGCCTCGAGGTCGAGACGCTGGTCCGCGATGACGGGCTTCTGGTCCTGCCCGGAGAAGGCGTTCGACCAAGCGTCGTGTTTGCCGACGACCAGCGCGAGCGGGGTGTCGAGTTTGCGGTCGGGGGAAAGCTTGAGATGCCGCTGGGCGCGTAACAGCGTCTCCGCCAGCAGGGTCTCCTGCCGGTCGAGCGGCTTGCCCGCGGATTGCGGATCGACCTGGCCGTTGAGGAGTTTCCGGAAGTTGGAATTGCTGAAGGGATCGAACAGATACAGGAGTCCGGCCGCGTGCGCGATATGTTGCGTCCCGGGTGAATCGGGGGTGTCGGCGCCGGGCAGGAAGTCGGAGCCCTGGTTGTCGAAGAACGCGAGGGAGAAGGGGGCGAATGCCCGCGCGGGGGAGCTGACACGGCCAACGAAGGGGCGCGGCAATCGGACCATGCGACCGTAGCGTGAGACCGAATCGTAGGAGCCGTCGTCAACGACGGTCGGAGGGATGTGTGCTTCTTCCGGAGATCTGGCGCTGGCCAACGCGCGTTGCCGGGCGTTGATGGCTTCGTTCGATTCCGGATCCGCGTCCTGCAGGCTGATTTCGAACTCGCGGTGCAGCGTCTCCGGCAGGCTGCGGAGCAGGGCGGAGAGATAGTGGGATTTGCCCGAACCGACGTCGCCGATCAGGGGGATCATGCGCTGGGGCATTCCGACAAATCCCGCGGGGAGTCGACGATGGCAATGCGGACAGGCAAGGTCGGGGCAGGGGAGGCTGAATTCATCGAGCGCCAATCCTTCGTCGTTGAAGCGCGTCGGCAGGAATCGTTTGGCCGCTGTTTCTCCGAGCAGCGGGTCGCCGCGCAGCGAATCATGAACTGCGATGTGCAGGATGTCTCCCGCGTCGAAACGCAGCCAGCAGGACGGGCACTGGAGCGGGCCTTGGTCGGGAAGCGCGGCGGGCGCGTCGCGCTTGAGATCCTCCCAGGTCACGTGGATCTCCTCGGTCGGTTCAGGCGCGGCCGGAGCGGCCGGCGTGGCGACCGGGATGCCGACCGGCACGGCCTCGGTTCCGTCGGATTGCGCGGGCGCCGCCGTGGGAATCGGAGGGAGATTGGATTCAGATTCCTGTTCGGAAAGGATCACCGGGGTGATCACCTCGGCGGCGGGAATGACGAATACGGTCCCGCCCTCGTCTTCCCCTTCGATATCGACGTCCGGGAAATCGTCGTCGGCAAAGGCGAAGTCATCCGACGCGGGTTTGCCGCTGCCGTCGTGGCCGAATTCATCCCAGAGATTCTGCAGATGAAACCCGGCTTTCACGCCCATGGGGCGGACGGCGGAGCGGTGGTGGCGTCGGTTCTCGCGGGCGACGCGGCAGAGGTTCAGCGCGGGCATGGGGCCGTCGCGCGCCTCGGTCATGGAGTCCTGCAGGAACCACTTGGTGTGATCCAGTCGCGAAAGCCAGGTCTCGAGATTCTTGCCGCCGCGCAGGGCGATGAAATGTCGGCCCACCTTCACTGCGTAATCCTCGCCCAGCGCGAGCTCGGTGTAGTTGACGGCCTCGCCGTTGACGAGGAGTTGGGAGCCGGGGCGCTTGTTGGTCAGGCTGACGCCGAAGCCCTTGAGCAGCTTGAGTTCGCAGTCGATCCCCTCCTCGCCGTCGCCCAGGTCCAGATCCGCGCCCGCTCCGCAGCCTATGTTTAAGGAGTTCTTGTACGCCAAGGCATGGGATCACGAAACACAGTCGTAGATGGCCCAGGCAATTTTTTCAGACAACGTCGACATGAATTCAAAGGCGTCTCAGCGCGGCAGGAAGGTAGAACCGAAACGGTTGCGGGGCAAGGAGAAGGAGGCGGGGCGGAATGGGTTCCGAGGGGCGGACGAACGCTCAACGTTCAAATTTAAGCTCGCAACGTCAAACTGACCGGACCCTTGGGTTTGAAGTTGAACGCAAAGCGGTTGACGCTCGTCTTCTGCGCGGTGCGCGCCGACTTTCCTCAGTGATATTCCTGCACGGTCTTCACTGAATAACCGTTTTTGCGCAGGGCGGCGATGCCTTCGGCGACGGCCTTGGCGCTGCTGAGCGTGGTCATGATCGGCGTGTTGGTGTAGACCGCCGTCGTGCGGATCTTGACTTCGTCGGCGCGGGGCGACTGGCCTGAAGGCGTGTTGACCACGAGTTGCAGTTCGTTGTTCTTGAGGAGGTCGAGGGCATTGGGGCGGCCTTCGGAGAGTTTCATCAACTTGCGGACCTTCAGTCCCGCTTCCTCAAGCGTCTTGGCCGTGCCGCTGGTGGAGACGATTTCGAAGCCCAGGTCCGCGAACATCTTCGCGATTTCGGCGACGTGCTGTTTGTGCATGTCGCTGACGCTGATGAAAATGCTGCCCGAATCCGGCAGCGCGGAGCCGGCGGCCATCTGGGATTTGGCGTAGGCGATGCCGGCGTCGGCGTCGAGTCCCATGACCTCGCCGGTGGAACGCATTTCGGGGGAGAGCAGGATGTCCTGGCCGTGGAAGCGGTTGAAGGGGAAGACGGATTCCTTGACCGCCCAATACTTGGGCCAGATCTCGTCGGTGAATTCCAGTTCCTTGAGCGTCTTGCCGGCCATGACCTGGGCCGCGAGTTTGGCCAGCGGGCGGCCGATGGCCTTGCTGACGAAGGGCACGGTGCGCGAGGCGCGGGGATTGACCTCCAGCACGTAGACGACATCGTCTTTCACCGCGTATTGCACATTCATCAGACCGATGACCTTGAGTTCCTTGGCCATGGCGTGCGTGTATTCGCGCAGGGTCTGGATGGTCTTCTCGGAAAGCGTGTGCGGCGGCAGCACCATGGCCGCGTCGCCGGAATGCACGCCGGCGAATTCGACATGCTCCAACATGCCGCCGACCACGATGGTCCCGTCGTCCGGATTGTCGAACCTGCCGACGTCAGCGATGCAATCGACGTCGATCTCGGTGGCGTCTTCAAGGAACTTGTCCACGAGCACGGGGCGTTCGGGCGAGGCCTCGACCGCGTAGCGCATGTATTCGTGCAGTTCGGAGTCGGAGTAGACGATCTGCATGGCGCGACCGCCGAGGACGAAGGAGGGGCGGACCAGCACGGGATAACCGAGGCGTTGGGCGTGTTCGATGGCCTCCTCCTCGTTCACGGCCAGGCCGTTGGGCGGCTGCGGGATCTCGAGCTTGTCGAGCATCGCGGCGAAGAGCTTGCGGTCCTCGGCGAGTTCGATGCTCTGCGGGGAGGTGCCGATGATGTTGACGCCGTTGGCCTGGAGGCCGAGCGCGAGGTTGAGCGGGGTTTGTCCGCCGAATTGCGCGATCGCGCCCCAGCAGTTCTCGCGTTCGTAGATGTGCAGGACATCCTCCAGCGTGAGCGGTTCGAAGAACAGCTTGTCGCTGGTGTCGTAGTCGGTCGAGACGGTCTCCGGGTTGGAGTTGACCATCAGGGTCTCGAAGCCGTCGTCCTTCAACGCGAAGGCCGCGTGCACGCAGCAGTAATCGAATTCAATGCCCTGGCCGATCCGGTTGGGTCCGCCGCCGAGGATCATCACCTTCTTCTTGTCGCTCGGTGTGATCTCGTCGTCGCCGCGATCGTAGGAGGAATAGAAATAGGGCGTGTAGGCCTCGAATTCCGCGGCGCAGGTGTCGACGAGTCGATAACTGGGCACGAGGCCGGCGGCCTTGCGTTCGGCGCGGATTTCGTCCTCGGTCCGGCCGGTCAGATGGGCGATCTGCTTGTCGGAGAATCCGAGGGATTTTGCTTTGGCTAAGAGTTCTTGATCCATGGTGCCGTCAGGGGAAAAACAAACGGCGCGAAGTAAGCCTGAAAGCGGGGGAAGTGTCGAGCGCTTTGCGTTGGATCGGTCGGGTTTCGACTGATTCAAGCGGGGCGCGATTGCAACTGGGGGGAGCGCGGTTGTGTCCCGTCTTCGGGACCAGCCGCAGGGACTTGGGGATCGGATTCGCGCGCGGCCAGACCTGGACGCCGGCGCTTTGCTGCGCTGCTGCGGCTGGTCTCCGAAACAGCCGCGCTCCGTTCACCTTGCCTTGTCCCGGTTCCAATCACGTCCGTTCAAGTGTCAGTGTTTGCCGGCGCGATTCAGCTCGGCAACGGCTCGGAGACATTGATGCCGTGTTGGAGGCAGTATTGGCCGTATATGGAGTATTTGGCCGCCATGGCCGGCAGCGAGGCGATTTCCTTTTCCGTCAATTCGCGCACGACCTTGCCGGGGGAGCCCAGGACGAGGGAGCGGGACGGAATCTTGCGGCCCATCGACACCAGGGTGTTCGCCCCGATGATGCAATGATCCCCGATCACGGCGCCGTCGAGGATGGTGGAGCCCATGCCTATCAGGCATTCGTCGCCTACGGCGCAGGCGTGCACGACGGCGCTGTGGCCGACGGTGACGCGGTCGCCGACGATGCAGGGGAAATCGTCGGAAATGTGCAGGACAGCGTTGTCCTGGATGTTGGTGTCGGAGCCGACTTCGATGCGGTTGATGTCGCCGCGCAGCACGGCGTTGTACCAGATGTTGGCCCGGTCGCCCAAGGTCACGTCGCCGACCACCACGGCGCCCCGGGCGATATAGACATCGGCGCCCAATGTCGGCGGCTTGCGGAGAAAGGCGTCCAGTCGGTCGATCACGTCGCTCATGGGGTCCGTTAAACGCGTTGGCATCGGGGCGGGCAAACAAAAAAAGAAAACGCCGCCCGCCCCGGGGGAGGGACGGACGGCGCCGCGTCGCCAGACACGCAGGCTTCGCGCCTGTTTCTACTGCGGGGGGTCAATGTCTTCCATGGCCGTGTCCGCGGCCATGCCCGCGGCCGGGCTGATATCCATGACGGTGGTGGGTGTAATGCCGGTGTCCGCTTCCGAAACCGATGTGGAAGCTGAGGCCCGAACGAACCGGGGCGTAGACCGGACGGTGGACCACGACGGGCGTCGGGCAGACGACCGGGGCATGGCGAACCACCACGGGGGCGGGTTGATAAACCACCGGCGCCTGCTGGTAGACGACGGTGGCGGGTTGATAGACCACGCGCTTTTCCACGACCACGGGCTGTTGCACGACGACCGGGGCGGGTTGTCGGACCACAACGGGCTGTTGCACGACGACCGGCGTCGTCCGGTAGGCCGGCGAGGTGTAGGTCGTGGTGGTGGTCTGCGTGTAGACCGGAGCGCTCCGATGGTGATGAATGGTCTTGGCGAGCACGGCGCCGGCGACGACGCCGGTCAACACCTTGCCTGCGGTGGCCCATTCCTTGTCGCCGGCCTGGGCCGGTTGGGTTCCGGCCGCAGTGAGCGCGGCCGCTGTCAGAAGTAAAATTGTCTTTTTCATGATGAACCTTTCGGTTTATGTCGTTCGCAGAGTTCGACGCAGGCGCCGGTTCGGCCTATTCAATAAAGAAGTCATTCGAATCCTCCCCATGAGCGCGCCTGACAATTCCGCCACGACGCCGACGCCTGACGCGCCGGGCGGCGGGAAGCGGCGTCTGCCGCGTTCGTTCAAGGAGTTGACTCCCTGCAATCATTTCAACCCGCGCACGTTCTTTCACGAGATGGTGTGGAAGGCCTGGCTCACACGGCGGCATGGCGAGCATCTCGAACCGGAGTTTCCCGAGATCGATGAAGGCCAGGTGGCGTTGACCTGGATCGGACACGCCTCCTTCCTGGTTCAGCACACGGACCTGAATGTGTTGATCGATCCGAATTTTGCGAATTGGCTGTTCCTGTTGAAACGCATCAAGCGCGCCGGGATGAAGATCCAACATCTTCCGCCGATCGACCTGGTGCTGTTGACGCACGCGCACTTCGATCATTTTCACAAGCCGACGCTTAAGAAGCTGCCCTCGCCGAAGGTTGGCGTCATGCCGTGGGGGATGGCGGACCTGGCGCGCGGACTCGGTTTCAAGGAGATCGTTGAGCTGAAGTGGTGGGAAAGCTACAACCACGGCGACTGGAAGGTGACGCTCACGCCGAGCAAGCACTGGGGCGCGCGAACCCTCCGCGACACGCACCGCGGCTATGGCGGCTTCGTGTTGGAGCACCAGGGACGGACCCTCTACCACGCCGGCGACAGCGCCTACTACGATGGCTTCAAGGAGATCGGCGAACGCCTCGCGCCGGAAATTGCCCTGTTGCCGATCGGCGCCTATTACCCCGACACCTTCCGGACGACTCACATGGGGCCCGATGACGCGGTCAAGGTGTTCAAGGACCTGAATTCCAAGTGGCTCGTCCCGATGCATTATGGGGCGTTCAAACTCTCCTTCGAGGAAATGGACGAACCGCCGCGCTGGCTGAAGAAGCTCGCCCATGCGGCCGGCATCAACGATCGGTTGAGGATGCTGGAGGAAGGTGTGCCCGAGGTGTTTGGTTGACGAGGCATCGTTGACAGGCGCCCTTCGCAGAGGGGCTCGCGCGCGCTGTTGACCGTGGCCTCGCCTTGCTTGCTTGAGGCTGTTCGTGTTGCGCCGCGCGCTTGGCAAATGGGGGCGGTTGAGGGAGGATTCGCGTCAATCCAGAACCAGACCCGCCATGCCTTCATCCCAATCCGATTTCCATTCCATACCTGAATCCGACGAGCAGCGCTCATCGAGCGCGCTTCCGCGGCGCGACTTCCTGAAGCTTTCCGGCGCGGCGGCGACCGCCGCCGCGGTGGGCAGATTCGCTCTGTCTTCCGCATTGGCGCAGCGAGCGGATCGGATCCAATTCAATCAGCCGGATTCCCTGGTGGTCCCGCATGACTGGGAGTCGTTGAACCCGGGCTATTGGCAGATCAAGGACGGCGCGTTGCGTCGGCGATTCGGCAACTACGGAGATCGCGCGCGTTCGACCGGGTTTCCGTTTCATTACGAGACGCACAGGCGGAATGGCGGCGTGATGAACACGGACTACGATCCGTCGCCGCCCATCGGGGTGATCTACCGGCGGGATCAGAAATACTCTGAAGGCCGCTACACCATCTCGGCGACGTTCACCTTTCGCGGGGTCGCGGATGTCCGGAGGGAAGGCGATTCGGATGCCTGGAAGATGTTTCAGCCCGGTTATGGGTTGATGGGCATTGCGCTCGGCGCCAAAAGCGTCTTCGAAAGCTATGGCAAGGTCCGCAACTCCACGGTGATCGGTTGGTCCGACGACGGGCAATTCGGCTTTGTCAGTCTGCCGAAGGGCGCGCGGAACAAGGGGGGGAGGAAGGCTGCCCTGACGGACGCGCCGCCGATCAAGCCCGGCGACAAGATTGCGATCATGATCGCGGTCGAATTGACCGATCGGCAGAACGCTACGGTGAAGGCGCGGCTTTCGGGGCCGGGCGGGCAGACGAAGGAGATTCGTCGGACGGTCCCGCGCCGGTTTGTCGACGGCTATGTCGGCGTTGCCGCGCGCGGATTGACGGACTTTGAACTGAACGAGATCGATGTCCTGTCTCGTGAATCGATCGCCCAGGAGGAGGATTCTCCCGCCAATGACTGCCTCGTCTGCTATCCGCTGGGCGACACATTGAAACAGGGCGCACATGGGAAATGGAGCGTTCGCTTTGTGGGACTGTTTGCGTCCGATGGAAAGAAGGCGGAGCTGCGCATTGCGGACACGCCGAATCCCCAGGGCGGATGGAAAACGGTCCCTGTTGCCGGTCGCGCAAAGATCGTGAATCACAAGTGGCGGCGGAACACGGCGGTCATTCACGCGACGCTGCCGGCGAATCCCGCGGACAAGGAGCTTTACTACACGGTCTGGAAGGA
>JAYPGD010000007.1:0-31815 GCA_038126655.1 Verrucomicrobiales bacterium
TTCATGAACCATCCCCTCACTCCGTCTTCAACGCTCCCAAGACCCGCTCGGGAAAGGTCTTCAGCATGCTTCCCATGCCCTTGTTGTGGGCGGTAATGACGGCAATGAGTTGCAACTCGGGCAGCATCAGCAGGAATTGCCCTCCCGCGCCGCGTCCGCTGATGCAGTCAAACTTCCTTTCACCGACCTGCATGTCGTGTCGCCACCAGAAGAAGCCGTAGCTGTCGGCCCGCAGGTTCGTGTGCAATCGACGGGTCGCCTGCTCCAGAAACGCCTTGGGAATCAACTGCTCGCCATTCCACTTGCCGCCGTTCATCACGAGCAGGCCCCACTTGAGCATGTCGCGCGAACGCATGCTGCTTCCGGCCGCCGCCTTGGGGAACCCGCTGACGTCGTCCTGCCAGGCGAAGTTCATGACGCCCATTTTGCTCAGCAATTCGTTTTCGATGAAATCCCGCGCGGAGCCGGGCACGACCGCCTCAAGGACCTGCATCGCGATCGAGGGATCGGTCGACTGGTACTTGAATTCACGCGGCGCGGGCGGGATGGGCGCGCTGTTCTCCAACCAGGCCTGGATCTGTCCCTGCCCCTTCAACTGCGCCGGTTTCTTAATGAGTTCCCTCGCGCGCGCCTTGTCGATGCGGATGCCGGAACGCATGTTCATCGCCTCGGCCAGGGTGATCTTGTCCGCGCCGACGACGAACTCCGCTGTATCCAGTTTCTTGAGGAAGCCGACGACCGGCCGATCCAGATCCGCCAGACTCAGATGCCCGAGCTGAATCGCGCGACCGATCGCCATGGCGGTGTAGGACTTGGTGATCGACATCTGAAAGTGCGGGTAATTCGCGCGTCCACGACGGAAGTAACATTCGAAGAGCAACCGCTCGTCCTTCATCAGGAGAAAGCTGTCGATCTCGCCATGTTCGCCGGCGGCCAATTCGCGCGCAAAGCGAAGGATCGCCCGCCGGTCGCCATGCTGACGGGTCAACCGCGCGACCGGAATGCCGTCGCGCCGATCATTCGGCGCGGGGTTGATGAACGGCTCCTCCAGATCGGGCAGCTTCGCCTCCAGCGCCCAGGACACATCCTCGGCGTTCAGATCCGCGACTTCGGGGGCAAGGCCGTTGGCGGGCCCGGGACGCTTCGGCGGTTCCTTCGGCATTGGAACCGGCGCGGGGGCGGCTGGCCTGGGCGCAACAGTCACCGCGACCTTCGTTTCCGGCGCCGCGACCATGACGGGTCGTTTCCAATCCCTGGCGACATAACCCTCCGGCTTGCGCGGCTTGAGAACTTCAACCAATTCCGCGTCGGCATCGAACAACGGCCAGTCGTCCGTGCGGAACGGCGAAGCCGGCAAACCCTCGCGGTTGTAGAGCAGGTTGCGTTGCGAGGGATTCATCGCCCACGCGTAACGGACGGCTTTCGGATTCGGAACCTTGGGCGAGGAAACCGCGACACTGTCGCCCACGATTGCCGTCTCGGCCCAATGCCACACGCGGTCGTCGCCGGCGATGGCAAACGAGTCCAGTTCCCCATCACGCCCGGCCATCAACCCACCGCCGACCGAACTGAAGTTCAAGACAACCTTTCCGCCCTTTACCGCGTGCGATTCAAAGCGCGGCCCCGACCCGACAACCTTCCGCCCGTAAGTGTTCGCCAGGGCCAGCAACGCGTGCCGGATCCCGAGAGGCTGCTTGTTCTTCGGATGCAACTCCACCGCGTCGCCGGTATCGATGGCGACCGCCATGCCGGTGTTGGGAACATCGCGTTCGACCAACCGCATCGATTCACGATTCACAACCCAAGGGGCTTCGACGCCTTCGACCGGCCGGGTCTGCGCTGGATTCCAACCGGGCAACTGCGTGAACTGAAAGGGAAAGTCCCTGGCCACATTGCCGTCCGACTCCCGATGCCAGGATTCCCGGTAATGACGGATCAATCGGCCGAGTTGCTCCCGGTAGTGAAAGGCCTGCGGCGCGTTCTTGGAATTGCGCTCGCCCTGATACCAGATCATCCCGCGAATGCCGTAGCCGCGGACCGGATGGATCATCGCGTTGTAAATATGCGCGGGATACTGATGCCCGAGGTCCGCCGGCTTGGTGATGATCGGCGGCGCAAGTTGCTTGACCGCATTCTTCATCGTCTCGCCGGCGTCGATCCGCGCGTTGTAGTCGGCAAGCTCCTGGCCAAAAGCGACTAGGGCCTTCTTTCCGGCATCAGCGTCGCGACTGAGAATGCGTTGGGCATTGTCGTCGTATCGTCGCCGGTGCGCGACGGCGCGCGGATCACTCTTCTGAATCTCCCACGGCATCCAGCCCTCGACGGGTGTGCCAGCGTAGGCGCGTTGAATGATGCCGACCGGCACGCCGAGCTTTTGGTGAAGCGTCTTGCCAAACCAATAGGCCACCGCTGAAGTCTCCGCCGCCGCCTTGGGATCACAGGGTTTCCAGCGGGCCAGGCGATCGCGATTCTCCTCCAGAGGTTCGTGCCAATGCTCGCGTTCGGATCGATAGATGCGCAGGTTGGGCAGGTCCACATCGGCCTCGCCTTCGGCCGCAAAGGAATTGCCGGTCGACCACCCCATGTTCGACTGCCCGGCGCACAACCAGACCTCCCCGACGGCGACGTTTTTGATCCAGATTTCGTTCCGGCCGCGAACGATCAGCGATTCTCCGATCCGATGCCCGGGCGTCGGCATAAACAGCTTCCACCTGCCCTCCTTCCCCGTCGTCGCGCTCGCCGAACCACCCCAACTCGCGGACACCGTCACCGTCTCTCCCGGCTCGGCCCAACCCCAGATCGCGTTCTTCGTCTGCTGCTGCAGAATCATGTGATCGCTGAAAAACCCGGGCAGGCGGACTTCGGCGTTTGTGGTCGGAATCAGCGCAAACAACAACAGGCAGGCTGTCGCACAACGAGAAACTGGAAGTGTTCTGTTCATCGGGCAATGCGGCGCATCATGTCATGGCCTCCCTGCCAATGAAGAGCGAAAACGCGCAACCGCCCTGGCGACATGCCGCCCCCATAAACGCGCCCAGACCGCGCCCGCGCGAGCGCGATTGCACGATTCCGTTCTCGCGCATCGTTTCGCAAGTCTGCCAAGCTGGGCACATGATCCCCAGAGTTTTTCTGACCTGCGCCCTGTTGACCGTTCCCACCCTCACAAACGCGCAGACGAACGCCATTCAGGCGAACCGCTTCCCGACGATCGACAAACTCCCGGTCGTCGAGGAACTGCCCAATCCCTTCGTCTTCCTCGACGGAACGCCGGTGAAGAATCGAACGGATTGGAAACGCCGGCGACAGGAGATGATCGACATCGTGCTGCACTACCAGTTCGGCCGCGCGCCGAAGCCGCCGGCGCCAGATTCAATCAGGGCGGAGACTCTTTCCGAGGAAAAGGAACTCGGCGGCAAGGCGATCAAGCGAAAGACGAAGCTGAGCTTCGGCCCGGGGCATTCTGTTTCCATGGCCTTGGAGATTCATGAACCGACCCAAGGCGCCCCCCCTTTCCCCACGGTCGTTCACAACGCGCCTGACGGTTTTGAGTTCGAAGAAACCGTCGTCGCGGATTTGATCGGCCGGGGCTACCTGATCGTCAGCTACGACCGCACGGATCTGCACCCGGACTGGGGCAAGGATCCGGCCGCGAAGAAGAAGCGCGACATTGGCGACGCTCGACGCGCGCACCCGGGACACGACTGGGGCTGCCTCCGCGTCTGGGCCTGGGGCGGCAGCGTCACGCTCAACTGGTTGTCCACCCTGCCGCAGGTCGACATGAAACGGATCGTCAACACCGGCCACTCCCGCGGCGGCCAGACCGCGGCCTTGATGGGGATGACCGACACCCGCGTCGCGATCGTCGCGCCCAACGCCGGGGGCTCGATCACCACCGGTTGTCATCGGGCCGGCGACAAGAGCCGCTTCATCAAATCCAAGATGGCCCACCTCCATTCCGGCTACTAGTATCATCAGAACCTCGTCCCCTTCGGCGACCATGAGGATCGCCTCCCCTTCGACCTGCATTTCATCAAGGCGTCGATCGCCCCGCGCGCCTGGTTCAATTCCAACGGGACGTCCGATCCGCTGAACGTCAAGGGCAGCATGATCACTTGGCGCGCGGCGCGGGAGGTCTACGACTGGATGGGCATCAAGGAACGCTGCGCCCAATGGTATCGCCCGGGCGGACACGCCCAGGGCGTCGACGACTGGAAGGCCCTGGCCGACTTCGCCGATTTCATCTTCTTCGAAAAGCCCCTGCCCAAGCCGGGCGATTTCTATCAGAACCCCTGGCCGGAGATTCCGCGACACTACACGTGGCAGGCGCCATGACCGGACTGCGGGTCCGGTTTTTTTGTGGCGTTCCATCCTTGAACCGGGCCCGTCTCGGCGGGTTTCGCCAGTTCCAGATGGACGAGGGTATTCCAGACGGTTAGGTTTCCAGCCTCACTCCAAAAAGAAAGGCCGTCCCCCATGTCTCCCTATCTCGCTGAATTCCTCGGAACCATGATCCTGATCCTGTTGGGCGACGGAGTGGTCGCCAACGTCTGCCTCGCCAAGTCCAAGGGCGCCAACTCAGGCTGGATTGTCATCACCGCCGGTTGGGGAATGGCGGTGGCCATGGCGGTCTACTGCGTGGGCTGGATCAGCGGCGCGCACCTCAACCCCGCCGTCACGCTGGGCATGGCATCCATCGGAAGCCTCGAGATGGGCCACGTGCCCGGCTACCTGGCGGCGCAGCTTAGCGGAGCCTTCGCGGGCGCCACGCTCGTCTGGCTGGCCTACCTGCCGCACTGGAAGGAAACGGACGCCAAGCCGACCAAACTCGGCGTCTTCTGCACCGCGCCGGCAATCCGCCACACCGTCTCCAACCTGATCACGGAATTCATCGGAACCTTCATGCTTGTGCTCGGCGTGCTGGCGATCCTTCGCCCGGACAATCTGAATCCCGACGCCGGCTGGGATGTCGGCCTCGGGCCGCTGCTGGTCGGACTGCTGGTCTTCGCCATCGGACTGTCACTGGGCGGTCCGACCGGTTACGCCATTAACCCCGCCCGCGACCTGGGACCCCGCATCGCCCATTTCATCCTGCCCATCGAGGGCAAGGGCGATTCCGATTGGAGCTACGCCTGGATTCCGGTCGTCGGCCCCTGCCTTGGCGGCGTGGCGGCGGCGCTGTTCTACAGCGCAGTCTGGCCTCCGGCATGAACGGAACCTTCCCGATTTGAATCTTGCAACCATGCCGCTTCGACTTCAGCGTTCAGTCTTCCAGACAGTCACTTGCCAAACATGAAAAAGACCTTTGCCTTCCTCGCCGCCGCCGCCCTCGCAGCGCAGTTCACCGCCTCCACCTTCGCCGCCGGCGCCAAGCCCGTCCGCATGGGCAGCGGCGGCATGACCTTCGACACCGTTCCCGGCTGGGGACTCGGAGCCGACGGCAAATCCCAGATCGGCAGCACGCATGGCGGCGTGGTCGTGGACAAGGCCGGCAATGTCTATACCAGCGCCAACAAGGGCGTGTATGTCTTCAACGCCAACGGCAAGAAGCTCCGCGAATACGTGGGCGCCGAATACATGAGCATGCACGACATCGAGATCCGCGAGGAGAATGGCGTGGAATACATCTACGGCGCGCGCAACAAGAACCGCGAGGCCGTCAAGTTCCGCGCGGACAACGGCAAGATCGCCCTGAATCTCCCCTTCCCCAAGGAATCCGGCCTCAACCCGATCAAATACAATCCCACCGCCGTCACCGTCGCGCCCAACGGCGACATCTACGTGGCCGACGGCTACGCCAGCAACGTCATCTTCGTCTTCGACAAGAACGGGAAATACAAGAGCCACTTCGGCAAGAAGGGCAACGGCCTGAAGGAGTTCAACACCTGCCACGGCATGACGCTCGACACCCGCTATGATCCGCCGCGCCTGCTGATCTGCGACCGCAACCACCAACCCAAGGGCCGCCTGCTGCACTACAGCCTGGAGGGCGAGTTCATTGAGGTCGTCGTCACCGGACTGGGCATGCCCACGTCGGTGGCCATCCAAGGCGACTACGTCTCCGTCCCCGATCTCCACGGCCGCGTGGTCGTCCTCGACAAGACCAACACCATCATGGCCGTGCTCGGCCACAACCCCGACGCCAAAAAGGGACGCAGCTACGGCGTAAAGCAGGCGGACTGGGTCGAAGGCGTCTTCAGCGGCACCCACGGCTCCTACTGGGCCAAGGACGGCAGCCTCTACGTCCAGGACTGGAACGTCGACGGCCGCATCATGAAACTGTTGCGGGTAAAGTAAGAACGAGCGCGTCCGAACAAGCCGTGGCGGCGCGGAGGCAATCGTTCGGAATCGGATAAAGGGGATGGGGAAAGCGCATTCGCCAGACGCATGACTGAGGCTGAGGCATCGCGCGCGATACCAACCCCGCCCGCGCTTAAACGAATTGCGTTCGCGTTTCTCGCCACACATCTGGTCTTGTGCTGCTATTTTGCTTCCCAGTGGCTGTTCCCCTCAGATTCACCGCAAGTCAAGGGCCGGGCTCAGGTCGAGGCAAGATTGGCGGAACTCGAAGCGGAGGGATAGAGTGTCACTTATGAGCGACTAGCCGCCGATTACCCGGAACTTGGGGACGGAGAGAACGCGGCGATCGGAATTACCAACGCCCTGCGCCGGCTTGGGAATCGGACAGAACTGATACGGCAATACTCCCGATTGCCGTTCATCGGCGAAGTCAGATTCAACAATACGCCAGCCGCTTTCACGACGGATCAGGTCCGGGAAATGGACTCGTTTTTCGCGACTCACGGCGGCGCGCTGGACGAATTCCGAAAGGAATGGGACATAGGCTCCGCGCAATTCCTATCCACCAGTGAAGTGCATCCCTCGACTTCATTGCATCATCTCCCGCTCCTTAAAACCGCCAGTTCCATGTTGGCGTTGCGCGCCGTTCATCTTGCATGGACGGAAACAACCACCGGGGAATCCATCGACTGCATTGCCGACATCTTCAGGTTGGCGTCCCTGCTGGAGCCTGAACCATTGGGCTATTCACAGATCATTCGCGGCTCGTGCCAGGACGACGCTTTCGTTGCCATCTGGTTCCTGTTGGCCTCCCGTGACGTGGCCGCGGAAGATCTCGAAAAACTCCGTGAACTGGTCGCCGCCTGCCACCGGAGCAAACCCTGGCGGAGAGCTCTGGAATTTGAGATCTACACAGCCACCGATCTGTTGATTCACAGCCATGATGAGCTTCTCGAGGCTTCCCTTGTTTTTCATTTACCGATTTCGGAACGCTTGGAACCAGCCAATTCAAGCGCCGACACGGATCCTGCTTGGACGAGAAAGGTGAAGCTCGCCGCGATCCAGAATCTCGCTCGTTCCGGTCAACTGGCGGAGGATGCCCTGCTGTTCATCAACTACATGTCAGAGCGCTTGGAACTGATGAAGCTGCCCTTCCGCGAACGGTTGCGCGGCATCAGCCTCCTGATCGCGCGGATCGAACAGAAACTCAAGGATTCAGATGCAACGCTTTTCCCCTCCATACAGCCGTGACTCATGCTTGCTGCCATGCCCAGTGTAATGAGGAAAGAGGCGGAGATCGTCGCCAATCAACGCTGTCTGCTCACGGCAATTGCGATCGAGCATTACCGGTCGCGAAATCTAGGGGAGATCCCGCGACGGCTTGACGATCTCGTGCCGGACTATCTGCCGGAAGTCCCTTCCAACCCCTACGAGAATGAGGCGGTGAATTACCGGAGGTCGAGAGACAGCTACACGTTGTCTTGCGTCGGCGGCGCCGGTCCCAGCGGCAAACCGGCATTTCCGTTTCGCAAATAGTCACGGAAACGGAGACAGCTGAGGACGAGTCCGGTGGAATGTCCCCCTGCTTCCTGTGTGGCGAACCGACCTTTCTGGAGTATCTGACCACCATCGATGGAAAGGCCATTTGCGATGCCTGTCGTTCAAAGCAGGACCGTGACCGGCGGGAGGCGCTTGTGGTGGCCCGGGAAAGGATGGAGGCCGAAGCCGAAGAAGCGGCAAGGTCAGATCCGAAGACCATCAGGGAACAACATCGCGGACAAGAGTTACACATCCAGTCGGTCGCGATGTTCTACATGCTCGTCGGCGTTGTCTCATCGGCATTCGGGCTCTGGCTTCTTTCGCAGGCGCCGGACTTGGTCACTCCGCCTTCGGAATTGAAACATCGGTTCGTTGCGGGATTGATTCTCGGAATCACTTCGCCCGCTCTTGTTTGGATGGGCTCCGGCCTGTGGCGATTTCGTCCATGGGCCAGGTATGCGACGACATGCTGCGCTGTTGCCGGTTTCGCGTTACAGCTATTCAACCCAAGCCTGATCCGCGCCCTGCATATGGGGCTGCTGCTGGGCTATGTCCTCCGCGTCATGTTGGACTCGAAGTCCAACCGCGTATTCGGCGTCGACTACGCGCAAATCATTCAGGCCACGCCTGAAGTGAAAGGCCGGATGCCCGAACTGGTGCTCGCGTTTTGGGGATTCCTCCTGTTTGGCCTTATTGTTGCGGCGGTCAACTGACGCCAGGCCGAAGAATGCGAAGACAGCCGCGAATCGGGAGAAGCAAGCAGACCGCGCAGCCCCGCCCGACGGTCGCAGGACCACCGGCTCTTTCCATCATGCGGCAAATGTCTTTCGGTTCTCCACCGCGCGTCGAATGGCCTCGGCCTCGGCATGGAACGCGCTGCCCCGTCCTCACTCCCCATCCACGACCGGGGCCAGATAAATGTTCCGGTATTTCACTGCGGTGTGGTCACCTTGAAGGTAGATGGGGCCGGGCGCCATGGGGTCCGTCTTGATCGCGCCGCCGGTGGGGCCGATGACGGGCTGGTTGTCGATGACCTTGACGCCGTTGAGCAAGACAGTGACGTGGCGATTCACGAGAGTGATGTCATAGGCGTTCCATTCGCCGGGCGGATTCGCGGCATTCTTGCTCGGCGCAATGCGACTGAAGATCGCGCCCGGGCCCTGGATGCCCTGCATGCGGCTGTCGCGATCGACGACCTGCGCCTCATACATGCCGCGAAGGTAGATGCCGCTGTTGCGTTGCGCCTCGATCAGGAACTCCGCATGCAGCCAGAAGTCTTCGAACTCCGCCTCGGTGCGAAGATTCGCATAATCGCCGGTGGCGCTGAAATCGGTCTTGGGCGTCTCATTCACCAGCAGTCCATCCTTCACGCTCCAGCCAAATTTCTTGTCCTTCTCATGAGCCCGCCAACCGGCGAGGTCCCTGCCATTGAAAAGGGAGACGGGATGACCGAAGCGAACCTTGGACAGATCCGGCGGCAATTTCGGCATGGGCGGAATGCGCTTTCCGGTGAAGTGGACGCGACGGACTTCCCCGCCATTGTTCGGCGTGTGGATGATCACACCGTCGAGCGCGCCGTGGGTGACGCCCACTTCGACGTTCCTCCGGATGAAATCCTTGCCGGCCTTCTTCCTCCGCTTTCGTTGCGCCGTGAAGTGGATCCGCCCCTTTTCGACCTTTGCAATCTTGAATGGCCCCTCGGAGCCGACATAAATCCGCATGCGGACCTTCGTCTCGCCGACGCTCATCCAGGCGGGTTCCCCGGAATCGAGATTCAACGACCAATCGCCCAGCAGGTTCTTCGGAACGGATTCGGCTTGGGCGGCGCCAAGACAGCCCAACAACAGGAAGGTGATCAGTATTGCGCGCGTCTTCATATCGCCGCGCCAGTATCGCCGGGGACGGCAAAAGACCAAGGTGGAATTCAGAGGCTCACGCATGAACTGCAAAAACAACCCCGAAGGGAATGTCGTGCGCTGTGTCAGCGCGAACGACAGCGCTCGCATGATGGTTCCGCTTTTCACCTGACACAGCCGCCCCTACATCCCCCCCCTCCGTTCGACTGGCCACGCTTCATTCGATCGCTTAAAACTCATCCCATGAAACGAATTCTTCAGACAACCCTCGTCGCCGCGCTCGCCTTTGCCGTCTCGCTCGCGCAGGCGGCCGACAAGAACAAGGCCTGGACCGATCTGGAAACAGCGCGCAGGGAAGATCCCGATTTCTCGATCCAGGGCGAATACGGCAGCGCCAAGCAAGGCGCGGCGTTGGGCGTGCAGGTGGTCGCGCTGGGCGACGGCGGATTCGACGCCTACTTCCTTGAAGGCGGACTCCCCGGCCTGGGATGGACCAAGGGAAGAAACCGCGTCCGCGTGGCCGGGGCGGTGAAGGAGGATGTCGTCCTGTTTGAAAGTGAGAGCGACGGCATCCAAGCCGTGATCAAGAACAACCGAATGAAGGGCCGCATCCGGGGCGAGCGCTTTGAATTGCCGCGCATCGAGCGCCAAAGCCCGACCGTGGGAATGAAACCGCCGAAAGGCGCCGTGGTTCTTTTCGACGGCAGTTCCGCCGATGGTTGGAAGAATGGCAAGGTTGTCGACGGCCTGCTGGCCGCCACCGGAACGACCAGCGAGAAGACCTTCAAGGACTGCGAGATTCACCTCGAATTCCGCACGCCCTACAAACCGCACGCCCGCGGACAGGGACGAGGCAACAGCGGCGTCTACTACGGCGGCCGTTGGGAGACGCAGGTCCTCGATTCATTCGGGTTGGACAGCCGCATGAACGAGACCGGCGGGATCTATTCCATCGCCGCGCCCAGGTTGAACATGTGCCTCCCGCCCCTCGCCTGGCAGACCTACGATGTGGAAATCACCGCCGCCAAGTTCGATGAAAGCGGCAAGCGCACGGCGTGGCCGCGAATCACGGTGAAGCTCAACGGCGTGATCGTCCATGAAGACCAGGAACTCAACAAGACCCACACCACCGCCGCGCCTGTCCGCGGCGAGATCAAGGACGAGGGCGGCCCCATTTTCCTGCAAAACCACGGCAACCCCGTGTTCTTCCGCAACATCTGGGTCCTGCCGAAGTGAGCCAATCGCTACCGCGGGAAAAGCGTCTTGTAAGCCTCGATCGTGTTCTTCGCCGCGGTCAGTGAATCCGGCGTGGGAAAGCACTCGGCCGAAACGAAGTAGGGATACTCCATCTCGATCAACGCATCGGCGATCGATTTCAGGTCGAGGTGCCCCATGCCGGCGGCCTTGCGGTTGGAATCCACGAAATGGACGTGCCCGATGTGGCCCTTGCCGGAGCGCATGGCTTCGGCGGGATTGTCCTCTTCGATGCCCAAGTGGAACACATCGGCCAGCAACTTCACGTCGGCGGTGTCAAGCGACTCCATCAGCGCAACGCCCTCGGCCACCGTGTTGCACATGTTCGTCTCGTAGCGATTGAGCGGCTCGTAGATCAGGAAGGTCCCCTGCTCCCCGGCGACGGGGCCCAGTTCGTTCAGCGCGGCGCGAAGCCAGTCGAAGGCCTGCTCCTTGCTGATGTCGCCTCCCCAGCGCCCCTGCATGGACCCGATGATGGCGGGAACGCCAAACTGCGCGCCATAGTTGATCATGTTCCGGATGAAATCCTTGGCGGCATTGCGCTTGGATTCGTCCGGATCGCAGAGGTTGAGCTTGTGCTTCACCATGCCGGCGCCCGTGCCGACGGCGGCGAGGCCGATGTTGTTCTTCTCGAGCAACCCCTTGAGCGTGTCCACCGGCACGGCCTCATGGGAGGGAGCAAAAATCTCAATGGCGTCGTAGCCGAGCTCGGCGGCGGTTTCGCACCCCTTTTCAACTCCGTCCCAAAGAACGAAAGGACCGCCCTTGGCTTCCTCGACAAGACTGACTGTAATGGCTGTTTTGATCATGTTATTCCCGCATTTCCTGAGAGCGCAGGAGTCTACGCGACAAGCTCAGGAAGGCAATGACTCCCTTCAGGGCTTCGCATGAGTCGAGCAAAAGCGCCCCATAAGTAAGTTGTAGCGTGCTCTCTGTGAGAGCAGTCGATGACTGTCGCATGATCGTTCCGCTTCTCGGCTGACACAGCCGACGCTACATCTGCGAAGCTGTTGCGATTGTTGACTCATGCGCTCGCCCTGTGACTCCCTTTGACCTTCAAACGCCGCCGCTGCATCTGCTAAGCTGTTGCGATTGCCGTTCATACGCACGCCCTGTCAATTGGTCTTGAGGCCGAGATGCCTGCCGGGCCAATCTGACTTCAACGACCCGATTCCGGAATCCGATGCGCCGCCCAACCTTCAAAGACCGCTTCTTGCGTCAAACCGTTTCAAGGATCGCGCTCGCCGTTCTGTTGACAGCGCCTCTGTGCGCCCAAGCCCAGCGACTCAGCCCCGAAGGCCAACGGGCCAAGGCCCTTCACGATTACCTGTTCGACGCCTACACGAAGGGCCGCAAGACCGTCTTCCGCGGAACCGGACGCGATCACGGGCTGAAGGAATTGACCATTCTTGAGGAAACGCGGGAACTTCGTCACGGCGATGAGATTGTCATGCCGGCCGGAACGGAGCGCATTGCCGTCCTGTTCCGACACTTCGGTTTTCAGGGCGAGGATCTGGACAAGATCAAGGAAGTCCGCGTCTCCCCCTTTTCGCCGGACCAGGCGCCGCCGCGCAGCATGCAGGTGAAGAAGTTCTACCGCGTCCAGATGCCGACCGTGCCGGTCACCGACAAGCCCTTCGACACGATGAAGATCCGCTTCCTGATGAAGGATGAGGACGCGATCTGCCGCATCGACAACGTCATCTTCATCGCGCAGAAGGCGATCCCGCCGACGTTCGACGACATCCCCTATCGCGACCTGGGATCGGAGCTGCCGCGAGAGAGGGTGGAGGTTTCCATCGACACGGAACATGAGTTGTCGATCGGCGGCGCGATTGAACTGCAACGGGATAAATGGTTCCGCATTCACGAGACCCCGGGCGTCGTCCATGAGTCGTTTGAGAAATGGGCGGCCGAACGCAACTTCCTGCCCGGACGCGGCGCCTTCAAGTTCAACCCCGCGCTGACGAAGGGCTGGGGAAAGATGGAGACCCTCAAGGAACGAAAGGACAAACCGGGCGCGGCCGACCTGACCTTCTTTGAGCGCCATGACGCCGGCCAACGCCAACGCCGCACGATCCCCTTGTTCAAGGAGAAACCCTTCGCGCTCTGCTTCAACGACTGGCCGGAATTCATGTCCGTCCCCCTGGAAGGCCGCGGCACGCCGCTGACGAATCGTTTCGACGAAGCGGCCGAACTCGCCGCGGCCTATGTCGAGGACCAGATCCGGGATGGCGGTTTCACCGCCGCCTGGTGGGAGGTGAAGAACGAGAGCAGCGTGAAGTCCGAATGGGCGCACCACTGGCAGGAAAGCAAGGGCATCGACGGCTGGGGCCTGCTCGCCGACTTCCACAATCGCGTCGCCGACGCCGTCCACAAGCGCGCGCCGGGCATCAAGGTCGGCGGCCCCTCGTCAGCCTACATGCAGGTCCAGGTAAAGGACTTCGGGTTGTATCGCAACCAGGCCCGCTTCATCGCGGAGACCAGGGGCCACATCGATTTCTTCTCGCATCACTTCTACGAGAACGCCCTGATGCTCGGCGCGCACGCCCGACGTGGACAGGGCTACTCGAACTACCTGCTCGGTCGCTACGAGGCCATTCTGGACATGCTTCGCGCGCACATGCACAAGGTCGATCACGTCCTGCCCATCCTCATCACCGAGACCGGGTCGCTGCAGAACGGCCGCAAACCCTCGGACAACTGGCTGCGACTCATGGCTTGGAACGCCTACCTGACCAAGTCCATGCAACGCCCCGATCAGATTGACTTGTTCGTGCCCTTCATCTTCCTGCACATGGCCTGGAACCCGCTCAGCGGCGACGCGACGTTCACGCCCAAGGCGGACCGCGAACGTCACGTGGAATTGCGCGATTTCGAACCGACGACCATCGCCAACTACTTCGAACTCTGGCGGGACTTCGACGGACGACGCCTGCCGGTTGAATTCAATCGCGACTGGCTGGACGTCGTGGCGATTCATGACGGTGATCGCATTTCGTTGGCGGTCTGCAACATGGGCGGACGACAGATCGCCGTCGATCTTTCCAAGGCGGCGGCCAAGATCGGAACCGGCGACGCCAAACAGACGCGATTGAACTATCACAATGGCGAAGCGGTGTTTGAGCCCGAGCACAAGGTCGACGTCGCGGCGATTCCCGTCGATGTGAACGAAACCACCGTCATCCGGCTCCCGCTCAAGCGGCGGTTGAAACCGGCCGGCGCGCTTCAAATGGAACGCCACTACGCGACCGAGACCGCGGTCGCAGTGAAGGGAGATCCCGCAGCGTTCGAGATCGTCATCAAGAGTCCCGGGCAGATCCGCTCCGCCAAGCTTCTGGTTGGAGTTCATCGCCGCGGGGGCCTGACCGAGCCCCTGATCGCCAAGGTGAACGGAAAAGCGATCAAGATCGACACGGGCGACGCGAACGAATTCACCGAATTCTTCGCGCCGTTGGACGTCGGCGTTCCGGCAACGCTCCTGAAGCCCAATAACCGGATTACGATCAAGGCCCAAGCGGGAACAACGATCACATCAGCGCAGTTGGTGACTTTGCGCGGCAAGGACTGAGCCGCCGGTTGGCTGACGACCCGCCGCATTTGTTCCTTGGAGCAATCCAGGTTTCCAACGATAAGTTGAATTCAGCCATGATCTCACTGCGTCTGCTTCGCTTTCTTCAACCCATCGGCTCCCTCTCAGTCGCCGTCGCCTTCTGTGTCGTCGCTTCGAGCGACCTCGCCGCCACCGAGATCATCCTCAAAGGCGGTTCGGTGATCGACGGATCGGGCTCCCCCGCCATTCGCGCGGATGTCGCCATCGACGGCGACCGCATTGTTTACGTTGCGCCTTCGATCGAGGCCGACATCGACTCCCGCGTCATCGACGTCGCCGGATTGGTCGTGACGCCCGGTTTCATCGACATGCACGCGCACATCGATCCGATCACGCGGTTGCCCGAGGCGCAAAGCATGGTGAGCCAGGGCGTCACCACGGCGGTCGGCGGGCCGGACGGAAGCGCGCCGTGGCCCACCGGCTCATATCTGGATCGGATCGAGCGACAGGGCGTCGGTCTGAACGTCTGCCTGTTGGTCGGCCACAATTCCATTCGCCGCGCGGTCATGGCGCTGGATGACCGCGCTCCCTCGGACGCGGAATTGGAGCGCATGCGCCACATGATCGACCGCTCGATGCAGGAAGGCGCGTGGGGCATTTCCACCGGCTTGAAGTACCTTCCCGGCGCCTATGCCAAGATCGATGAGGTGGTCGAACTGTCCAGGGTCGCCGCCAAATACAACGGTTACTACACCTCGCATCTGCGCGAGGAGGGATTGGGACTGATTGATTCCGTTCGCGAGGCGATTGAGATCGGCAGACAGGCAAAGATCCCGATCGTGCTGACGCATCACAAGGTCGTCGGCCAACCCATGTGGGGCAAGAGCCGCGAGACATTGGCCATGGTCGAAGCCGCGCGGGCGGAGGGAATCGACGTGAAGATGGACCAGTATCCCTACACCGCAACCTACACAGGAATCTCAATTCTCGTCCCCGCCTGGGCGCGCGCCGGCGGAAACCAACGTTTTCTCGCCCGGTTACAGGAGGCCGAAACGCGGGCCCGCATCAAGCAGGACATCGTCTTCAACATCATCAACGACCGCGGCGGCGGCGACCTGCGCCGCGTGCAGTTCGGGCTTGTCGAATGGAACAAGGGCCTGGAGGGCAAAACGCTGCATGATTGGGCCGGGATGAAAGGCCTGGAACCCACGCCGGAGAACGGCGCCGAACTGGTGATCGAAGCCCTCCGGAACGGCGGCGCCTCCTGCATCTATCACGTGCTCGATGAGCAGGACGTGGAGCGGATCATGCGGCATCCCCTGACCATGATCGGCTCCGACGGCCGGTTGACCGAGCCCGGCTCCGGCCATCCGCATCCGCGCTGGTATGGCGCTTTCCCTCGTGTCCTCGGGCATTACGCGCGCGACCGCGGCGTCCTCAAACTGGAGGAGGCCGTTCGCAAGATGACCTCCCTTTCCGCCAAACGCATCGGTTTGAAGGACCGGGGGCTCGTGAAGGAAGGCTTCTTCGCCGATCTCGTCGTCTTTGATCCCAAGACGATCATCGACAAGTCCACCTTCCAGAAACCGCACCAATATCCGGAAGGAATCCATCACGTCTTTGTAAATGGCGAAGCCGCAATCACGGGCGGCAAGTTCCGTGGACTCCGCGCCGGCCGTGTCCTGCGCCGCGGCGTGGACAATGAACCGGACCGGCGGACGTGGCCCGGCAAGAACTGGGCACACATAGATCCGCAGGAAGACGCCGGTTGGTCCGCCGAGAAACTTGATGCCGCCTTTGAATTCGCCAAGACCCTGAAGACCTCCGCGCTGATGCTGATTCACGAAGGCCGCGTCGTGAAGGAAAGCGGCGAGACGAAGCGCCCCTTCATGTGCCACTCCATGCGCAAGAGCATCCTGAGCGCGCTCTTCGGCCCGCACGTCCGCAACGGAACAGTCGATCTCAAGACCGATCTCAAATCGCTGGGCATTGACGACAAGGAGCCCTCGCTTACGGACATTGAGAAGACCGCGACGATCGGGGATCTCCTGAAGGCCCGGTCCGGCGTCTATCACCCGGCGCTCTACGAGACCAAGGCGATGGCCGCCAGGCGCCCCAAGCGAGGCAGTCACGAACCCGGCGCGTTCTGGTATTACAACAACTGGGACTTCAATGCCGTATGCACGATCTTCGAGAACCTTACCGGCCGAGGCATCTTCGAGGAGTTCGAGGATCGCCTCGTCGGACCTCTGGGGATGCAGGACTTTGTCCGCGCAAAGCACACGCGTTATGTCACCGGAGCCGACTCCGTGCATCCCGCCTATCCGTTTCAATTGAGCGCGCGCGACCTGGCGCGCCTCGGCTTGCTGTTCGCCCGCGGCGGCGAATGGAAAGGCAAGCGGATCATCCCCCGAAGCTGGGTTGTTGAATCCACGCAAAGCTATTCCGAGACCGGCTCCAAGGGAGGTTACGGTTACATGTGGTGGACGGCGACGAAGGAATACCATCTGCCCGGCGCCGAACTCCCGGAAGGCGCCTACTCGGCCCGAGGCTATCGCGGACACAAGGTCCTGATCGTCCCCCAGTGGGATCTCGTGATTGTGCATCGGGTCGACACCTTCGAAAAGGAAGGCAGCGTTTCCTCCGTCGATTTTGGACAGCTGGTGAAATTGATCCTCGATGCGCGGATCAAGCGGTGATTCTGAAACACAGGACAATCAACCCGGTGGGGCGAAGCCCCCGCTGAGCCGGGCCTCCGATATTCCAGAACGCTGGCATGCAAGTTTCGACGTTCGGCTCAGCTAGAGCTTCGCACCAAACGCCTCTTGCCTGTTGCTCAAGGAACGACATGATTCCGCCCATGCCTGACCGCCACAGTTCCATCGCCAGGATCACGGCCTACCGACGGATCGTCCTGCTGACCGAAGGCTACTCCACCCCTTTCCTGGCCAAGACTGCCATGAGCCTGCTGCGCTATCGAGCGGACAACGTGATCGCCTTGCTGGACGCCTCCTCAGCCGGCCAATCAGCGGAAGAACTGCTGGGCGTCGGCGGCGCCACTCCCGTGATCGCCAGTCTCGCCGAAGTGGACGCCGACGCACTCTTCCTCGGGATTGCGCCGCCGGGCGGCAGCCTCCCCGCCGAATGGCGCGCGACCATTCTCGCAGCGCTTCAGCGGGGCATCGACGTCATCTCGGGGCTCCACGATTTCCTATGTCTGGATGAAGAGCTTCAAGCAGCGGCTCAAGCTTCCGGGGCCCGCCTCATCGACGTCCGGAAGAACAACGAACGCCAGACTGCAACCGGCGAACCGTTGCCGGAAAACTGCCTGCGGATTCATACGGTGGGCCAAGACTGCGCCGTCGGCAAAATGGTCGTGTCTCTGGAGGTGCAACTCGGATTGAAAGCGCGCGGCATCAATGCCGGATTTGTGGCGACCGGCCAGACGGGAATCATGATCGCCGGCGATGGATCCCCGGTCGATTGCGTGGTTTCGGACTTCGTCAACGGCGCGGCCGAGGCGCTGGTCCGGAGACACTCCGATCATGACGTGTTGGTCATCGAGGGCCAAGGCAGCCTTTCGCATCCGAGTTTCTCCGGCGTCACGTTGGGGTTGCTCCACGGCTGCGCGCCACACGGATTGATATTCTGCCACGAGATGGGCCGGACGCATGTCAAAGGCTTGAACGAGGTTCCCTTGCGACCGATCGACGAATTGATCAAGGCCTACGAGCAGACCGCGGCGTTGCGCCATCCGGCCCGGTTCATCGGCATCGGGGTGAACACCCGCAACGCAACCGCCGAGGAAGCAAAAATCGAGAAGCAACGACTCGCCGAGGAGTTCGGACTCCCCGTCTGCGACGTCTACCGCGATGGAGCGGATGCCCTGGTCGACGCCGTCTTGAAACTGCGCGAGGAACTCATGCCATGAACGTCCGCCTCCATCGATTTGAGCTCCCGTTGGAGCACGCCTTCGCCATTTCGCGCGAAACGACCACCGTCCAGGAATCACTGGTGGTGGAGTTGGAACTGGATGGCGTCAGCGGCTATGGCGAATCCACCTCCAGCGCCTACTACGGCTTCACCCTGGATTCCATGAGCCGGTCGGTCGAGCGCTGCCGCGATCTTCTCGCGCGCTTCGCATTCGGCGAACCGGCCCAACTCTGGGATCAGTTGCGCCAGATTCTGCCGGACGACAACTTCGCCTTGTCCGCCATCGACCTCGCCGCCTACGACCTTTTCGGCAAACTCACCAACCGTCCCACTCACGCAATACTGGGACTCCCCTGGCACGACGCCGTCCCCTGTTCGAGCTACACGATTGGCATTGCCGACATTGAGGAGATGGTGAGCAAGTTGCGCGAGCGTCCGGACTGGCCGGTCTACAAGATCAAGCTGGGCACGGACAACGATGTGGAGATCGTGCGCCAACTTCGCAAGGCGACCGCGGCAAAACTGCGGTTCGACGCCAACTGCGGCTGGACGCCGGAGGAAACAATCCCAAATTCCCGCGAACTCGCCGACCTGGGCGTCGAGTAAAACGAACAGCCCCTGCCGGCGGACGCCGACGACGAGGACCACCGCCTCGTGTTCCGGGAATCGGCGCTCCCCGTCGTGGCCGACGAAAGCTGCCAGGTGGAGACCGATGTCGCGCGTTGTGAGGGCCGCTTTCATGGCGTCAACGTCAAGCTCTGCAAATGCGGCGGACTGACTCCGGCCGCGCGCATGCTCCGGGAAGCAAGATCGATCGGCATGAAGACCATGGTCGGCTGCATGGTCGAAAGCTCCGTAGGCATTTCCGCGGCCGCCCAACTGCTGCCGTTGCTGGATTACGTCGATCTCGACGGCGCCGAACTGCTCGCCGAAGACATCGCCACCGGCGTGCGCGTGGAAAATGGCGTGATCACTCCGTCAAACACGCCCGGAAACGGAACTGAAATGAACTGAAATAGTCTTCCAACACCCGACTGAACAGGCACGGACGAGAGCGCTCAAACAAAGCCTTCGACCAGCGCATCAAATGCCGCCTTCAGGCTTGAAGCGGACCAACTTGTCCGCCGCGACGACAAGCGCCCGCAAACCAAGGTCGCCGGGGATCTCTCGAGCAATCGCAAAGGTCAGGAACATGCGACCACGGGCGGCGTAACCAGGAGCCTTCGGATACCCGAACTCACTGCCTTTGATCCACAGACGCAATCCATCGGCGCCAATCACAAAGACCGCGTGTGGTTCCTCCGCCGCATTGAGCGATGGGTTCGCAATGAACGCCAGGAACAAAAGGAATATCACCCTCGGCATGGTGGTGAGTCCAAGGACATTGACGCCACGACCATGCCCGTTCGAGCATTTCTTTGAATCGATTCTTGATTGAGACGCCCCATGAGTTACGCGAGGGCGAGGCGCCGGCCGCGCCGCGCAGGAAGGTCCGGCGCGAGAGTTCCGGATGCGCCGTGAACATCGATCTATTCTACAAGCCGCGGATCGCCCCACACCACCAGATTGTCCAATGCGTCGGCCGGATTCTCCGGCACGGCGACCAACTCCAGTTTCAGCGTCGGCGTTTCCGGAAGATCCGCCTCGATCGACACCGGCCCGTCCGACGCCCGCAGGAACTTCGTCCGGTGAATCCGCTTTCCGTTCGCATGAACCTCAAACGACACGGCGCCCTTGTCGCCGGCCGCGGCGTGAAGACCGACAACCGCGGTGAATCGACGATGCACGTTCGGGGCCAGGGTATAACCAATTCGGAACGGCGCGCCTGTGCCGAACCCCGGACGCGCGCCATCCCCTTCCGCTATCGCCAGCGGTTGCAATCGGCGCTTCGCATCCATCGCCTGATTCACCAGGAAACCGGTGACATAATACGGATGCGGGGCGCGCGGACCGGTCGCAGTCGGCAGCCATTCTTCCAACGGTTGCGCGCCGGGCTCCTCCGTCCCGCCATCGAAACGCCTCTTGGCCAGACACAGCGCCGTGTGAATCACATCGCAGATGTGGCGGGCATTGTCGGCGGCGGCTTCCGCCCGCATGGCGGCCGCCCTTGTTCCATCCCCGTGCATCATGTCCTGAACCAACGGCACAATCCGCGCAGCGGCTCCCCGCTCCAACAGGCGTTGATGCTGATATATCCGCAAAGCGGCCACGTCCCGGGAGCGACCCAACAGGCGCGGCCGATAAGGCTTCTCGGGAATCTCATATTTCCCGACATCCGCTACGCCGCCGGCGCCGTAAAGGTAGTTGTAACGCGCCATCTTCTTCGGCGGGGGGATGAGGATCTTCAACTGCGCCTCGGTAACCGGACTGCTGTGCGCCGACGGACAACCGGGATCCTCATTCCAGTGGCACAGGACACCCAGGAACTTCATCGCCTCATCCGTCTCACCCCGCTGGAGACAGTCCGCAATCCGCTCGAGATACCAAAGGTTCGCTCTCGCGCTGACTTCCGGCCCGTTGACATCGTGCAACGAAAGGCGCGCGCCGGGCACGACACAATAGGGATCCAGATGAGGACTCTTCCCGCCGGCATGCATATCCTGCAGCGACTTGTAGTCCACACAAAGCCGCTTCAAATGTTCCTCCCCAATCCAGGCGCGCTGCCACTCCGGCAACCGCGCGACAGCCCACTCGCGAATCTTGCGATGCCCCTGCCCCCAGCCAAAACAGGTCGCCTCCAGGGAAACGATGAACACGAATATGGTCAACCAACGCATGTCCGAAGAATCTAACGTTCAACGGGCGGTTTTCGAGCGTATTTGTGGGCGCAAATCACCTGCGACGGATCGCGACGAGAGACCGTGCCGTCGAGTCCATGGCTGTCGAATCCGTGAAGACGCGTGTATTTGAAATTGGAGAACAACTTGTTCTCTTCCGGCCGGGCGGTCGGATCATGATCGTCAACGCCGCCGACCTGCATTGATGGGGAATCCTGCCCCTTGCAGGCGCCGGCAAGGTACGCATGCAGACGTTCACGAAAGGCCTTGTCCCGCAAGAACGGTCTCCGTTCCTTCGTTGAGAAAACGAGGTGGAGGTATATCTGCACCAGCGATTGCGGCATGATTTTGCGGTTGTTGTAGAACCCCGTTGGGGTTCAACCATTGTTGGGACTTTTCCCCAGCGTGCGCCTCGCGACGCCGGGCTTTGGAGTCAAACGCCTTCGGCGTAGAACTCAAGCCAGCATCTCGGTGATCACCTTGCCGCCGAACTGGCTGAGTTGCTTGAATCGGCCGCCGTGGAAGTAGGTGAGCTTGTTGTCGTCGAGACCGAGGAGATGCAACAGGGTCACGTGGAAGTCGCGGATCGGATGCTTCACATCGACGGCCTCGGAACCGAGTTCGTCCGTGGCGCCGACGATGGAGCCGGGCTTCACGCCGCCGCCCGCGAGCAGCATGGTCATGGCGTCGGCATTGTGGCCGCGACCGAGGGAATAGACGCCGCCGCGCTTGTTGTTGTCGGGGGTGCGCCCGAATTCTCCGGTCCAGACGACCAGCGTATCCTCCAGCATGCCGCGGCGCTTCAAATCCTTGATCAGCGCGGCGATCGGCTTGTCGACGCTCTTGATGCGCGAGGAGTGGCCTCGCTCGAGGTAATCATGGCTGTCCCACCCGCCGGAGAAGACCTGCACGAAGCGGACGCCCTTCTCCACCAACCGGCGCGCCATGAGGCACTGCCTGCCAAACTCGCCGGTCTCCTTCTCGTTCATGCCATACATTTCACGGATGTGCTCCGGTTCGCCCTTCAGATCGACGACATCCGGCACCTCTGTCTGCATGCGGTAGGCCAGTTCGTAGGATTCCATACGAGCGGCCAGGTCCGCGTGTTCGGGATGCTTCGACTTGTGCTTGTCGTTGAGGAACGCCAACGCGTCGAGCGCCTTGCGCTGGTGGTCGCGCGACTTGTTGGGCTGGGACTTGAGATCGAGGATCGGGGAACCGGTGGGACGCAGACGCGTGCCCTGGTAGAAGGCGGGCAGGTAGCCGTTGGACCAGTTGCGGGAACCGCCCTGCGGCATGGCCAGTTCCGTCATGACCACGAAGCCGGGCAGGTTTTGGTTCACACTGCCGAGGCCGTAGGTCGCCCAGGCTCCGATCGCGGGATCCGCTCCCAGACGGCTGCCCGTGTTCATGTGGAACAACGCCTCCGGATGGTTCAACGATTCCGCCTGACAGCCGCGGTAGTTGCACAATTCATCCGCCACCTCGGGGTCGGCGAGATGCTCCCACTGGTCGCACATGTCCAAGCCGGACTGCCCTACCTTGCGAAAGCTGAACGGACTGCCGACGAAGAACTTGAATCCATTGGCCAGGCTCTTCGTGCTCTTCGATTCGGTCTTGTGAAGCCTGGTCAGCGTGGGTTTGGGATCGAAGGTGTCCATGTGCCCGGGGCCGCCCTCCATGAAGAGCATGATGACGTTCTTGGCGCGGGCGGGCAGCATGGGCTTCTTCACGGCCAACGGACCGGGAGCGGCAGCGGCGACGTCCTTGGCGACGGCGCTGGTTATGGCCACAGATCCAAGCGAAGCGCCCAGGCCATAGAGAAACTCACGTCGCGAGGCGGGCGTCGAAACGGGGCGGGAACAGATGGTCTTTTTCATGATCTTGAAGGCAGAATTCCGATTGATGAACAAGGATTGTTGAATTTCGAAGTATCAGTCGGCGGCTTCGCCGGCTTGGTTCTCCAGGGCGGTCTTTGTGCTGGAGACGAAAATGGCGATCAGTTCGTCGCATTCCTTCATGATGGATTCCAAACGATCGGGCGCGCACAGGGGTTTCCGAAAAACGATCTTCAGCCAGATCATGGATTCACGAAGCTCCTTCAGACAGACCTTCATCTTGTGAATGAAATCCTTCCGGGATTCCGCGGCCTGCGCTTCTCCATAATTGGGCGCGGGCGACGTGCCGCAGCGAACCAGTTGCCCCGCGACATGTCTTCCCGCCTTCGTATCGGGCAGGGCTTCAACAACGCCGATTACTCTCACTGCGAAATCCACAAGCCTGTCTTCCAGATCAAATGCTTTGTCATTCATACATCCCCCAACTTCAACAATCAGCAATCCTTGTTCATCAATCGTTATTCGGTCTTCTTCCGCCTCAATACACATACACAAACTCATTTGAATTGAACAAAAGCAGGCACAGGTCGGCCAGGGCGCGCGTATTGGCGTTTACATCAGCCGCCTTCTTGTTGGGAATGTAATCCTCAAACACCGGGAGGATCTCCTCATACTCAAACGGCTTGCCGGAGAACTCCTCCACCAGCGAACGCGTGACGCGCGCGGGATACTCCATCTTCGCCGGATTCGCCTTGGCGTGATACTTGCGCATCTCGAAGACGTAGGCGGTCAGGCGATCCTGCTCAACCTTGGTCGGGACACGGCCAAGCGCCAGTTGAAACGCGCGGCGCACCTGCCTGCCCAGTGTCTTCGCCTCCTTCTCCACGCGCAGCGCAAAGGCGATGGAGCGATCCGTCATGACATCGCTGTTCAGCAGGGTGAACGCCTGCGGTGAAACGGAGGCGGCGTCGCGCTCCTCGCAGGAGTCGTTCGGGCTCGGTTGATTGAAGGTCTCCAGGAAGGGATCCGCCAGACCGCGGACGCGGTAGGCGTAGATGCTGCGGCGATTGCGCTCCTTCGGGGTGCGCGAGGGCGTGTAGGCCGGCGCCAGTGAGAACTGGATCATGCGCGGCTGCAACGCGACCTCCATGTTCATCTCCGGCATGATCGGCAGCCCCCCCATCTGGGTGTTCAATTCGCCGCTGACCTTGAGCATGCCATCTCGCAGTTCCTCGGCGGTCAGGCGGCGGGACGGGAAACGCGCGAACAGATCGTTGTTGGCGTCCTGCACGGCAAGCTTCTCCAGGTCGGGATGCCTGCCCGATTGCCGATAGGTCCGCGACGACATGATCAGCCGATGCAGTCGCTTCATCTTCCAGCCGTTCTCCACGAAATCCACGGCCAGCCAATCCAGCAATTCCGGATGGGTCGGCTTCGCGCCCTTGGCTCCAAAATTGTTCGGGTTTCCGGCCACCGGTTTGCCGAAGTGGTATTGCCATACGCGGTTCACGATGGCCCGCGCGGTCAACGGGTTCTTCGGGTGGGCGATCCATTTCGCGACGGCCGTGCGGCGACCATCCAATTCACCGGCGATCTCGTAAGGGTCATTGCCCTCGCCATCCGACGCGGATACCGGCACTCCCAAGGCGCTCAAAACGCCGGGGGTTACTTCGTCGCCGGGAGCCTGCAACGCGCCAACGAGAAGGATATGACTGTCCGGTCGCCACTTGTTGTTGGCCTTGGCGTTCATGCGCAGCTTGCGGGCATTGAGGAAACCGGGATCCGGGCCGTTGTAGACGCTCTGAACCATCGGTTGATAACGCTCAAGCCGACGATTCCAGATCCACTCATCCTGCTCACGGACCTTGAGTCGGCCCTGTTCGACATGATCCAACCCGACATGCCGCGGCGGTTTCTCCTCGTCCGGAAGGTCCTTGCGATCGGCGTGCGCGACGTATTCGCGGTTGTTCTCCTGATACCACTTGCGCGCAGCGGTCTCGCGCTTGTCGTAAAGTTCGTCCCGCTTCCGGGCGGCGAAGGCGTGCAGCTTCTTCGTCATCTCCCGGCCTTCTTCAAAGCCGGCCTTGTTCTCCTCCGCCAGAAACGGCGCGGGACGCTCCGACAACTGCGTCGCGGAAAACGCCGCATACATCCGGTAGTAGTCCCGCGTGGGAATCGGATCGAACTTGTGGTCATGACACTTCACGCACTTGAGGATCGAGGCGAGGAAGGTCTGCCCGACGGCGTTGACGACGTCGTCAATGTACATCTGCCGCGCCTCGGGCTTCTTCACCATGGCAGGGTCCCACGGTCCCATGCGCAGGAAGCTGGACGCCACCAGCCACTCGCTTTCCTCGTCGTTGTATTGGTCCCCCTTCTCACGCGCTTTCTGAAACTTGTTCCAGTCCTTGATCCGGGCGCGCAACGAAGCGTCGGCCAATTCGTCGCCCGCAATCTGCTCGATGACAAACTGATTGTAGGGCTTGTCCTTGTTGAACGAGCGGATCACGTAGTCGCGGTAGCGCCACATGTTGGAGCGTTCGTAGTCGTTTGAGTAACCTCCGGTGTCCGCGTAGCGCGCAACGTCCAGCCAATGCTGCGCCCAGCGCTCGCCGTATCGTTTGCTGGCCAACAGGCGGTTCACCAGGTCGTTCCACGCCTGATCCGCGTCCTTCTTCCAAGCCTGGTTGAATTTGTAGATCTCGTTGGGCGTCGGCGGAAGGCCGGTAAGGTCGTAGCTGGCTCGACGGATCAACGTCCGGGGATCGGCCTTGGGCGCGGGTTTGAACCCGGCCTTTTGGAGACGCGCGCCGACAAACGCGTCGATGGGGTTGGGGGAAGAGTAATCAGTATTCAGTGAGTCAGTATTCAGTTCCTGCTTCCGACCGCCCTTCCCCTGATTACTGATCACTGACTTCTGATTACTGATCACCGGAACCTCCGGCTTTTTGAGTTCCTGAAAGGCCCAGACATCCTCGGGTTGATAACGACGATAGGTCCAGTCATCGGACAGTCCGCCGGAGGTTTTGATCAGGATGCCATCCTTGGTGCGCTCCTTCATCTTTTCCGCCAGGTGTATCTCATCCTGACGCTCCTCGCTCGGCCAGGGCGCGCCGGCGTCGATCCACTTTGCCAGGTCGGCGATCTGCGCCTCGGTGAGCCGGTCATTCTCCTTCGGCGGCATCTCGCAATCCTCCTCCTCCCACTTCACCGCCTTGATGATGAAACTGCTCTTGGACCAGCCGGGGGAGATGGCATTGCCGAATTCCTCGCCGCCGCGGAGCAGGTCTTCGCGGGAGGTGACCTTGAAGCCGCCCTTGATCTTCTTGTTGGGATCGCCGTGGCAACCGTAACACTTCTCGGTGAGCGTTGGCTTCACCTTCAACGTGAAGAGCTTCTCGATCTCCGCCTTGCTCTCCGCCGACTGCCCCCCCGCAGTCATCGCCAGCGTCACGCCGCCAGCAATCACGAATTTCATCAATGTTCTCATAAGCTTGCGATATTCAGCCCCGATCAACCACGTCCCGTCTCATCAAATCGTCAACAATCTGCAATCGATGCTCTAATCATTACATAATCCGACGAAACATGGGCCTCAAAATTGTATTGCGGTTTCGACAAAGTTTATTGAAATTCCGCCGTGGACCTACTGACCATCAAAAGCGGATTTCTTACCTCGATTTGCGATCCGTTGGAATTGCGGCGTCTATTCGAACATATCCCCGGCGTCTTCTTCTTCGTGAAGGACACGCAAAGTCGCCTGATCGCGGCGAGTCAGGCGATTCTCGACCGCCTCGGATTGAAGCATGAGGATGAAATCGTGGGCACGACGGACTACGAGTTCTTCCCGCGCGAGATCGCCGACGCCTTTGGCCGGGACGACCAGCAGGTGTTCGAGACCGGCGAACCGCTGATCGACCGTCTGGAGATCTGGTACAACGAACAGCGCGTTCTCGACTGGTTCGTCACCACCAAGTTGCCGATGCATGGGAAGAACGGCGAGGTGATCGGACTCATGGGCATCACCCACAGCTACGAGGGACGACGCACCATGCACGGCCCCTTCGCCAGCGTTTCCAAGGCCGTGGAGTTCATCCGGCAGAATTTTCGCGAGAAAATCGGCGGACCGGAACTCGCCAAGGCCGCCGGAATGTCGGAGCGGCACCTGACCCGCAAGTTTCAGGAAGCCTTCGGCATGGCGCCGCATGAATTCGTCATGCGAACCCGCATCCAGGCCGCCAGCGAGGCCCTCGCCCGCTCCGACGCCTCCATCATTGAAATCGCCATCGACCACGGCTTCTGCGACCAGAGCGCCTTCACCGTGCAGTTCCGCAAGCGCACCGGCATGACGCCGAAGGCATTTCGGGCGAGGTATCGGAACTGACCGCAGGCGATGGAGAACAGGTCGACGTTCCCTGTCATTCCCTGGGCACCCCCCGAGTCCGCAATTGATCGCGCCGTCCCGATTGGCTAGGTTTGCGCCGGTCGATGCCCGACGAGCATTCCCCAACCTCCCGCCGCAACTCACGGCCGCATTTTCCGATCGCCCTTCTGGCGATGGCGGCGCTGCTGGCGGTCCTGTTCTACGACAGTTTCCGCCCGGGCTGGGCGCTGTTCTCAAACGACAGTCCGGCGGCGCATCAATTCAGCCGCGACGCGTATCGTTTTGAAGACCTGCGCGGCGCGTGGCACCCCCTGCATTGGGTGGGCAGGGAGGAGGTCAGCAATCGCCTCACCTTTTCGTGGCTGATGGGCATTCCACTGGGAGCGGCGGGCAGCGCCAAGTTCTATGCGCCGCTGGCGCTCTTGTTTCTGGGAGCCTCGGTCTGGTTTTTCTGCCGCCAACTCCGATTTCATCCGGCTGTTTGCGCCCTGGCCGGGGGCGCGGCCATGCTGAACATGAATGCGTTTTCCAACGCCTGCTGGGGGTTGTCCGCCTGGATCATGGCCCGGGGCATGATCTACCTCGCCTTGGCGGCGCTCGTGTCGCCGGGCATCCGCAGACCCTGGCTTCGATACTCCCTGGCCGGATTCGCAGTCGGCATGTCCGTGATGGAGGGCTTCGACATGGGCGCGATCTTCAGCGTCTATGTCGCCTTCGCGGCGATCGCGATTCACGGCATCGCCAACCCCGAGGATCCGCCCCGCGCCCGACTGGTGAAAGGCGTCGGCTGGACCGCTCTGATGACCGTCTGCGCGCTGCTGATCGCCGGCCAATGCGTGATCACCCTGGTGGAAACGCAGGTTCAGGGCGTGCAGGGCGCGGCGCAGGACGACGCCACCCGCAGGGCGCGATGGGACTTTGCCACCCGTTGGAGCCTGCCCAAACGCGAGATCATACGCGTCGCCATCCCCGGCGCCTTCGGCTATCGGATGGACACGCCTGCCGGGGGACGCTACTGGGGCATGGTCGGACGCTCGCTGCCGATGCAGGACTACCTGGACCAGTTCCCGGACCTGAACGAAGTCGAGCAGGCCCGGGCGCGCGAGGTCATCAAGGCCAACGCCGGCGCGCTCCGCCACTCCGGCTCCGGCGAATACGCGGGCGTGCTCGTCCTGCTCCTTGCGGCCTGGGCGTTGATCCAATCCTGCCGCGCCGCCGGACCGTTCAACCAGGCCGAGCGCCGCCTCATCTGGCTGTTCGCGGCCGGCGCCCTTTTCTCACTGCTCATGGCCTTCGGACGCTACGGACCGGTATACGGTCTCGCCTATGAGTTGCCGTGGTTCTCCGCCATTCGCAATCCGATCAAGTTCATGCAGGCCTTTCACACGGCCGTTGTCATCCTTTTCGCCTTCGGGCTGCAGGATCTCGCGCGACGCTTTCTGCAACCGGACCGCCCCGCCGCCGGAGGGCCTCAACCCACGCTTCGCGAATGGTGGAACAAGGCGGGCGCATTCGAACAGAAGTGGATTCAAGGCAGCCTTGGCTTCGCCGGTCTGTGCGCCCTGGGTTTCATCGCCTTTGCGAATTCGAAGGAGATCCTGGTCGAGCGATTGACCCTTGAGGCGTTTCAACCCTTGCAAGCGGCGGCAACCATCGACTTCAGCATCCGTGAATGGGCGGTGTTTCTCGTGTTTCTGGCGGCGACGTTGTGCATCCAGATCCTCATTCTCGCCGGCAGGTTTCGCGGCGCTCGCGCCGGAATTGCCTGGGGGTTGCTGGCCTTTGTCCTGATCGCCGACTTCGCGCGCGCCAACGCTCCCTGGATCCGTTACCTCAACTACGAGAAGGAATATGCGGCCAATGACATCCTCGACATCCTGAAGCAGGACGCGCACGAGCGCCGCGTCGCCATCGCGCCCTTTCCCGAGATCCCCTACCTCCAATCCTTCCGGCAGGACTACATCCGGCGCTGGCTCAACGAATCCTTCCGCTATCACGGAATCCAGAGCCTCGACATTCCGCAGGAGCCCCGGATGAAGGAGGAAAAGGCCCGGTTCAAGGAGGCGGTCGGCGACTTCAGGGTCCGCGAGTACGAACTGACGGGAACGCGCTTCCTGATCGGCGTCAAGAGCGTCATCCAAACAAACGGCCCGGTCGACTTCATGGAACTTGTGAACGACCGACTCGATCCGGAGCTACGACGCTTCCGGATGCACACGCCCTTTTCCATCGACTACGACGCCGAGTTTTATCCGCGCGCGACACGGAACGATTCCGGCCCGCTCGCGTTGATCGAATTCACCGGCGCCCTGCCGCGAGCCATGCTTTTCCATCAGTGGGAATCAGAGCCGGATCCAACGGCGGCGTTGAAACGAATCGTGGATCCGGAATTTGACCCGGCCGAAAGCGTGACGATCGTCGGCAAGGCGCCGCCCTCGGCGAAAGGAGTGATCCTGCCCCGCCCGGAACCGGTCAGAATCGTCCGTTACGACGCGCACAAGGTCACGTTGGAAGCCATCGCCAGCCACCCCGCCGTCCTCCTGCTGAACGACGGTCACCACAAGGACTGGAGAGTCTACGTGGATGGCGAACCCTCGGAACTTCTTCGAGCCAACTACCTGATGCGCGGCGTCTATCTCGAGCCAGGCACCCACGATATCGAGTTTCGATTCCAGCCCGTTTCCCGTTCCCTGTATCTCAGCGGCGCGACCACGATCCTGGCGTTCGGACTGACCGGATTTGCCATTCTGGATGCGCGGCGGCGGCGAACTGCTCCGTGCCGCGACCACAGGCAGGCCGACGGAAACCCGTCACCATCGTGAACCGGCCCTCGCCGACGACTGCTGAAACAACCTCCCAGACCGCCGCCAGACGATTGCAGCGGGTAAAAAAATCGCCTCGCAATCCGCGTCCGCTGAGGCATGCTTTCCTCCAATCTCGATCAACAGCCATGAAACGCCTCGCCCTACTTTCCTCAATCGCCCTTGCGTTCAGCGCCGCAACGGCCGCCCAGTCCGCGCAGAAGAAGCTCACCCGCGACCAGATGGTCCACAAGGACAAGGCCGACCTGCAGAAGACCGACGATTGGATCTACAATGATCTTGAGCAGGCCCGGGCCGAAGCGCGGCGCACGAGCAAACCGTTGATGGTCGTCTTCCGCTGCATCCCTTGACACAGCTGCGCTGAATTTGACGGGCAGGTTGTCCGTCGCGATCCCAAGATCCGCCAACTGATGGACCAGTTCGTCAGCGTGCGGATGATCCAGATGAACGGCGTCGACCTGGAGACCTTCCAGTTCGATTACGACATGACCTTCGCCGTGTTCTTCATGAACGCCGACAAAACGATCTACGGCCGCTACGGATCGCGCTCGGACATGAAGGAGGCGCAACGCGAGATTTCATTGGAGAGTCTCGCCGCCGCCTTGGAAGGAGCGTTGGAGATTCACAAGGGCTATCCGGGCAACAAGGCTTCCGTCGCCCGCAAGCAGGGCGTCAAACAACGCTACAAGGCGCCCGAGGACTACCCGTTGCTGCAGTCGAAGTACACCTCGTCGCTGGACTACAACGGCCAGGTGGCCAAGAGCTGCATTCACTGCCATCAGGTCCGCGAGGCGCAACGGCGGATCCACCGGGACCGCAAGCAACCCATCCCCGACCAACTGCTGCACCCCTACCCCATGCCCGACACGATCGGACTCACCATGGATCCGACCAAACGCGCCAGCGTGCTGCGCGTCGCTCCCGGCTCCATCGCCGCCGAGGCGGGATTCAAGGCCGGCGATTCGGTGGCGGCCATCGACGGCCAGAAGATCATTTCCATCGGGGACATTCAATGGGCGTTGGAACAGACCGGCAACGCCGCCGCGCGGCAGTCCTGGACGCTATCCAATGGCGGATCGACCCGGACCGTAAACGTCGCCCTGCCTGTCGGTTGGCGTCGCGCCAGCCCCTTCATCTGGCGCGTCACGTCATGGGACATGCGACGCATGGGCTTCGGCGGCATGAAGCTGGACGACATGACGGACGCCGAGCGCAAGGCCCGCGGCCTGAACAACACCCAACTTGCCCTGTTCGCCAAACACGTCGGCCAATATGGAGAGCACGCCGTCGCCAAGCGCGCCGGCGTCCGCAAGGGCGACATTATCATCGCCTTCGACGGCGTCACTCAACGCGCGACCGAGGAACAGGCCCTGGCCCATGCCATGCGCAAGCGCATGAAGGGCGACATCCTCCCCATCACCGTCCTGCGCGGCAGGCAAAAGCTGGACTTCAAGATCCGGATGCAGTGAGCGCCCTCTCCGCCCAATAGAACGGGATTCTTCCCGTTTGCTGCGCCTCGGTTGTTTCAAGTCGGCGCCCGACAAGGAAAGTGGGAAGAAGAA
>JAYPGD010000008.1:0-29374 GCA_038126655.1 Verrucomicrobiales bacterium
AGGATCCGTCATCGACCACGACGCACTCCAGGTCCCCGTATGTGGAACCCAGCACAGATTCAACCGCGCGGCCAATCGTGGCGCCCGCATTGAACGCGGGGATGGTGACGGAAAGGCGCGGCATGTCTGCGAGGCTTTATAGACCGAATCCGCCGCCTCGCACGAGGCCGATTCGATGAATGACATGGCCCGGAATTGCGCGATCCCGGACCGGATTTGACCGCCCCAAAAAAGGGCTGAAAAAAAGCCATTTTTTAGCTTGCCTTGAATGGTGAGGTTGCTAGTTTCCGCTCAAATGCACTGACGTGGTGCGCGGATGAACTGTTTTCATTCGCTGTTTGTTTACGTCAAACAAAGCAAAACACAGAACAACTAGAACACATCTATCGCAGGAGGAACTGACGATGAAAGTGAATAAATGGACAAAAGGCTTGGCCGCCGCTGGTGTGGTCAGCCTCGCATCGGCTGCTCAGGCCGGTGATGCGAATGAGACCGTGATGACCGCGGTGTCTTCCACCACGCTGAGTGGATACGTGAGTGCTAGCGCACTCTGGAACCCCGGAACCGGCAGAGCCGCCGTTCCCGGACAACCGTTTCGCGGCGGCACGGCCCTGGCGCAGGACAGCTTCGCTGTCGACGTCTTCAGCCTGAGCGTTTCGAAGCCTCAGGATGAGAGCGAATGGGCGGCTGGCTACAACACCCAGCTCTGGTTCGCGGAAACCTCCGGTTCCGGCACGGCCCCCGGCCTGTCGCTCGGCGGCGCGATCCAGCTGAAGAACGCGAACATCGACCTTCGCCTGCCTGTCGGCAATGGCATCGACCTCAAGGTCGGTATCTTCGACAGCATCATCGGCTACGAGTCGTCCGACTACAACGCGAACCCGAACTACACCCGCAACTACGGTTGGGGCATCGAGCCGACCACCCATGAGGGTGTGCTCGCCAGCTATGCGGTGAACGACCTGCTGAGCGTTTCCGCTGGTATCGCCAACTCCTACGGCGTCACCGCCGGCGGTGTGGCCAATCCGGCTGAATCGCAGAAGGCTTACATGGCTTCCGCGGCGTTGACCGCCCCGGACAGCGCCGGCTTCCTGGCTGGCGGCAGCCTGTATGCTGGTGTGGTCGACGGCATCAATGTTGCCGGCGGCGGCACGACCGGCGACACGACCAGCATCTATGTTGGCGCGACGCTCCCGACCCCGATCGAAGGTCTGGCCGTCGGTATCGGCTGGGACTACCGCATGGAGAACGGCCCGAACTCGTCCGGCACGGGCGTGGCTGGCGCCACCTCCGGCGCGTGGGCTTCGGCTCTGGCCGGCTACCTCAGCTACGACGTGACCGAGAAGATCGCGGCTCACTATCGTATCGACTGGGCCAAGGGCACGGACAACACGTTCGGCGTTGACGCGAACGGCACCGAGGACAAGCTGTTGAGCAACACCATCACGCTCGACTACAAGGCTTGGGAAAATGTCATCAGCCGACTGGAAGTCCGCTGGGACCACTCCCTCGATGCGCAGTATCGTTACGGCGTTGCCGATCGCAATGACATTGCGATCATCGGCAACTTCATCTATCAGTTCTAATTGAACTGAAAGAATTCAAAGCCCCTTCCGGGAAACCGGAGGGGGCTTTTTTGTTGGAAAACTGGAGGGGTGGAGTGTCGAATCGCCGCTCCAGTGTTTCATCACTCCGCGCCCGGTCCGGCGAATTCCGAGCGAATGAAGTCGGCGAGTCGCTCGATGCCGGAGCGGCGATAGGAATCCGGGCGCCAGCAGACGCAGATTTCGCGGCGGGCGCCGCTGTCTTTGAGCGGCACGAAGTCCACGTTGTCCATGCAGGCGCTGAAGATCGGGACGGCCATTCCCGGAACAAAGGTCACGCCCTCGCCCTTGTCCACCATTCGCACAAGCGTCATCAGGCTGGAGGCGCGAAAGGCGCTCAGGGCCGAATTGTCAGCCATGCGGCACGCCGCCAAGGCCTGATCCTTCAGGCAGTGACCGTCCTGCAGCAGCAGCAGCCTTTCCTTCCGCAGCGCGGTGGAGGAAAGCGTCTTTGACGCCGCTTTCTCCCGTCTTCGCGGCATGGCCACGTGGAGCGGATCGTGAAAGAGCGTTCTGACAGCCAGGTTTCCGATTTCATAGGGCAGCGCTATTACGGCGCATTCGATGTCGCCCCGACGCAGTAGATCCAGCAGGCGGGGCGTGAGATCTTCGACGACGGAGAGTTCCATCTGGGGAAACTCCCGCCGAAGCGGCGCGGCCATCTCCGGCAGGAGGAAGGGCGCGATGGTCGGGATGACGCCGATGCGAAGACCGCCCACCAACGGGCCGCGCATGGCATCGGCGGTATAACGCATTGAGGCCAGGCGCTCAAAGATATCGCGCGCCTGGGCCAGCAGCGCCTCGCCCTCCCGGGTCAACTTCACCTTCCGCTTGGATCGCTCCAGCAGTTGCGCGTCCAGACACGCCTCCAAGTCGCGGATGGCTCCGCTGACGGCTGATTGCGAAACATGACAGGCCTCAGCCGCCTTGCGAAAACTGAGGGATTCGGCCACGCGGATGAAATAGCGAAGCTGCTGGGTGGAGGGAATCGGATTCATCACATTTTCCGATCAGAATGATCTGATTAAACAGTTTTGGCAATCGCGGTGGATGTGTTAAACACGAGGCTGACAGTTCGAGCAATCAAAACGCGGAACCATCGACGAGCAAGAGAACGAACATGAAGAAACCAGCCTATCTAATCGCTGCGATCGGGATCGGAATGACGGCGCAGGCCGCATTCTCGGGAGATTTGGACCTTTTTCAACCGCCCTTGAGGAGCACGTGGGATCAACCACGGAGCGATGTGGACGAGGCCCGGGTCAAGTTGGGAAAAGCCCTGTATTTCGAGAAGCGCATCAGTCTGAAGAATGACATCTCCTGCAACTCCTGCCACGACCTGAAAAAGTTCGGGGTGGATGGCGAGGGTTTTTCATTGGGCTTCGAGGGGCATCGCGTGGGACGCAACTCACCGACGACCTTCAACGCCTTCGGTCACATCACCCAGTTCTGGGATGGCCGCGAGCCGACCGTGGAGGAGCAGGCCAAGGGGCCGATCCTGGCGGCGGGCGAAATGGGCATGCCCAATCCCGATCTGGTCGTGAAGCGTCTCAAGGGCATCAAGGGCTACCCCGAGTGGTTCAAGGCCGCGTTTCCCAAGGACAAGGATCCAGTCAACTACAACAACGTCGGCATCGCGATCGGCGCCTTCGAACGCCTGTTGGCCACGCCCGCGCGCTGGGATAGTTACCTGAGCGGACACAAGAAGGCCCTGAAGAAGCAGGAACTCGCCGGCCTGGAGAAGTTCACGAAGTTCGGTTGCACGACCTGCCACAGCGGCACGCTTCTGGGCGGGCGCCTCTACCAGAAGGTGGGGTTGGTGAAGGCCTGGCCCAATCAGAAGGACCAGGGCCGTTTCGCGATCACCGGCAAGGAGGCCGATCGGATGTTCTTCAAGGTCCCGAGCCTGCGCAACATCGAGAAGACGGGCCCCTACTTCCATGACGCCTCGGCGACGAAACTCGAAGAGGCCATCGCCATGATGGGACGTCACCAACTCGGGATGGAACTGGCGAAGGACGACATCAAGGACATCGCCGCCTTCCTGAAGACGACCACGGCCGACATTCCCAAGGAACTGAAGAAAACCCCCGTCATGCCTGACAAGGCAAAGTCCGACAACGGCGGTTTCGACTGACCGACCACGATTCCTCCGGCGACCCCGAGTCGCTTGGATGCAAAGCCGGCTTCGCTCCTGCGCGAGGCCGGCTTTTCTCTGTCCTGAAGCGGAGCGCCGAGCCAGCGGCGCGGCAGTCGCGCCGCTCAACCCCTGTCGGCGCAGACGCCGCGTGTGCTTGCGTCGATGAAGTCCAGCATCACCTTCGCCGTCTCCGAGCTGAATTCCTTCATCGCGTCCGCCAGGGCGTCGTGAAGCTTGCGCTTGCAGCGGAAAAGCCGTTGATAAAGCCGCTTCAACTCGATGCGTTGCTCATTGGTGAAGCCGGCGCGGCGCAGGCCCACGACATTCAGCCCGCAGATCCCGTTGTCCCCGCGCGCGATGGTGTAGGGGGGGAGGTCCTTGCTGATGGCGGAACCGCCCTGCATCAGCGCCAGCATCCCGATCCGGACAAACTGGTGCGCCAGGCAGTTGCCGGAGATGAACACGTTGTCCTCCACGATGACGTGTCCGCCCAGGAGCGCGCCGTTGGCGACAATGACCCGGTCGCCAACGCGGCAGTTGTGCCCGACGTGGCTGTTGGCCATGAGGTAATTGTTGGATCCGATCGTGGTCTCGCCGTCCTCGGTGGTCGAGCGGTGGAGGGTCACATGCTCGCGGATGACATTCTCATCGCCGATGCGGATGCGCGTCGGCGCGTCGCGATATTTGAGATCCTGCGGCGCGTCCCCGATGACCGAGCCCGCGTGAATCACGTTGTTCCGCCCGATGCGGGCCACGCCGGTGATGTAGACGTGCGGTCCGACCTTGTTTCCCGGGCCCATCTCCACATCGGCGTCGATGACGGCGTAAGGTCCGACCGTAACGGACGGGTCCAGCTTGGCGTCCGGATGGATGACAGCGGTTGGATGAATCATGAGTAAAAGTGGCCTAGTTCCTTCAAGGAGACGAAATCTCTTGTGCGTTCCTTCGATCGGCGGCCCAGAATTATGTGGTCCAGCACATCAATCTTCAACAATTGTCCGGCGCGGATCAGGTCCCGGGTCACCCGGATATCCGCGTCGGAGGGCGTGGGGTCGCCGCTGGGATGGTTGTGCGCGAGTATCAGGGCGGAGGCGTTGGCGGCGATGGCCGAACGAAAGACTTCGCGCGGATGCACGAGCAGGGAATCCAACGTTCCCCGGGAGACGGTCTCCACCCGGATCAGTCTCCGACGGGTGTTGAGCAGCACAACCTGGAAGTGCTCCACGTCGTGAAGCCGGTTCTCCTCGCGCAGGAGATCGGCGACAGCCTCCGGGCAGTCCAGTTGGAGACTTTCCCTCGCCAGTTCTTTGGCCATGCGTTGGGCGAGGGTGAACGCGGCCTTGAGCGCGATCGCCTTGTCGCGCCCCACGCCCTTGATCCGCGCAAGGTCCGTCAACGACGCGCGGGCCAGCCGGTCCAGAGATTGAAATTCCCTTACCAGATCCCCGGCGACCGCGACTGCGGAGCGCCCCCTGGTTCCGACGCGGAGAAGAATGGCGATCAGCTCCGCGTCGCTGAGCGCGTCGGGCCCCTTCTCGGCCAGTCGCTCACGCGGCTTGTCGCCGGGCAGCATGTCCTTGATGAGCGCCCCATCGCTCATCCGGCCTCGACCTCCGACCTGATGAAGGGCTCGAACTCGCTCAGCAGATGCGGGGGAATCCTGGCGCGGATGGCCGTCTCGGCGCCCTCGTAATCGATTTCAACCACCTCGCCCATCTGGTGGAGGCGGGCGATCACATCGGTTCGCGAATGAGGGACGCCCAGGTCCACAAACTCGCGGACGGGGCGCAGCTTCGTTCCCAGCTCACGCATGAGTTCGTCGAATCCCGTCTGACGAAGGGCGGAGACCCGCGCGGCGTCGGGGTACGATTCCGCAAGGCGTCCGGCAAAGTCACCGCTCTCCAATCGGTCGGATTTGTTGAAGACCATCATGGTCGGCTTGTCGCCGGCGCCGAGTTCGTCGAGCACGCGATTGACGACCGAGATCTGCTCCTCGGCCTGCGGGTGGCTGACGTCCACGACGTGCAGCAGCAGGTCGGACTGCACGACCTCCTCCAGTGTGGCCTTGAAGGAGTCGACCAGGCTGTGGGGGAGTTTGCGGATGAAGCCCACGGTATCCGAGAGCAGCACGTTCTGGTTGGTGGGCAGGCGCAGGCGTCGGGTGGTGGGATCCAGGGTGGCAAACAATTTGTCCTCCTGCAAAACCTCCGCGCCGGTGAGCGCGTTGAACAGCGTGGACTTGCCGGCGTTGGTGTAGCCGACCAAGGATGCGGTCGGCCAGAGCGTGCGGCGGCGACCGTCGCGTTGGGTGGCGCGCTGCCGTTGAACGGATTTCAGATCCTGCGAAATGCGGTGAATCCGCTCCTGCACGCGTCGCCGGTCTGATTCCAGTTGCGTCTCGCCATCGCCGCGCATGCCGATGCCGCCCTTCTGTCGGGAGAGGTGGGTCCAGAAGCGTGTGAGGCGCGGCAGCAGGTGCTGGAGTTGGGCCAGTTCGATCTGCAGCTTACCCTCGCGGGTGCGCGCCCGTTGGGCAAAAATGTCGAGAATCAACGAAGTGCGATCCAGCACCTTGCACTCGAAGATCTTCTCCAGATTACGGCTTTGGGCGGGGGAAAGCTCGTCATCGAAAATGACCGTATCAGCCTTGTTCTCCCGGCAGTAACCGGCAAATTCATCCGCCTTGCCAGTCCCGATCAGGGTGGCGGCAAACGGCTTCTCCAGTCGCTGGGAGCCATTGCCGATGATCTCGGCTCCGGCGGTCGTCGCGAGGCTGCCGAGTTCCTCCAAGGAATCCTGCAGCTCCCACTTGGGCTGCGACTTCAATTCGACGCCCACCAGGAACGCTCGTTCTGTCTTCTTGTCTGCAGTTGATACCAGCGCCTTCAAATCACTTCTTGGTTGCCGGTGAAAGATAGGCGGAATACTGGGGAAATCGAGTCAATTTGGAGGGCAGGAAGGCCCTCAGACTGTCGTTTCCTCCATCAGTCGGTCAGCGATGGAATCCGCGGAGTCTCCGGGCGCGACATCAATCCACCGCGGCGACATCTGGTTGCGGAACCAGGTCATCTGCCGACGCGCGAATTGCCGGGTCTTGGACTTGATCAACTCGACAGTCTCATCCAACGAACGAATCCCCTCCAGATGCTCCACGACCTGTCGATAGCCGATCGCCTGCATGGCGGTCTGGTTGTCCCGCAAGCCCTTTTCGAGCAGCGCCTCCGTCTCGGCAAGAAGGCCCTGTTCGAACATGACATCGACCCGCTGGTCCACGCGGGCGCGCAGGTCTTCCGATTCCCGTCGCAGGACCCAGAGATCCGGCTGCGATCCGGCGTTCCAATCCGCCCGCTGTTCCAAAAACGGCTTCCCCGTCAAACGGATCACCTCGAGCGCGCGCACGACTCGGCGGGGATTCTGGCGGTCGATCCGGGCGTAGGCGGACGGATCGCGTTGTTTCAATTCCTCGCAGAGTTCCTCCAGCGGCGTCGCCTCCAGTTCGGCGCGCAGGGCCGGATCGGGCGTCGGCGAAGCGCCCAACCCTCCGAACAGCGCCTTGAAGTAGAGTCCCGTGCCGCCGCAGAGGATGGGGATCCGCCCCCGCGCGACTATTTTCGCGACGGCCGCCCGGGCCAGTTCGACAAATTGCGCGGCGTCGAAGGATTCTCCCAGTTCACGGACGTCGATCAGGTGATGGGGAATCCTTTTCCGCTCCTCCCCTGTGGGCTTGGCCGAACCAATGTCCAGACCGCGATACACCTGGATCGAATCGACGGACACGATCTCGCCTCCGATCCGCTCTGCCAGGGTCAGGGCGGCGGCGGACTTGCCGGCGGCCGTGGGGCCGGCGAGGTGGATGGCGCGGAGGGTCGACACGCGGGGAGTTTAGGCCGACTTCGGGAGAAGACCAACCCCGACCCTGCGACGTTCAGGGCTCGCCTGAACAGCAGCCGCAACAGTTCTGAAGATGTCGTGTCGGCTGTGGCAGCCGAAAAGCGGAACCATCATGCGACAGCCGGACGGACCGAAAAAAGGGACGGCCCCGATGCAAAGCCCCATAAGCATCGGGGCCGTCATTGGGAGTATGGTTCTGCAACCGATTTGGGTCGGCCTTCCGGCCGCCCCCCATGAACCCAACGGTTGTCGCTGTTGGCAGGTTTCGTGCCAATCGATCGCGCCTGAGCGAACTCATGCCCGCCGCTGCGGAACAATGAAAAACGGGCCGACCTTGCGGCCGGCCCGTTTTCATGAGTTGAGTGATTGCGCGTCTGTTGTTTCGTGTCGGGCCTACCGCTTCTCCACGCCCAGTTCGGCGAGCTTTGCGGCGACGTCTGTGCCGTGGGAGCCCGCTTTGACCTTTTTGTCAACGTGAAGCACCTTTCCGTCCTTGCCGATGTAGTACGTCCAGCGCAGGGAGAAGCCGCGCTGTTCGTTCAACACGCCATAGGCTTTGGCCGTCTTCTTGGAAGGATCGCTCAGGATGGGATAATCCAGATTGAGCGACTTCGCGAAGTCGGTGTTCTTCTTCACCGGGTCACAGCTGGCGGTGAAGTAGGCCACGTTGAATTTCCGAATGACTTTACCGTTCTCACGGAACGATATGCATTCCTTCGTTCAGCCGCCGGTGAAGGCTTTGGGATACCAGGCGATGACAACCGCCTGCTTGCCCCTGAAGTCGGACAGTTTGTAGGTCTTGCCGTCGCTGCCCTTGAGGGAGAAGTCCGGAGCCATGTCGCCCGCCTTCACCTCGGCCTGGGCCGACGCGGCAAAACCCCCGATCAACGCCGCGGCGATGATCCCGGTGAGTCTTGTCATTTTCTTCATTGGATTGATTGGATTTGTGTCGTAACCGCGCATTCGACGTCCCGGTCAGGCCGCCGAATTCACTCGGTTTGTTGGTAGCAGGCCCCAGCCGGCAGGTCGATGGAAAAACAGAAGCCCTTTCCGCATTGCTATTGCGGGGGATCGGGCAATATTCCCCGCGATCGTCATGCCCACGGACTCCGACATACCCCTCGTCCATCTGGACGGGATCAACAAGATTTACAGCGACGGAGCCCTGCGGGTCCATGCCCTGCGCGACGCGAACCTCCGCGTGAGCCGGGGCGAGTTTGTCAGCGTCATGGGGCCGTCGGGATCCGGCAAGTCCACGCTCCTGCACATCCTGGGTTGTCTCGATCACCCGACCGAGGGGCGATATCTCTTCGATGGCGAGGACACTGCGGGTTTTTCCGACGAACGCCTGGCCCTGACCCGCAACAAGCGCATCGGCTTCGTCTTTCAATCCTTCAACCTGCTGCTTCGAGAATCGGCGTTGGAGAATGTATCGTTGCCCCTGATGTATGCGGGGGAGGCGGCCGCCAAGGCGCGTTCGATCGCGGCCCTGGAACGGGTGGGTCTGGGCGAGCGCATGGGGCATCGACCGGGGCAGCTTTCCGGCGGCGAGCAACAACGCGTCGCGATCGCCCGGGCCATGGTCAAGCAGCCGGACATCATCCTGGCCGACGAACCCACCGGCAATCTCGACACCCAGGTCGGCGCCAACATCATGGATGTCTTCCGCAATCTCCACAGCGACGGCCTGACCATCATCCTGATCACCCACAATCCCGAGATCGGCGCCATGGCGCAACGCCAGTTGAGATTGCGGGATGGCCAGCTCAGCGAGGACGACCCCGCGGAGACCTGAGCGCTCGAGCGGCGGTTGAAAGGCGGGAACTGAAGCGCCTCTGGTGGAGCGATGGGGGCTCGGAGTTGTGGAGAGTCGGTCATCACCCGCCTCACCAATCCACTCCGGGGGCGTTCAGGAAGATTCGCGGTAGAAGCGGGTTCCCAGCAGGTGCACAAGATCCTGCCAGACCATCGTGAGTTCGCCGAAGACGGCCAAGGTTTCCTCGTCGGGATCGTATTCCTCCAACATCTCCGCGATCATGCGGAATCGGCCGGCCGGCGGTTCGCCTTTGCCTTCGTCGGTCAGGGTGTCCATCAGGTTTCGCGCTTCGTTGGAAAGCCGGCGGGCCCTGCTCACGATGCGTTGCGCGTTGGCCGGACGAATGGTTCCGTTCGCGACTTCACCGAACAGCAGGCATTCGAACTCCCGGCAATGGGCCGGGCGATCCTCGTAAACCGCGCAGTGGCAGTCGGTTCCCAGGGCGGCGCAGGGTTGGGAGATGCAGGAGGGCCGAGGGGCGGATCCCGTGCGTTTCCGGCGCGATTGCAAACCGGCGGCTTTGAGGCGGGCGGTCTCGGCATCGTCCCGCAGTTCGACGTCCGCAAAGATGGTCCCGTCGCAGCACAACCCGCATTTGAGGCAGAGCCTGTCGATGATTTCGTCGCTCGTAGGCGGTTTCATGAACGGATCCGAAAAATTGGCGCTTCGCCCTGGATGTTCCCGGGGTATGATTCCGGTTGATCCGGATGCGCCGGCAGCCTGAACCAAAGAGCCCGAACATGTCCACCTACATCAAGATCAACGAACTGGTCAAGGGGCCGTATCAGGACTTCGAGATCGAGAACAAATTGCGCAACGGCGAGATCGCCGCGGCGACGCCCGCATGGCGGATGGGGTTTCCGGAGTGGACAACCGCCGGAGCCTTGTTTCCCGAGGTGAAAGCGCCCTCGCCCCCGCCTCCGCCGAAGCCTGCGGCTTCGCCGCCACCGCTGCCCGCAGTCCCGAAACCCGCCGCCCAAGCGGACGACGACGGAAAGACATTCGAAGATTTCAAGGAGGCGCACGCTTTCATGAAGGAGTTGTTCGACAGCGTCCAGCCGCCGACCTATCAGGATGACGCATTGGAGCGCTTGCCGGAACTGGCCCAGGGTTTCCTGAATCCTTTGGAGGGGCGTCTTGGTCAGACGGCGCGGCCCAAGGTGGGCTTCTACGGAAACTGCGCGGTCACCAAGGGCATCTAGAGAATCCGGCTGGATCTCTTGAATGGGGCTTCGCTGACGTCGTCCGGGGAGGTCTTCATCGCGCAGGCGGCGGCCTTCCTGGCGATGCTGGAGATCTCGAACTGGAAACGACGCGGATTGAAGATCAGGGGAGCGTTGCGTTTTGAACCGGGCGCGGCGGACAACGCCATGTTTTTCACCGGCGAGCGCGAACGCGACGGCGCGGTCGAATCGTATTCCCACGACTTTCTGAAGGACGCGCATGAGCTGCTGCTGCGACCGCCCAGGATGTTCCCGTTCGCGCAGGGACGCACCTTCGTGATAGAATCGCTGACCTTGCCCTCGCCGGAACACCTGTATCTCTTCAGCGCGTGGCTGATGGACTCACACCGCGCGTCGGGAACCTAGCCCAAACCGGAAAAGGTCGGGGGCAGTGATGAGGATTTTGCCGCGTCGCGAAACCTGCTGGTGGACGATCTGCATGCCGACTGCGGGATTCCATTGGACGACAAGGCCATGAGGCAGTTGTCGTGGTGGATCGTGTTTCCGCCCTACGGTTGGGACATGAACGACGGCAACGATTACAACATGATGACCGTCTTCGATCAGATCACGCACAAGAAGCTGTTGCCGATGGAGGACGCCATCGCCTACCTGCGAGCGCTGTTGACCTGCCAGGGGATGGGGATCCGCAACCTCGCGGCGCGTTGCCTGATGGGCTATCGGGAGCCGCCGCGCGACGGTTTCGAGTCGGCGCAATACAAGCAGGCGTTGACCATGCGGGATCACGATCTGGCGGCCGCGTCGTTGGCAAAGTATCAGTCGCATATGGAGCAGGTTGAGGACACGCCGGCTTGGCGGGAGCAATGCGAGAAGGAGCGTTGGGCGTGGTTGGAACAGACGCCCACGATGCTGGGGCATCGGACCGCCGCGGCGAACGACCCGGACTACCAGGCCATGGAAAAGAATCCGCCCGCCACGTTGGAGGAAGGCGTCAAGGCCCTGGAGGCCCTGATCGCGCGTCATCCGGAGGATTGGGTGTTGAAGGTCCTGCATGCGTCGCAATTGCTGCAGGGGCCGGATCCGACGCGCGGTGAATCGACCCTGCGCGAGTTGATTAAGGACCCGCCGGATTGCTTTGAAGGGCATTCCCGGCTGGGCACGTGGTTGAAGTATCAGCCCGGCCGACGCGCCGAGGCATTTGGGATCTATGAAGACGCCCTGCGTCACTGGCCCTGGTGCCATCAGGCGGCCGACGCCTGCATGTGGATGATCACCGACGACATGGTTTCGGCCTGATGCGGGGCCGCGGCGTTGGAGAGAATCCGAATGCGAAGCCCGAAGGATTCACGCCCGACGATTTCGGAAAAGAAGATGCCTGCGCCTCCTGCTCCGGTGTCGGGGGGTGGAGCAGAAGACGCGGCGCCAGGCACAATGAGCGCGACGTAGGAAACGTCGCGAACCGAGGCAGAGACTGACCGATCCCTGTCCCGAGGTTGTTACCCTGAGGTAACTTCGTATCGTCGAATCCTGCCCGGGCTTTCGCGCCTCAATCCCTGGCGGCTTCCCGTTTTTCGATCTGCCCGACGGCCCAGCGGGCATGTTCGGCGATCAACGGTTCCGGATCAGCGGTCGCAGCGCGCAACGCCGGCAGGGCCGAGGCGTCGCCGATGTTTCCCAGGGCCACGCAGACATTGCGCAGCACACCGCGGCGTTTCGTCCGCAGCAGCGGCGTGCCCTTGAACAGGGCCTTGAATCCGGGTTGATCGAGCGCCAGCAGTTTGAGCAGGCCGGGTTGATCGAGGTCCGCCCGCGCCGAGTCTTTCATCTGGCTGCCCATCCGGGCGAAGCGATTCCAAGGGCAGGCCTCAAGGCAGTCGTCGCAACCGTAGATGCGATCGCCGATGGCCGGGCGCAGCTCCTCGGGGATGGAGCCCTTGAGTTCGATGGTCAGGTAGGAGACGCAAAGCCGTGCATCGAGGCGAAAGGGCTCCGTGATGGCGCCGGTGGGGCAGGCGGCAATGCAACGCGAGCAGGTCCCGCAATGATTCGTCTCCGGATCGTCGGGCGTCAGTCTGGCGACAGTGATGATCTCGGAGAGAAAGATCCAGTTGCCGAGTCGGCGGCTGATGAGATTGGTGTGCTTGCCGATGAACCCGAGCCCCGCGCGCTGCGCGAGTTCGCGTTCCAGAAGCGGGCCGGTGTCGACATACCAGAGGGAACGGGATTCCACGGCGGCCGCCTGGTCGAGAAATCCGGTCAGGCTTTTCAGACGCTCCGCGAGGACGTCGTGATAATCGGCGTAGCGGGCGTAGCGGGCAATCCTGCCCGACGCCTCCGTCCCACCGGATGACGATTCCCCGGCGCCCGCGCGACGGCTTCCGTGCGCTGAGTAGGCTGTGGCGAGGGTGACGATGCTCCGGGCTCCGGGCAACACGAGCTGGGGATCGACGCGCTTGTGCGCATTGCGCTCCAGATACCCCATCTCTCCGTGGCAGCCGTCCTGCAGCCAGGCCCGCAACCGTCCGGCGCCCTCCGGCGTCGCGGCCGAGGTGATGCGGCAGTCGTCGAAACCCAATTCCCGGGCGCGTTGCTTGAGCTGCCCCGCGATGTCGTTCATGAGACGCCCCGGGCCTCCTGAAAGTGGTAGAGGAGTTGCTGGGCGACATCCTTGACCGACCGCATTTCCGTGTTGATCAGGATATCGGCCCGCCGGTAGACGGACTCCCTTTGTCTGAGCATTTCGCGGATCCGGTCCTGCGCGTCCGGCCCGCTGAGCAGGGGACGGTGGCTCTGGTGTCGCACGCGCTGCCAGATGGCCTCCGGACCGGCCCAGAGGCAGGCGACCAAGGCGTGGGTCTTGAGGCTCTCCAGGTGGGCCTCGTTGGCTCCGAGGCCGCCTCCAGTGGAGATGATTGTCTCCGAATGCGACGCCAGTTCCTCCACAATCCTCCCCTCCAGCTCGCGAAAGGCGGCCTCGCCGCTCTTCTCAAAAATCTCGGAGATCGAGACTCCGGCGCGTTCTTCGATCAGAGCGTCCGTATCGAGAAAGCGGAAACCCAATTGATGGGCCAGAATCTGCCCGGTGGACGACTTGCCCGTCCCCATGAAGCCAATGAGCGCGAGGTTCCGGATTTGTCGTGGCTCGGCCATGCGGCAGAACCAACCAAATTTCGGACGACATGACACGATTATTCGCGCGTGACGACCATTCGAAACAGCGCGAAAATAAGGTTGAAAAGGGATTTGCAATCCCTCCTAACCCCGGTAGAGTTCCCGGCTTTTATGTCTGAATCCGGCGACCAACGAGAACGCGTCTTCCGCGGCGTCGCAGCCTCCGAGGGGGTCTGCGAAGGCAAGGTCGTCGTCCTGCAGAAGCCGGACGACCACGTGCCGCATCGGTCGATCTCGCCGGACGAGATTTCGGATGAGATCCGGCGCTTTGAGGAGGCCCTGGCCCGCACGCGACAGGATATCAAGGAGGTCCAGGAAAAGGTCAGCACGGCCATGGACGCCAGCGAAGCGGGCATTTTTGACGCCCATCTGCTCGTGCTGGAGGACCCCTTCCTGATCGATGAGGCCATCCGCGTCCTGAAAAAGGACACCGTCAACATCGAGCATGCCTTTCATCGCGCGTTGGAGAAATACACGGCGACCCTGGCCGCGGTGGACGACGCCTACCTGAAGGAGCGGGTATCGGACATGCGGGACGTGGGCGCGCGGGTCCTGGACAACCTGACCGGCCGAAGCAACGATGATTTTCTGGACCCCGTGACCGAGCCGGCCATCGTGGTCTGTCATGAGATGCCGCCCTCCGCCACGGCGCGATTGGCGGAGAAGGAGGTTCTTGGCATTGCGATGGACATTGGAGGCGCAACGTCGCACACGGCGATCATGGCCCGGTCGCTGGGCATTCCGGCGGTGTCCGGACTGGGCGACATCAGCCAGCGGATCGCCACCGGAGACTACGCTCTGCTCGATGGCTACACCGGCGTGGTGACGGTCGATCCGAGCGAGCAGACACAGTTTGAATACGGCGTGTTGATTCGCCGCAAGCAGGACCTGGCCGAAAAACTTGCCGAACTCCGCGACAAGCCCGCCACCACCCTGGATGGCAAACGCATCACGCTTTCCGCCAACATCGAGCATCCCAGCGACGCCGCGCTCGTCAAGGAATACGGCGGCGAGGGCGTCGGATTGTTCCGCACGGAATACCTGTTCATCCATCGCGACACGCTGCCCGGCGAGGACGAACAATACGAGGCCTACTCCAGGGTCGCCCGGGAATTGAAACCCAATCCGGTGATCATTCGCACCCTGGACCTGGGCGGCGACAAGTTCCTCTCCCATCTTCGCGTGCCCGAGGAGATGAACCCCTTTCTCGGGTGGCGGGCCATCCGGTTCTGTCTTGAGGAACAGGATATTTTCCGCGCCCAGTTGCGCGCAATCCTCCGCGCCAGCGTCCACGGCGATGTCCGGATGATGTACCCGATGATCTCGGGCGTCGGCGAAATGGACCAGGCCAACGCGCTCGTCGAGGAATGCAAGGCGGAGCTCAAATCCGAGGGCCGGGATTTCAATCCGGATCTTGAGATCGGCGCCATGATCGAGATCCCCTCCGCCGTCATGGTGGCGGACGGTCTGGCAAAGCGCGCGAAATTCTTCAGCATCGGCACCAACGACCTGATCCAGTACTCGCTGGCGGTGGACCGCATGAACGAGAAGATAGCCCATCTCTACCGGCCCACACACTCGGCGATCCTGACCTTCATCCGGATGACCATCGAGGCCTCGGCCCGCAACGGCCGTTGGACCGGCGTCTGCGGCGAGATGGCTCACGACCCGACCCTCGCCGTGCTGCTGCTCGGCCTGGGCGCGGAGGAGTTGAGCGTCGCCGCGCCTTCCATCCCCAAGATCAAGTATCTCATCCGCAACCTCGACCTCCAAAAGGCGAAGGATCTCGCCGCGGAGGCCATGCAATGCGAATCGGCGGCGGAAATCCTTGAAAAAGCAACGGAATTTGCGAAACAGACCGCGCCGGATCTTTACACCGACGTCGACTGACATTCGTATTCCATGAAACTCCTCATCCTCGCGGCCGGGTACGCCACGCGCCTCTACCCGCTCACCCTCAACCAACCCAAACCCCTGCTCAAGATCGCGGGCAAACCCATGATCGAGCACGTCCTCGACCGCGTCCTCCCCGTCGGCGGCATCGATGAGGTTTACGTCGTCACCAACAACAAGTTCGCGCCTCATTTCGAGAATTGGGCGGGGGGCTACGCGGCGCCCGAGGGCCTCAAAGTCACCGTCATCAACGACGAATCCACCAACGACGAAAACAAGCTCGGCGCGATCGGCGACACGCATCTCGTCATCCAGAAGCAGGAAATCGATGACGATCTGATCGTCGTGGCCGGGGACAACCTTTTCAGTGAGGACCTGGCCGGCTTCGGCGAAACCTGCCGGGAAAAGGGGACGCCGATTCTGGGATTGTACGACGTCGGCTCCACCGACGCCGCCAAGCCCTACAGCGCCGTCGAACTCGCCGAGGACGGCCGCCTGATCGATTTCGTCGAAAAGCCCGAAGATCCGAAGACCAGCCTGATCGGCATCGCCTTGTATTTCTATCCCAGGGACTTCGTGGCCAAAGTGGGCGAGTACATCGCCGCCGGAAACAATCCCGACCAACCGGGCCGCCTCATCCAGTGGCTCTATCCGCGGACGCCCGTCCACACCTGGACCGTTCCGGGCGATTGGTTCGATATCGGTTCCAAGGAGACGCTCGACGAGGCGGACAGGGTGTTTTCCGCGAGGTGAGACCCGAGCGCCGGGCGTCGTTCGGTCAAGGCGTTGGGTGCGTGGCATGCTGCGGGGCGCGCGCCCGGACTCTTTACTCTACGTCGGCGCGTCGAGGCGAAGCTGCCGCGTTGTCCAAATTGAGCCGGAGCGACGAGCGCAATGCGCCGCGCGCCCTGCCTTGCCCGTCCTTTTTCCTCGCCCGGTTTTTCACGCCCGATAGATTGGGTTGATGGCAATTTCTGCGCGACAGTTTCTTGTGATCGGCTGGGCGATGGCCCTGGCCTGCCCGGGAGGGTTTGACGCCTGGGGTGCGGACTGGCCGATGTGGCGGTTTGACGCCCAACGCGGAGCCGCTTCGCCCGCCGATCTTCCGGACGATCTCCAACCACACTGGACGCGGGTGTATTCACCGCGCGAACAGGTGTGGGACGATCCGCTCAATCACGACCTGATGCCCTACGACCGCGCGTTTGAACCGGTGGCAAAGGACGGGAGGCTGTTCGTCGGCTTCAACGATTCGGACAAGCTGGTCGCCCTGTCCACCCGAGAGGGTTCCGAGTTGTGGCGCTTCTACACGGACGGCCCGGTGCGCCTGCCAGCGGTCGCGTGGCGGGACCGGGTCTTCTTCGTCAGCGACGACGGTTTTCTTTACTGCGTGGACGCGAAGGACGGCGCCTTGCTCTGGAAGTTTCGCGGCGGTCCATCGGCGCAGAAGGTCCTGGGCAATCGCCGGGTCATCTCCGCTTGGCCCGCCCGCGGCGCTCCGGTCGTCCGTGAAGGAACCGTCTATTTTGCGGCGAGCATCTGGCCGTTCATGGGCACGTTCATTCATGCGCTCGACGCGCACAGCGGCGCCGTGCAGTGGGTGAATGACGGCGTCGGGGCGCAGTTCATCAAGCAGCCGCACAGCGCGCCCTCGTTTGCGGGCGTCGCCCCCCAGGGAGCGCTGGTTGCGACTGCGGATCAACTGCTCGTGCCCGGCGGGCGCTCCGTGCCGGCCGCGTTCGACCGACGGACCGGCGCCTTTCGTCATTTTCACATCAACGCCGGGGGCAAAGGCAATGGCGGTTCCTTTGTCGCCGCGAATGACAAGCAGTTCTTCGTCCATACCCGGGGACGCGGCGTGCGCGCCTTCGACCTTGCGACAGGGAACAAGACCGGCGCCACGCTCATGGAACCCGTGCTCGCGGGCGACCGGATCTACACGGCGGCTGACGCATCCCATCGCAAGACGCTGTTGGCCGCCGCCCAGACCGCCGCGGATCGCGCCGCCGCCGACCTGAAGAAGCTCGAAGCCGCCGCGAAGTCCGGAGGCGGCCGGCTGGCGCGGGACGCGGCGCAGAAGAAGATCCCCCAGGCCCGGAAAAAACTGGGGTCCGCCAGGCAATCACTCGCTCGGGCGCGCGAGGTTTGGGAGAAGGGCCGGAAGGGGCCGACCGTCCAGGTCTTCGATTCCAATCACAGGTTTATCCGCGAATTCAACATCGACGGACGCGGCGACCTGATCCAGGCGGGCGGACGGCTGTTTGCGGCGGCCGGAGGAACGATCACCGCGGTGGACCTGAAGCGGGACGAGAACACGGCCTCCTGGTCGATCGACGTCGACGGCGAGGTGTCGCGGCTGCTGGCGGCGGACGATCGCCTCTTCGCGGTCACGCTCGATGGACGCATCCATTGCTTCGGAGCGGAGGGCCGGGAGCGCGCGACCATCGGCCCCGGACTCCAGCCCGAAACATCGCTGTCACCCAAACGCCCCCGGGCGTTGGAACACATGGAGGAGACGGTCGGGCGGGCGCTCTTCTTCGGCGTTGATTCGCCGGCCGAGCTGAAGAGGTTTGTCCGGCATTCCAAGCTTCGCATCGACGCCGTGCATCATTCGGAGACCGTGGCGGCGGATCTTCAACGGGAACTCGACGTCGCTCCGGGATTGTATGGCGACCGTGTCGCGGTCCACGTCGGCGATCCCGTTTCGTTCAAGGCTCCGTCCTACATGGCCCGGCTGGTTCATGTCGGCGCCGGCGTCGCGGATCGCTTCAAGGATGACGCGATCTTGCGGGCGGCCTATCGATCCGTGAGGCCATTCGGGGGGGTGCTCTGGATCGAGTGCGGAAAGAAGCGGAAGGAAGCCCTGGCGTCGGCGGTCGCCGCCGCCGGACTTGCGAACGCGGAGATTCAGACCGGGCACGACTGGATTGCGATCCGCCGAGAGGGAGCCCTGCCCGGCGCCGGAGACTGGACGCACCTCTATGGCAATGTCGCAAACACGGTGAAGTCGGACGACTCGGTGGTGAAGGCGCCGCTGGGCGTGTTGTGGTTTGGCGGCAATTCCAATCTGGACGTGCTGCCGCGCCATGGACACGGCCCCTCCGAACAGGTGGTCGGCGGCCGGCTGTTCATCGAGGGCATGAACTCCCTCAGTGCCCGCGATGTCTACACGGGCGAAGTCCTTTGGAAGCGCGGGTTTCCCGATCTGGGCAACTACGGAGTCTATTACAACGAGACCTACAAGGACACGCCGCTGAGCACGGCCTACAATCAGAAGCACATCCCGGGCGCCAACGGCCGCGGACCGAACTACGTCGCCACGGCGGACGCCGTCTACCTGGTGATCAGCAATGCCTGTCACGCAATCGACGCCCGCTCCGGAAAGACCTCGCGGGTCATCGAATTGCCGCGCGAATCGGAAACGGAGGACCTCCGCCATTGGGCTTACGTCGGGGTATACGATCAGGTCCTGCTTGGCGGCGACGGCTTTGCCCATTTTTCGCGCCAGTACTCGGACAACCCGGCCAAGAATGGCGGCGCGAGGAATCCCTTCGCATCCAAGGACAAGAAGCGGCCCGACTACGCCCCGATCGAGGATCTTTCCGCGAGCAAGGGATTGGTCGCCTTCGACCGACAATCCGGGCGGAGGCTTTGGCGGGTGGAGGCGCGGCACAGTTTTCTCCACAATGGAATCGTCGCTGGCGGCGGCCGGGTCTATTGCCTGGACCGGTTGCCCAAGAGCGCGGAGGACAAACGGGCGCGGCGCGGTCTGCCCAAGCCGGAGAGTTATCGCATCATCGCCCTGGACGCCCGGGACGGACGCCTGATCTGGGAGGTTGCGGATGGCGTCTTTGGTTCCTGGCTTGGCTATTCCGCAAAGCGCGACCTCCTGCTTCAGGCCGGCGCGAAGGCCGGAGATCGCTCGCGGGACGAAGTCGGCCAGGGCATGACCGTTCATCGCGGCGCCGACGGGACAACCCAGTGGACGAAGCCGGACATCTCTTATACCGGCCCTTGCATCCTGCACAACGACCTGATCCTGACCGGAGCCAATTCGTATCGCGAATCCGCCGGGGCGTTCAGCCTGTTGGACGGCTCGCCGCACCTGATCGAGAATCCGCTGACCGGCGACCTCGAGCCCTGGAAACTCACGCGGGCCTACGGCTGCAACACCGTGGTCGCCAGCGAACACCTGCTGACATTCCGCTCCGGCGCGGCCGGCTACTACGACCTGTCCGGCCACAGCGGCACCGGCAACCTCGGCGGCTTCAAGTCCGGCTGCACGTCGAACCTGATCATCGCCAATGGCGTTTTGAACGCGCCGGATTACACCCGCACCTGCAGTTGCGCCTACCAGAACCAGACCTCGCTCGCCCTCGTGCACATGCCGGAAATGGAAATGTGGACCTACAGCCGCATTGGCTCCGCCGCCAAGTCCGGCATTCGCATGCGGCGCGTCGGCGTGAATCTCGGCGCGCCGGGCGATCGTCGTTCCGGGGACGACACCCTCTGGTTGGAGCATCCGCGCGTGGGCGGGGATTCGCCGGCCCTGAAGGTCACGGTGGAAGGCGGGGATATCGATTATTTCCGCCGCCATTCCAGCGCCATCTCCGGCGAGGGACTTCCCTGGGTCGGCGCTTCCGGGGTGGTCGGGGCGACGAACATCACCATCGTTCCGCAGACGACCAGCGCCGCGGATTCCGACGAAACCGGGGCTGGCGGGACCAAGGCGAAACCGCTGGCGCCCGTCGCGTATCACGTGCGCCTGCATTTCGCGGAACCCGAGAATCTTCCGGCAGGCGGGCGCGTCTTTGATGTGGCGCTGCAGGGAGAGATCCGGATCCGCAAACTGGATATCCGCCAGGAGACCGGAGGCGCCCGGCGCGGCCTCGTCCGGGAATTCCGCGGCGTTCAGATTGCGGACGCGCTTACGATCGGGCTGACGAAGTCCCATCCCGACTCCGCTGCCCCCGTGCTTTCCGGCGTGGAACTGATCGCTGCGGAGTGACCGCCTGAATTCAGTTCGCAAACGGAATTCCTGATGGCAGGATCCAGCGATGAGATTCCCCGATCGCAGTCCGAGAGGCGTGGTTGCCCTGGCCTTCGTCCTTCTGATGACGGTCGCCTTGAACGTTCATGCAGCCCGCCGCGTCAACGTGTTGCTTTTCACCGCTGACGACCTGCACGCGGAGTCGCTCGGCGTGTATGGCTCCAAGGTTCCCGACCTGACGCCCAACCTCGACCGTTTTGCCGCGCAGGGCATGCTCTTCAATCGCGGGCATGTCAATGTCGCCATCTGCGCCCCCTGCCGGGCGGTCATCGCCACGGGCCTGCTCAGCCACAACTCGGGCGCGATGGGCTTCATGAAGGCGCGACCGGGAACGCCGGACATCGTGACCGCCTTCCAATCCGCGGGCTACCTGGCGGGCATCCTCGGCAAGGTCTCGCACTCCACGCCGACCACGACCATGAAGTGGGACTACTCCTTCGATCAAAAGGAACTCGGCAACGGGCGCAATCCGCAGATTTATTACGAGCGCTGCGTCGCCTTCTTCGACCGCTGCCGGAAGGAGGACAAGCCGTTCTACCTGATGGTGAACTCGCACGATCCGCACCGGCCCTATTGCAATCCGGAAAAGCTTACCAAGGGAGCGGCCATGCCCAGCCGCACTTACCGGCCCGAGGAGGTCGAGGTTCCGGGCTTCCTGCCCGACCTGCCCGGCGTGCGCGAGGAACTGGCGCACTATCAGAACTCCACGCGGCGGTTGGATGACACCTTCGGCCGGGTCATGCGGGCGCTGGATGAGTCCGGTCGGGCTGAAGACACCCTCGTCGTGTTCATGTCGGACAACGGCATCGCCGTCCCTTTCGCCAAGTGCAACACCTGGTTCCACAGCTCCCGCACGCCCTTCCTCGTTCGTTGGCCCGGCCGGGTCAAACCGGGCTCGCTGGATGACGCCCATTTTGTCTCCGCCGTGGATCTGAAGCCGACGTTCCTCGAGGTCGCCGGCGTCGCCGGACCGGACCGGTTGGACGGGCGCAGCTTCGCGCCGCTGTTGCGGGGGAAACCGCAGAACGGGCGCGATTTCATGTTCACGCAGATCGACAGCAAGGCCGGCGGCGACGGCGTGCCGATGCGTTGCGTGCAGGACGCGAGGTTCGGTTACATCTACAATCCCTTCAGCGACGGCAGACATGTCTACCGCAACAACAACGAAGGCAGGACGTTTGCCGCGATGGCCGCCGCGGCCGAATCGGATCCCGCCATCGCGGCCCGCGTGCAGTTGTTCCGCATGCGCGTGCCGGAGGAATTCTACGATCTGGAAAAGGACCCGGACTGCCTGAACAACCTGATCGGAAAAGCGGAATACCAGGACGAGGTCGCGCGTTATCGGCGGCGGCTGGAATCCTGGATGAAACGGACCGGCGACCCCATGCTCCCGGCGCTGCAGAACCGGAGCGACCGCGCCAAGGTGGACGCCGTCCTGCTGAAAACCTACGGCCCGCCCAAGGTGAAGAAAGCCAAGCGGAAGAAGACTGGGAACAAGCGGAACGCCGCTGAGCGCAGGAAGAAGCAGTGATCCCGCGCAGATCTGCATTCCCCATTGCTTCATCCGTGGGCGTCTTCGAGATCCAAGTCGGGTATCTCTAGAGGTTGTTTGGGGTGAAATCAGTTGCGGTTGCGCCGTTCAAGCCTGACAATCCCGGCTCATGTTTCTCGGGACGCTCGTCTTCTCCGGCAAGGATTGGCTGCTTCCCGCGGTGATCCTGGTCGCCGTGGCGGCGGCGATTCTCGTCTGGGGCTATCGCCTTGCGCCCGCGGACCGGAACATCAGGCTCACGTGTTTCGCGTTGAAACTTGTCGGCCTCGTGGCGCTGGGGCTTGTGCTGCTCGAACCGCTTTGGACGGGCCAGCGCGCCAAGCAGGGCGCGAACATCTTCGTCATCCTCGCGGACAACAGCCGCGGCATGACCATCAAGGACGCCAATGCCGCCACATCCCGCGGCGAGGCCATGCGCGACCTGCTCACCTCGGACATGGTCACCTGGCAGACCCGCCTCAATGAAGACTTCCAGGTCCGGCGTTACCTCTTCGATTCCCGGCTGCAGTCGTCGCGCGACCTTTCCGAACTTGTGTTCGATGGCCGCGCCTCGTCGCTTGGCTCCGCCTTGAACACCATCAAGGAGCGTTACCAGGGGCAGCCCATGGCGGGCGCGCTGCTGTTTACCGACGGCAATGCCACCGACCTCGGCGAGGGCGAACTCGATTTCGAGGGCCTGCCGCCGATTTATCCCGTCGTGATCGGCAAGGACGAGGCGATCCAGGATATTTCCATTCAAAACATCAACGTGACCCAGACCTCCTTTGAGGATGCGCCGGTCACGATCCAGTTCGAAGTCGAGGCCGCCGGTTACGCCGAGACCAATATCATCGCCCGCCTCATCAACCAGCAGGGCGAGACCGTCCGCAAGGAGACCCAACCCGCGCCCGAGGACGGGCGCACGGCCATGTTCCGCTTCCGCATGCGCCCCAAGACCGCGGAGCTTTCCTTCTATCGCGTGCAGGTCTCGGTCGAGGACGAGGAGGAATTGTTCACTGAACCCGACAAGTCCTCCGAGGCCACGCTGGAGAACAACAGCCGCGTGATCGTGGTTGAGCGCGATCGCGGCCCCTATCGGGTTCTTTACGTCTGCGGCCGGCCCAACTGGGAGTTCAAGTTCCTCAACCGCTCGGTCATGGAGGACGACCAGATCGAAATGGTCGCGTTGCAGCGCGTCGCCCGACGGGAGCCGAAGTTCGAATTCAAGGGCCGGGCCGGCGAGAACTCGAACCCGTTGTTCAAGGGTTTCGACAAGACCAACGAAGAGACCGAACGCTACGACCAGCCTGTCCTGATCCGGCTCAACGTCCGCGACGAGACCGAATTGCGCGACGGATTCCCCGACACCCGCGAGGAATTGTTCATCTATGACGCCGTCATCATCGACGACCTCGAGGCGGAGTTCTTCACCTACGACCAGATGAGCCTGCTCAAGGACTTCGTCTCCGAGCGAGGCGGCGGCTTCCTCATGCTCGGCGGGCAGGAGTGCTTCCAACAGGGCAAGTACGCCAACACCCCGATCGGCGACCTGCTGCCCGTCTATCTCGACTTCATCAAGGACACCAGTCCCCTGGATCGGCTCGAATTCGCGCTCACCCGCGAAGGCTGGCTGCAGCCCTGGGCGCGGCTTTACGAAACCGAGGCCGACGAACGCGACCGCCTGCAACGCATGCCCAGGTTCCGCGTCATCAACCGCGTCCGCGACACCAAGCCCGGCGCCAGCGTGATCGCCGAGGTCATGGATCAGGACAATGAGAAATACCCGGCCCTGGTCGTGCAGCGCTTCGGCCGCGGCCGCGCCGGCGCCGTCATGCTGGGCGACCTTTGGCGCTGGACAATGCACCGCGAGGAGGGCGATCCCGACGATCTGGGCAAGATGTGGCGTCAGACGATCCGTTGGCTGGTCTCAGACATCCCCCGTCGCATTGAACTGGAATCCAAGCCCAAGGCGGGCGATCCCAATCACGCCTTCGAGTTGCTGACCCGCGCGCGGGACAAGAAGTTTGAACCGCTGGACAACGGCAATGTGAAACTCAGCGTGGAGCCCGTCGTCATCGGCGGGGGGGCGCGACCAGCCGAGGACGCGCCGGAGAACACGAACACCAACCTGGTCAAACTCGCCCCCGAGCCCTCGCTCAGCGAAGCCGGCCTGTACGAAGACAACTATGTTCCCCGCCAGACCGGCGGCTTCAAGGCGCAGGCGATCGTCACGGACGAGAACGGCGTCGAGGCCGGACGCGCCGAGGTCGGATGGACCGTCGACTTCGCGGCTGATGAATTCCGTTCCCTCAAGCCCAACCTCGCCCTGCTTGAAACCCTGGCCCGCCAGACCGGCGGCGAAGTGGTGGATTCACGCGATCTGTCGTCCTTCGTCGGGACCCTCCCCAATCGCAAGGCGCCGGTCACCGAGAACTGGTCCTTCCCCCTCTGGCACACGCCTCTCGTCTTCCTCTTCGCCCTCGCCTGCTTCATCGCCGAATGGGGGATCCGCCGATGGAAGGGACTGGCGTAGTTTTCCGACGAACGTTTGACGTTCGCCTTCACCGCCCAAGCGCTCCTTCCCAACCGCGCGCCTCGAAGAAGCTCACTCCTTCCGTTGCTTCGCCAGCCATTTCAGCGCGGCTTCGTGGACGATTTCATGCCCTCCTTCGAAGATCGTGACGCGGGCGGCGCCTGATTTCCTGCGGAACAGGACCGGCCGCGATCCGTAGGACCAGTCCATTTCCTTCTCGTCCGCCAAGGCCTCGGGGACCTTTCGCTTGCGGGTGAAGAAATCAATCTGCTCCGGCGTGAGGCGATCTTTCTTTGCGGCGACGAGATTGAAGGCGTTCAGGGTGTGACTGACGGGGACGCTGCCGGTGTGGCCGTCGTGGATGCCGGCGTTGATGTCGAGCTTCACTCCCTTGGCGCGCGGGAGATAGGTGGACGCGGAGCGCCTGCGACATTCCTCCTCGGCGGCGGAACCGTCCTCAGGCGTTCCGCCGGCCGCCTTGACGATGTTGTCGGCATATTTGCGCTTCGCCTTCCGGCATTCGTGATGCCAGGCCTTGAGGTCCGAGATGGGGACCCAGGAGGAAACAGCGGCCCAGATCTCCGGCGCGCGACCGGCCATCAACAGCGATCCGTAACCGCCGCCTGAAACGCCGACGAGGTAGATCCGGTTCTCGTCCACCGCCGCGTTCGCCTTGGCGTAATCGACCGCGCTGATGATGTCCTGCACGACGAGTTCGGAGCCCATGGCCTGCGGCGTCCAGTTCGGGCCGCGGAAGTTGGGATGGATCATGATCCAGTCATGCTCGATGCACCAACGCGCATAGGCGGAGCCGGCAGTCTGCCTGTAATTGCCCGACCAACTGTGCAGCGCGACCAGGAGCGGACGTTTCTTCTTCGAGCCGGAGTCGTAGTAGAGCGCCGGCTGGTCTGTGTTGTCGGCGGCGCTGGGATAGCGGATATCCTGAACGGCTTCCGGCCAGGGTTTGGGTTTGGGCTTCGATCCGGGTTTGGGCTGCTTCTCGGCGGCATGGGAAGAAGTCGGACAGAGAATGCAGCATGTCATTGCGATCACGAGCGCCCCAAACGCCGCGCGCAGGCGGCCTTCCATTTCCACGACTGGTTGCGATTGTTGATTCATGGTCGGATCAGGTTCTGTGATTAGGCGACGTTTCCACTCTGCATTCATTCATATCTCAACGCCTCGATCGGATCGAGCTTGGAGGCCTTGATGGCGGGCAACAGGCCGGCGATCACGCCGACCAATGCGCTGAAGCCCACCGCAATCAGCATCGCGCCCGAGGTAATCACCGGGGTGTTCGACGTCGGCGACATCATCTCCAACAGTTTCACCAGCGCCTGGGAAGCGCCCAATCCGGCGACGCCGCCCAGGAGCGCCAAGGCCATGCTCTCGACCAGGATCTGAAGGAAAACAACCCGGTCCGTCGCGCCCAAGGCCTTGCAGGTGCCGATCTCGCGGATGCGTTCATTGATGCTGGCGAGCATGATGTTCATGATCCCGATGCCGCCGACGAGCAGGCTAAGCCCCGCGATGATCCCGCCGCTGATGCGCGCGTTGCGGATCTGCTTGTCGATGTCGGTGATGTTGTCCTCCTGCGAACGGAAGCTGAAATCCTCGATGCCGTTGTGGGTCACCAGCAGGATGTTCCGCGCCTGATCGATCGCCGCCTGCATCTTGTCCATGTCCGTGATCTTGATGTCGACGTCCGTCAGCCGTGAGTCCGGAGTGAGTTCATCGCCATCGACGGCGCGGAAGCGCACCCAGGCGGTGTTGAGGGGCACGTGCACGGTGTAGTTCTTGCGCCAGAAGGCGTAGTCCTGGTTGTAGCCCCAGCCGGTCTTGCGGGCCGGGCCGGATTTCTCCTCCTCCTTCTCGCCCTCCTTCGCCTTGCGCTTCTCCTCCAGTTCCCGCTCCTTGCGCGCCCGTTCGCTTTCATAGTGACGATACATGCCCACGATCACGAAGGGTTGATGATTGATCGTGATCTCCTCGCCCAGCGGGATGATTTCCCGACCGACCTCCTCGGGCTTGCCGAACATCTCATCCCGGATGCCTGTCCCGATCACGCAGACGTTCGCCGCGCGCTGGTCCTCCAACTCGGAAAAGAAGCGGCCATGTTCCACCTCCATCAGATTCATTTCCATGACATCGGGCCAGACCCCGACCGCCTCCGAGGCCCGCGTGCGCTTGCCGTCGCGACGGATAATCGCGCGACCCAGGCTCATCTCGGGATTCACCGCCTTGAGCAGCGAGGCCTCCTTGAGCGCGTAGGCGTCCTTGATCGTGCGCCCCGGAGCCTGTTCGGCAAGATGCTCCTGGTGCGGCGGCACGTCCTCGTCGCGCACCAGGATCTTGTCCAGCCCGCCCATCGCGATGATGGATTCCTTCATCCCGTTCTCCATGCCCTTCACGATGGCCGTCATCGCCACCAGGCTCGCCACGCCCAGGACAATCCCCAGCATCGTCAGGAGCGAGCGCGCCTTGTGCGCCCAGATCTCCTTCAAGGCGGTCTGGATGAGGGTGGTCAGAGACATTGTTCGCGGGGCGTGGGGCGTGGGGCGTGGGGCGTGGGGCGTGGGGCGTGGGGTGCGGGGCGTGATTACTTTGCCATTTGCCATTGGCCATTGGCCATCTGCCATTGGCGCCTGCGTCTAGTAATCCACGCCGATCTTCTTCAGGAACGCTTCGAGTTCGCGGGTGTCAAAGTCGGCCAACACTTCGCCGTCGATGTCGATTGAAGGGGCCATTCCCTGGCCCGTGAGGTCGTAGTGTTCCTTCGCGGCGGCGCGGTCATTGGTGACGTCAAGTTTCTGGTATTTGAAACCGTGTTTGTCCAGCCAGGCGATGGCTTCATGACACCAGCCACAGTAGGGCTTGATGAAAAGTCGGATGTTTTCGGGAGGCATGGCGGTCAATTTGAAAAGCAGGCTCTGCGGTCTGACGAATTCAGAATGGGTTGATGTTCAGTTCTCCTCCGTGATCACGGTATCCTCGTGCTCGTAACCGGGCGCGCAGCAGCAGAGCAGGCGGAGCGTCTCCTCGCCGGTGTTCCAGAGCTTGTGTTTCTTTCCGGGCAGGATGGCGATGGCGTCGCCCACGGCGACTTCGCGTTCCTCGTCCTCGATCCGCATCCGGCCCCTTCCATGGGTGATGTAGTAGATCTCCTCGGTCTTGGGATGGTAGTGCTCGTCGGTCGCGCCGCCCACCGGGACGCGCGCCTCGGCCAGGCTCTGATTGGCGATGGCCGAATTGCGATGCGCCAGCAGTTCACGGATCTCCGAGCCGTCCTTGGTGATGAACGGCGGCGCGTCAGCGAGATTCACAATATCCATGGCGGGACGTTAATGGGCTGAACGCGGTTTGCAAAGCGACGAGCGAAGGCGGCGGCCCGTTTGTTTTCACCCCACGGATGGCAAAGCCGACCCACGGATGAAGAAATGCGGACAGGTCGCTTCTGTTTTGAATTGGGCGGCGTTCCGCCCTTGGGCGCATCCGTGGGGAACCGCCAGGCTCCGGGGGCGCTTTTCCCTTGGCGATCCAGTCGCTTCGTTCGTATGAAGAATGCATGCCAAAGGCCAAACAGAAGATCCTCATCATCACGGACGACTCGGGCGAGTCCTTTGAAATCCTCCATGCCCAGGCGCGCTTCGCCGAGGCCGGCTACCAACCGGTCATTGCCGCCTCCAAGAAGAAGCCCCTGCATGGCGTCGTCCATGACTTCGATCCGGATTGGAACACCTACGTCGAGAAGCCCGGTTATCGCATCGACGCCGACATCGCGATTTCGCGCGTCAAGGGCGACGACTACCTCGCCATGGTCCTGATCGGCGGCCGCGCGCCGGAATTCCTCCGCTACGACGCCGCTCTGATCCGGTTGGTGCGCGACTTCGACAAGAAGAACAAATGGATCTTCTCGGTCTGTCATGGCATCCAGATCCTGGCCGAAGCCGACATCATCCGCGACCGCAAGGTGACCTGCTACGTGAACTGCCGCAGCGATGCGGCCGGCGCCGGAGCCAAGTGGATCAACAAGCAGAGCGTGACGGATGGAAACCTTGTCACCGCCCAGACCTGGGAAAGCCACGCGGATTTCTATCGGGACATTTTCAAGTGTCTTGGGGGCTGATCGGGGAGGGGCAGGCCGTCCGGGGTCGCTCAAACCTTGAAGACGCGTTGAGAGGAACCGGGCCGCTGGCGACCGCCAGGGCGCGCAAATCAGAACAGGCTTGGACCGTTGTCCGGTTGCAGGGCCTTGGGCGGCCCGAAGACGATGGAGGCAACGACCGCCTGTTGCGCCGAATCGCGTTCCGAGAACTGGTCGGCGACGTCGTCAGCCAGCGATTCCCCGGGCGCGCGTCTGCGGGCGTAGGCCGCCGCGGCCACGTTTTGCTGGTCGAGCGCCGCCGATGGGCGCAGCGGCGTGTCGGTGTTGCAATGGGGGCAGTTCAGCGTGTGGCCGATGGCTCCCTGGGGAAACAGCAACCTGCCTCCGCAGTGGACGCAGAGTCCCTTGTGGAAGTAATCGCCGTCGATGTCGGAAACCAGCTTTGGAGCCGCGGTG
>JAYPGD010000009.1:0-17056 GCA_038126655.1 Verrucomicrobiales bacterium
CTCTACTTCTGTAACGACAAGGAAACCGTCTTCGAATTGCCGCGGAGCATGAGCGGCAATTCCGCCAAGCCACGGGTCATCGGGAGCCGCAGGGAATAGGCCCGCCGCCAATCGGAAGACGAATGTTCAACGTCAAACGTCAAACGCTGAACTTTCAGGTCCTTCATTGGGAGTTCGACGTTCAGAGGTGAGCGTTGAACGCTCGTCTTTCTTGTCTGGCAGTTCCCGATTCCAATTCCTCGCGCCCTCGATACACTCCGCCGCCGAATGAATGACGCACTCGCCACGTCCCCAACCACCGACCCCGCACAGATTCTCCGTTACCGCGACCGCCAATACGCCGCCGAATTCCTCGCCGCCGCCATCGCCCATTTCGATTTCTTCACCTGGCTGAACAACCATCCCGACGCATCGTTGGAAACCATTTGCGACCAATTCGCCTGGGCCGACCGTCCGGCGGATGTGCTGCTCACGCTCTGCCGCGCCAATGGGCTCATCACCACCGACGCAGAGGGCCGCAGCGCCCTCACACCCTTATCCAAGGAACATCTGGTCAACGGTTCCCCCTGGTTCCTGGGGCCCTATTACGCGCCCATTCAGGACACCCCGATCACTCAGGGGTTCCTCCAGGTCCTGAAAACCGGCAAGCCGGCCAACTGGCAGGCCAAGGACGACGGCGACGACTGGCACGAATCGATGATGTCTGAGGACTTCGCCCGTGGATTCACCCAACTCATGAACTGCCGGGGGCTCGCGATGGGACAATCCCTCGCCCAGGCCGTCAGCCCCCTGCTCGGCGACCGCAAACGCGTCGCCGATATCGGCGGCGGATCCGGCATCTATGCCTCGACCCTGCTCGCCGCCTGCCCGCAACTCACCGGGATCGTCTTCGAACAACCGCCCGTCGACGCCATCGCCCGCGAGGAAGTCGAGAAGCACGGACTCGCCGATCGACTCGAGGTCGTTTCCGGCGACATGTTCAAGGACGCTTGGCCTGCGGGCATGGACATCCTGCTGCTCTCCAATGTCCTGCACGACTGGGACTTCCCCGAAGTTCGGACACTGCTGGAACGATCCGCCGACGCGCTTCCTTCCGGCGGCCTCCTCATCGTCCACGAGGCCTTTCTCAATGATGACAAGACCGGTCCGCTCCCGGTCGCCGAATACTCCGCCCTCATCGCCAACATCACCCAGGGCAAATGCTACACACCGCGCGAGTATGGCCGCATCATGGAAGAACTCGGTTTCGAAGTCGGCGACTATCACGACACCCTCGCCGACCGCGGCTTCATGACCGCCGTAAAGAAATAAGAAATCCGTGTTCATCCGCGTTCATACGTGGTTAAAAAGCAGAAACTCCATCCGACGCATATGCCTTCCATTCGCACATACATTGCCTGTCTCGGTCTCTTCGCCATTGCCTCGATCGCCTCCGCGGCCGCCCGCCCCAACCTCGTCTTCATGATCGCGGACGATTGCACCTACCTCGACATGGAGGTCTACGGGGGGCAGGCGAAGACGCCGACCCTCAACCGCCTCGCGAAGGAAGGCATGCAATTCTCCCGCTGCTTCCAGGCTGCGCCGATGTGTTCTCCCACGCGCCACAACATCTACACCGGCATCTACCCGGTGAAATCCGGCGCCTGGCCCAATCACACCAATGTCTACCCCGGCACAAAGTCCATCGCCCACTACCTCCAGGACGCCGGTTACCGCGTCGCCCTTTCCGGCAAGACCCACATTTCCCCGCGGGACTCCTTCCCCTTTGAGTATTCCAACGACTTCAAGACCAACGATCCGGCCCAGCCAGATCCCTACCCCGCGTTGAAGTCGCTGATTGAGGAATCCACGGCGAACAAGAACCCCTTCTGCATCTTCGCCTGCTCCAATGAACCGCACACGCCCTACACCAAGGGCGATCCTTCGGCTTATCCTCCCGCTTCGCTCAAGCTCCCGCCATCCTGGGTCGACACGCCGGAAACGCGCAAGTTCTACTCCATGTATCTCGCCGAGATCACCTACTACGACGCCCAGTGCGCCGCGTTGCTGGAGCTGCTGGAACAACAGGGCGTCGCCGACAACACCCTCGTCATGGTCGTCTCCGAACAGGGCTCCGCCTTCCCCTTCGCCAAATGGACCTGCTTCGAATTGGGCCTCACCTCCGGCATGATCGTCCGCTGGCCCGGCAAGGCGAAACCCGGATCCAAGTCCGCCGCGCTCGTGGAATACACCGATGTCGCGCCCACCTTCCTCGACGCCGCCGGACTCCAGATGCCCGCGACCATGGATGGCAAGTCCTTCCTAGACGTCCTTCTCGGCAAGCGCAAGGAACACAAGACCTACACCTACGGCATCCACACCACTCGCGGCATCATCAACGGCTCCGAGACCTTCGGCATCCGCTCCTGCGGGACCAAGACCCACCGCTACATCCGCAACCTCCACCCCGACATCAAATTCACCAACGCCGTCACCCGCGAAGGAGGCGACAAGGCCAACTTCTGGATGTCCTGGATCGCCAAGGCCAAGACCGGCGACCCGCACGCCAAGGCGATGACCGACAAGTATTCCCACCGCCCCGCCGAGGAACTCTACGACGTCGTCAACGACCCCCATTGCCTCAACAACCTCATCAACGATCCCAGCCTCACCGGTTTGAAGCTCGATCTCTCCAACCGCCTCGACGCCTGGATGAAACAACAAGGCGACAAAGGCGCCGAAACCGAAGCCATCGCCCATACCCGCAAGGCCGGCTACGGCAAGAAGAAGAAGCCGGGCAACAAGAAGAAACGGAGCAGATAAGAGAACCAACGCAGGAAATGATGGTCAGCAATGGTGTCTTCGGAAGACAGGGAGTGGAAAGCCTTTCAACGGCGCAATAGAGAGGCGTTCCTGCGAAGCGGACTGCGCGAAGATATTTGGAAGAATCGCCGCCGTTGGTTTCATTTCCTCGATCACGGATTCGACTACGACAGGCAGTATCGTGCGACGGACCTGAGTTCCGAAGGAAAGAAGAATCCTGATCGAGATCCTCAAATCGGAATACTCGCAAGGGGAACTGGAAATGAACTCCCTCTACGACGCGCTACATTCCCAAGAATAGTATTCTTTGAGCCACACGTAATCGAACAAGGACTTACAGACCTGCACGCGACAAGAAGGAACAAGGCGAGAACAGCAAAGCCGGAAACGTTCTGGGATTCTTAACAATCAATGGTTCTTGAAGATGAACACCGATCTCCTTCAAAGACTCAAAGACCGCCTCAAACAACCTGGCCACGGTTCAGCGCGCCCTGAGATTGAAGCGGGCCACTTTGACAAGCTATCGGAAACTTGTGGCATTCCGATTCCAGCCTGCTTCCGAGAAACGTTCTTCCTGATTTGTTCGAGTCCGCTGGCGTCACTTGAGTTCGCCGACGCCCCCGACAGCGAGACCTGTCAAGCACGACGCACCTGCGCAGATCTGACGAAATCATTCCGGAACGACCACTGGCCGGGGACGGAGAACTGGCTTGTATTCGCTACAGATGGCAGCGGCAACCCGATCGGCTTCGACAACGATGGCAGAATTTGGATCTCTGATCATCTTGCAGGTTCCTTGGGATGCATTGCCGCTGATTTTGAGTCGTTTCTTGAAGCGTATGTCCTGAAGGACACGGAAGGATTCAACTATCTTGAGGAACTCGATTGGGCGTCTGACAACCCAGATCGCGACGAGACCACCAGCAAGGCAGTCGACCTGTTTCTGGAGAAGAAGTTCGCGGAAGCTCTCCCTTTATTTCACCGGGCCGCTGAAATGGAATGCGGACTGGCGATGAGCTACCTGGGGCAAATGTACCGATCAAGCAAAGGCACGGACAAGGACCGTGTCCAATCCTACAAATGGCACGAACTGGCCTATCGACACAAAGCGGACAAGAAATACTGGCTGGAGTACCTGACGAAGCACAATTTGATCGATGAGGCAGGGATCGAACAGGCCAAGTTTGAGGTGGAACGATTCCTCGAGCGGCGCCAATGACAGGGAGGCCTTCTCAAGACTCAGAGGACACGGAGAAAAGGAGGACAACGGAGGAGGGACTTGTTTCCTCAGTGTTCTCCGTGCCCTCCGTGTCGAACGGAACGCCTTCGAATCCACTCACGCCTCCCGGCGAAGCTATGAATCCAGATACTCCAAGTCGGCTAGGTCCTTCTTCCGGCCGCTCGATGCCTTGTTCCGTTTGAGATCCGCGAGAGATATGAACGCAACCTCCTCGCCGTCGATCTCCGCCACTTCCCTTGACTCGTAGCAGGCGTCGAACTCGACGCCGTCGATCCTGGTCAGAATCTCCAACCGCATGGGTGGGACTCCCATCCGGGTGATTCTTCCAGGTTCAAGAAATAATTCACGTTTCAGCCCCGGCACGTCGAACCCGAATTCTTTCAACGCCGTCACCACGCGATCTGCGGCGTCCTCGTTCACTTCGATCCAGACGTCGAAGTCCGCGGTAAATCGACTGTAGCCATAGTAGGCGACCGCGTAGCCGCCAATCACCAGATGCCTAACGCTGTGGCGGTTCAACAACCTCAAGAACTCGCTGAATTCGGGGGGGAGTCTTTCCATTGGGATAGTGGGTCCTGCGCAACCGCTCCAAGAGTTCCAATCTCTGCGCGGGCGTCATGGCGCGACTCTCGGCGCGATCCGCCTGCTCGCAAGCGTCGAAACTATCAAATGCCTGAAACGTCTTTTCCATGAACTGAATTCTATGGGTTCTGTCCCGGATCCACAACTTCTCATCGTCATGAGACCCCGCGGAACCGGTCCTTGGGCCGATCCGGATCATTACCGCCCCGCATCACATCCTCAATCCCTTTCCTCAGCACAGAGGACACGGAGAATCCGGAGAACCACGGCGAAGAGATCTTTCACCTCCGTGGTTCTCCGGATTCTCTGTGTTGAAAGGGAATCCTTGAGTTCCGAAACCTCTCCCGCTCACCGCTACACTCGCCCGGCAAGGGCGGCGGCGCATCCGCCTCTCGCGCGAACACCCGCACCCTGCATTGCGGGCAGTGCAGTTCCGGTTCGGGTGTGATCCCCCCTCGTCGAACTTGCGCTCGCCCATTGCACGCGATTCAGGCACAACTGTGCCGCTTGTTATGGATTGGGTTCATCTACATCTCGTCCTCTGCCACGTCCCGGTTCTGGGCTCATTGTTTGTCGCCTTGTTGCTCGCCGCGGGAATCTGGCGCAAGAGCGAGGACATCAAGCGGATGAGCCTCAACTGGTTCGTCTGCCTCACCCTGGTCGGCATCCCGATCAAGTTCACCGGCGACTTCGCCCACCAGCAGATCGGCAAGGCCGATTGGGTCGAATTCGGACAGGGGAAGATTCTGAGAAAGTCCCACGAACAGGCGGCCGATCAGGCCACCACCGGAATCTTCCTGCTCGGCGTCGCCGCCGCCGTCGGATTGTTCCTTGGCCGCAAGGGACGCCCGATGCCGAATTGGGTCTATCCCGCGACCATGGCGCTGGCCTTGATCACCTTCGCCCTCATGGCGCGGGCGGCCAATCTCGGCGGGCAGATCCGCCATACCGAGATTCGAACGCCAGCACGGTGATTGCTGGGCCAGGGCTTCGCATGAGTTGCAAGAGCAATCCCGATAAGCATCTTGTAGCGTGCGCTGTGCCAGCGCAGACGACGGCTGTCGCATGAGGATTCCGCATTTCGGCTGACACAGCCTGTGAAGCTGTTGCGACTGCCCTTCATGCGAAGCCCTGATTGCTTGGCGGACGCGATGCTGTTCGAAGGCGAACGTCCAACTTCAAACTTTGCGCTTCAAGCCGCATTTCAAACCATGCGGTAATCCCCCGAACGACGCTTCCCCAATCCCATCAGGACCGCGAAGGCGATCAGGATTCCGACCAACAGCAGGAACCGCTGCCCCATTCCGCCGCCGCCCTCCTCGGAGACTTCCAACTCCAGCTTCAGGTCCGCGGATTTCTCATCAACGATCATGGACCGGGTGAAGGTCAGTCGCTGCCCGTATTCCGGCAGCGCCGCCTGGATGGCCTCCGGCGTGGCCTGCGCGGCCTCCTGTTGCTCGACCAGTTCCTCGGCCAGCTTCATGAGCGCGGCGTTGGCGTCGGCGGCGTTGCGATTCAACGCCTCGCGCACCTGTTTGTCCGTGTAGCGCAATTCCTCCCCTTCGGCCTGGATCGCCACCGAGTTCGACGGCGCCGCCGCCTGGCCGACGAAGGCTCCGTTGGCGCGGTTGTTCAATCCGACCAGCGCCTGTTGCAGCTTCAGGTTGTGCAACTGCACGCGGGCGTCCTCGTTGAAGGCGTCGTCGTGCTGCGACAGGTTCAACGCCGACTTGAACGAATGCAGGGCATTGCGTTGATTGCCCTTCACCAACGAATCATTGCCCACGGCCAGCATGCGCTCGGCGTCCTTCATCTTCTGTTCCTGCCAGGCCGTCTGGCTCTGCACGTAGCGGTTCACATCGATCGCTGCGCCCCGCGCAGCGACCTGCGCCTCCTGCAGTTGCATGCGCTCGTCCTCTTCCTCCAATTTCCAGGTCGGCGGCAGAAACACGTTCCAAGTGATGTTCTGCAAGGGCAGTTCGAACACCGGTCCCGACACGCCCAGGTCGAATCTCCCGCCGGTCTTCAAGGCCGTTTGTATGGAATAGAGGAACTCCACCCGGACCGGGTTGCCCTTCTCCGCCGGCGACTCAAATGGAATCAGGATGAACTCGCCCTCCGCCCAGGGGCGCGCGCTGAGGCCGTCGACGAAGGCGAACCAGAAATCCGCGCCCGTCGGAAGCTTGAAGCGCAGGATGCGCCGATCCCCGGGATGCAGCGTCAGCCTGGTCTCCGTCAGCATCATCCCCTTGTCGGAGACCAGCGAGGACAACTCGATGCTCTCCACCCGCGAGGGCAGCGATTCCGCCGCCGAATGCCGGGCGACATTCACGGTGAGTTGATACTGCGGATTGATGGCGTGGAAAGTGAAGCTGCCGCCGCTTTTGCCCGCATCGCGCCGCACCTGGACCGGCACGGATTGCCAGTCGACGCGCTGCAATTCGCCAGGCACGCGTCCCGGCGTCACCTGCAACCGCCCCCCCGCCCGGATGGTCAGGTAGGCGCCCTGCATGTTCACCCCGATCGCCTGAACGCCGACGACCTTCTGCTGCGTCGGTTGTTGCGGCGTGGCGACCTGGTAGTTCAGGCGCAGCTTGTAGCCGTCCTGAAGAATCCGTCGATCGAGCTTCACTTCCCAGCGCGTGAGGCCGCCGTTATCCTCCTCAGACTTGATCGAGTCCGACACGTGATCCCCGGTGAAACGCACGGATTCCGCGGCGGTCGGCAGGTCAAAGAACAGCGATTTTACGCCGGCGTTCTCGATCTTGTAATCCAGGTGGACGGTCGCCCTCGCCTGGCCCTCGCGGATCGTGACGTCCTGCAGGGATTCCACCTCCACCCAGGGCGTGACCGTTTCGATGACAAACCCGATCTTCCAATCCGACTGCAACAGGCGGAACGCCAGGGCCCCCTGCTGCGTGATGCCCTCCCGCTTGGGATCGAGTTGCATGACGCCCTCGCGATCCTCCGACCGCAGACGCATCCCCTGCTCCGGGCTGACGATCAACTGGCCATTCTCCTTGTCCGCCTCCAGCAGGCTCAGGCGGGGCGCATCAATGGCCGCCTGGCCGCCGGCGCCCGGACCGACCAGGTTGATTGCGAAGGAGATCTCCCCGGTCGTCTTGCCGTTCAGGTGCAGCTTGACGATGCGTTGGTTGCCCACCGTCAACTCCGTCCAGTGACTCAACGCCTGGCCGGTGATGGACTCCACATCCATGCCGTTCGGCAGGACAAAACTGAGATTGAATACGCCCGCCCGCAGAATGGCGACGGTCAGGTTCGCGCCCAAGACGACGCGATCCTCGCTGAGCAGCAGATTCTGACGTGAGGCGACGCGGATGTCCGGCTCCACCGCGTCCGCCGACAAGGCCACGGTCGCCGAAGTGTCCGCGTAGCGGAAGGCCCGCCGCAACGTCAGCCCGGCCACCTGTTTCGCGCCCTCGGTCACGAGTTCGCCGGGAAAGTCCTCGAGATTGATCCGCGACAGCGCGGTGACTGTCGTGTCGCCCAACTGCACATCCGATCCCGTGGCGACGCCGACCAAGCCGATGTCCCGAGCCGCCTCATCGACCGAGATCATCCCCACGGTGCGTTGATAGGGCAGCGGACTGGTGGAAACCTGTGAATGGATGCGCACGGCAAAGGGTTTCGTCTGCGGCGGCGAGAATTCGACCCGCAGCTTCCGCGCATCCGGATCGAAGCGCCAACTGCGCAACGCCGTCGCCTTCACATCGGTGATGGTCAGGGATTCCGGCGTCGCAAAGACCAGTTCGTCCACCTGCCCCTGCGCCGGCCGGATCTGCGCGTCATGCGAGCCTTCAATCACGCCGGCCGTCGGCACGAACAACTGCCGCATCTCGGCAAAGAACACCGTCTTCTCGTCGCGCGCGTCCCGCGACCGCGGTCGCCATTCAATCCGCGAACCGGAAACCGGCCCCAGTGAGAGATCAAACCGGCTCTCCCCGTTCTTCGCTTGAAGACTTCGCACAGAAACCACGTTGGCGGAGACGATCTCCACGTCGGCGCTGTCGAGGTTCAGGGTCAGTTGGTTCACCAGCCCGTGATGGGTCGGCAGATCAAATCCGAACACCGTCTTCCGCTGCGCAACGCCGACCTGGTAGCCGAACCGGATCTCGACCTTGCCGGCCTTGATCGCCTGGAGGCGATAGACCGTTATCTTGCCGGCCGCTTCCTGAACCAGCTTTACGATGTTGGTGGAATAGGAAATCTCCGTCAGAACGGCCGGAGTCCTCAGGATGTCCAGTCGGTCCCCTTCGCGGGCCGTCCAATTCATGACCGCCTTCACCGTGGCGATGTCGTCCGCCACCCGCGCCTCCTGGCGCACCGAGAAGGGAATGGCCGGCGGTTCCTTCACTTGCGCGGCATGCAAATCGCCGGCCCCGAACAACTGGGCGATCAGCATCAGCCCCGCTGCTCCGGCCGCGGGTGCCGCGGAATCGGAGCCGCCCGATCCATCAGGACCGTCCGGCTCGTCCGCCGGCGTCTCGGGATCGGGATCGGGATCCTCCGGCCGCCCGGGCAGGTCGAGTTGCCGGCGGATCAACGGAATCACCAGGTGGAAGAAGACCACGCCCACCCCGACCAACACGAACAGCCAGCCGCCGTTAGGAACGCGCAGCGCGCCCCAGGCATGGGAGGCCCAACCGGCGGCCACGAGCATGTGCCGCTCGAACCCCGGGCCCTTGCCCAACGCGTAGAACCATGCCGCGAGACCAAGCAGAATCGGCCAGGCGCGCAGCCACCCCAGGCCGACGCCGTCCATTTCGACATTTTCCAATTCCACCCCGATGCCGCTGACGGGCGTCTGCACCGGAAGCGTGTAGGCCAGTTCAACCGAGGGCACCAGGTACTGTCCCGCCCGCGCTGAGAACTCGAATAGGATCGCAATCAGGATGGCTCCGATGACAAGCGCGCCGCCCCCGAGAATCACGCCCAGGACGTTGCGCTTGTCGTAGCGATGCACGCCCTCGCCGGTTCCCCAGCGCCAGATCACCGCGCCAACCGCCAACACAAGGCAGATGCCAAGCGGCAAAGCGCTCCGATCGCGCCCCCAGCGCCCGTTCAGCAGATGCTGGAGCCAGGCGAAGCCTGACACATCGGCGGACCGCGACTGCGCATTCGGCGCCGCCTGACCTCCATCGTGGATCAGTCGATAGCCGGGGTCCGGGCGGACATTCCAATCCGCCAGCAACACCGGCGCCGCCACCTTGGGCAGTTGCAACTGGACCTTGCTCGACTCCACGCCCGGCACGCCGAATTTCAGCTCAATGGGGATGACCGTGTTGGGTCCGACATTCTGGGGCAGCGGCACAAGCGTCGCGTCGCCATCCTTGTGCAGCACCGCCTCCTTGCCGTTGACCGACGAGGACCAGATCCTGGAGCCCGTGGGCAGCACGATCCGCAGGTGCGACAGCCCGACGCTCTTCACGAAATACCTCGCCACGGTCAAGGCCTGCCCCTCGCTGGAAATCTGCGTCTCAAAAGTCGCGCGATCCACCACCTGCCGCACGGTTTCGTCCTCCTTCAGCGAAGTCAACTTCAAGCCCGCCTGAAACGGGCGACTCGTATACTGGAAGGCCGCGAGGATCGGGGCGTCGAACAACAGCCGATACTCCGCCGGAACTTCGCCCGTCTCGAGGCGGATCAACTCCGGCGAGATGACCGCGTCCTCGACGAGGAACTGATTCGGACTCACCACGATCACATGCCCCTGCTCCGATTGCACTCCCAGCGGCGTCACGCCCTGAAAATCAAGCGTCGCCCCCTCGGGGTCGAACTGCAGGTGGTAGGTCGCCAGCAGCGTGTAGGCGCCGGAGATCGGCGTGTGCAGTTCGATCTCGTAGCCATTCGTCGTCGCCCGCCAGTTGCGCACGTCTCGGCCGGTGAACTCGATGTTGGCAAAGTTGGTTGAAGCCGCCACCTCCAGCCTGGAAACCGGCGCGCCCGAAATCAGGTAATTTATTACCGCGCTGCCATACGCGATGCCCTCGCCGATGGAAAACAACTGCAGGGCGTCCGCCGGGATCGAAAGCGCCAACCGCTCACTCGCCACGGCCGCCGTCCAGGCCGCGTCGCGAATGCGCCAGGCAAGCTGTAGGTCCTTGATCTGGCGCGGAAAGAAGGCCGTCGCAATCTCCGTCGCGCCGCTCACCTGCCCCGCGGCAAGCCGCAGCCCGGCGTCCGCGGAGACGCCCACAAAACCGCGCACCGACTTCACTTGTTGCGGCCGGATCGGCGGCAGAGTCCAGGACGCCTCGGGCGCGTCATGGTTGTGCGTCAACCTCACTGCCATCACCTGCCGTCCCATCAGGGGTTGGGTAAACTGCACGCGCAGTTCGGTCACGCCATTCGCGTTGGCGCCGACATCGTAGTTCGCCAGGTTGGGAACGTTCAGTTGGGAGACGCTGTAATCGGCCGGGATCTCAATGGCGAACTCGCGCAGCGGCGCCTCGCGGATCTCCAGTTCCAGCTCCGCCTCGATGCGCGTCTCGGTCTCTCCGAGATGATAGACCAGGAGTTCGGACACGGTGAGTTCGGGCAGGATGTTGTCCGCCCGGACCTCCAGGTCGAAGTCCGCGCCGGAAAAACGATAGGCCTGCGGCTTCTGCTGCGAGGCAAGCTTGCCGATGATCTGGTTCTGCGGAAACCGCTGCGGCGACACCTGCACCAGGCCGGCGGCGTTCACCACCTCCAGGCGCACGGCACCGCTGTTCACCACCCGCAAATGTCCGCCATAGCGGATCGCTCCCTCGGGAATCACCCGCATCGGTTTGGCGTTCAGAGGAAAGGCTCCGAGGGCGAACTCCGATTGAATCGTCAGCATCAGCGCGTCGGTCTTGGCCTGGTTCAACTGCACCGTCAGCATGCGCGCCCCCTCCTCTTCGGTGTCATCGACCCGCCAGGTGAGAATGCCGTCGCAATGCACGCGCGCAACCTCTCCCTCGCCGATCAGTTTCACCCTCAGGCTCTGCATCTTGCCCTGCATGATCTTGTAATCCATGACCTGGGTCTGCCGGATCAGACCAGGGCTGAGCGAGATCTGCGAAAGCCCGGTCACCGAGTAGAAGAGTCGGCTCTCCACGTCTTCCCTCGCCGGCTGCCATTGCAGCGTCAACGGCCCTTTGGGAGCCAGATGACTGACATAGGCATCCCCCTTTTGTTCCGGTTCCGCCGCGCCGGTCATGAGCAACTGAGTGCCTTTCGGCAGCCCCTTGATCGTCACCGGACGCAGCGCCGCAGGCGGCGGATCGAAATGAATCCGCTTTAATGCACCCTCATCCGTCACCTTGGCGTCGAACTCAAACTCCACCGGGAACTCGCCGCTGCGCGCAAATTTCAGAACGTATTTGTTCCCGTTCCAACGCAGCGTGACATTCGGATACTCGGCGAAGCGCTTCAACGCCACCGGACCGAGCAGTTCGAATTCACCGCCATCCGGATGATTCACCTGCGCCGTGCCGGTCAGGGTGAAGGAGGCGTTCTCCCCGGCAATCTCACCCGTCAGTTGAAAGTCCTTCAGGCGAATCTTCCGGGCCTCTGGATCCGCCTCGGCGACGCTGATTCGAAACGACCATGGCGCTGCGGAATACTGATAGGCCTGCTGCTCCACCTCGCCGGCGACCAGGAGGCGGGTCTTGCTGACCGCCGGAAACTCCTCGGGCTTGAGCGAGATCAGTCCCTTCCGGTTGCTCACGGTGTAGCTGATACGGGAGGTGTTGGGTTCGATCCGCAGCGCGCCCGTCGTCGCCGCGGCTCCCTCCGGAACGTGGCTCAACGGCGTGAAGGAGGCGGGCAACTTCTTGAAGGTCGTCTTCGTCTGAATCTCGAACTGCCAGACATCGTTCGTCTGCTGCGCCGGCTTGATCCGCACAACCATGGTCTTGCGGTTCTTCTCGTCCCACATGATGCCGGAGCTTTCTCTCGCGGCGCTCTTGACCAGGTCCGGCGTTCCGTCGCCATGCATTGTCAACCGCAGTTCCTTCATGCGTCCCTGATGTCGTCGGACCTTGATCCAGTCCCGCTGGGTCGCCCCGGTCTGCCCCAGGATGATCTGTGTCGTGATCTCGGCGGAATAGATCAATTTCGGCTCCTTCTCCTCGGGCTTCGTCCCTGGAAAGCGGCCTTCGATGATGATTCGGGCGCCCTCGTCCTGGGCCTTCTCCTCCGCAGCGGCCGGTTGCTCCGCGGCGGTCTTCCTGGCCTCGGCGGCAAAGGACGGGATGGCCAGGGTGAGCGCTGCTGCGACGAAGGCAAGCCGGAGCAAACCGCCGATCGGAGCGGCGGCGACAGGTAGTGGGGGGCGGGGGGTTTGAGTGGAGAGCGGGGCCCGCTGGGGCGGGCCGCGCCGCGGATTTGTTTTTTGGTGACGAATTTTGTGGTTTCATGGCATTCATAAACTTGGGAATCTCGATTTGATGTCCGTCCAGTTAAGCAAGGTTGTGTCAGAAAAGTTCAACGGCCTTGTAAGAACTTCGTAAGCAGTCACGGCCCGCCGGTCGCGCCACAGGAGCGCGGACATCCCTGTCCGCGCGTTGGATGCCCTGGTCCGACCACGCAAAGCGGCGCACAGCGCCGCACTCCAAGACGCTGTCGCGCGTCCAAGACGCCACGCTTCGTCGCCAGCCCTTCCCGAATTGGTTGCCACTCTTTCATCCCGCACTCATTGATCAAGTCACCGCTCAGATTCCCTGCCCCGCTCACGGACCGCCCGTCGCGCCGGCTGTTTGACGGGCTTGGCGGATCATTGCTTCCAACTGTTTCGGGCGTTCGTCATTCGGGAAGTTCTCCGCTACGCCGCTCAGCAGATTCTGCAACTCAACCGGCGTCACGCCTCCCGCATACGGGCTCTTCGCCAGCCATTCCGCAAACGCCGCCGCTGTCCCCGCAAGACGCATCGAGGGCGCCGCATCCGCCAACGAAGGCGCGTCCTTGCGATACGGCAGCGGCCACTCAAGCTCCTCGTAGAGGCCCGTGCCTGGATTCAGGAAGCGGATCCGCGCCACGCCCAGCGGCCCCTGTCCCTGATGGTTCACCTGGATCGAATACAGGGCCGTGCCCGACTCCGCTGCGCCGATCTCCGCCGCGTCCACGGTATTGTCCCGGAACTGCTCCTTCTTCAACTGGTGTTTCTCGTAGCCTATCTGGCGGTAGGACAGCACCCGCCGCGGATTGAATTCCACCTGCGCCTTCACGTTTGAAGCCGCCACCTGCAGCGACCCGGCCAGTTGATCCGCGAAATCCTCGCGCGCCTCGCGTTCGGTGTTCAGGAAACCGTAGCGACCGTCGGCGTTCCGAGTCAGGGACTCCAACATCGCGTCGTTCAGCCCCTCCCAACCGATGCCGAAACAATCCAGGGCGATGCCCTTCTTCCGCTGCGCCTCGGTCTTGGCCTTGAGTCGCGCGGGATCGACATCGCCGAGATTCGCGGCGCCGTCGGTCAACAGAATGATGCGGTTGTTGCCATCCGCCCGGAAGTGCGACTGCGCCACTTCGTAACCGAGATCCAAGGCCGCCTCCAGATTCGTGCCGCCCTGAGGAATCAGGTTCATCACCCGCGCAACCAACTGCTCCGGAGCGCCGCCCTTCATCCCGTTCACCCACAGGCGCGGCGTCCGCGCAAAGGCCACGATGCTGATGCGATCGTTCGGCGTCATCTGCTCCGCCAGGGTCAACAGGGCCCGACGCACGATCGCCAGGCGGTCCGCGCGCTCCATCGAACCCGAGTTGTCCAGCAGCACGACGATGTTCAAGGGCCGACCGCTCTCCCGCCCCACCGCCGCGGTCTGGATCGAGAAGCGGATCAGGTCGCGGTTATGTTGGAATGGATCCCCCGCCCGCTCCCAGGCAAAGGAGAGCTTCTCGCCGCTGGTCGGCGCCGGATCGCGGTAGTTGAAGGCGTTCACAAACTCCTCGCTCCGCACGCTCGCCGGCTCCGGCAACTGCCCCTTCTCCAGACTCGCCGCCGCCAACTTGAACGACACATCGCTCACGTTCAGCGAGAAGGTCGAGAACGCGTTGTCCTTGGTCTGGATCTCGGGGTTGGGCTTGGACTGCGGCTGCTTCTTTTCTGGTTTCTTGGAAACGTCTTCCGCTTTTTCCGCCTCCAACTCCAACAGGACTTCTCCAACCTTTGGAATCCGTTCGACCATGACCGTAGCCTGCCTCAACAAAGTCTGCTCCAGCGCTTTCTTGATCGCCAACTCCCCGTTGGGAATATCCTGTTTTTCAAGCTTCACCGCCCCCACCTTGGGGACGACAACCGTCCCGTCCTTCCTCACGGCGTGGTTGCCGTTCAATGTATCGTCTTCGAGCACAAAAAGAGTCACAACGTCCCCCGCTTCCATCTCGGCGCCGGCCCCATCGAACATTTCGTCCTGATAGCTCGACAGCGCGTTCTGCGTGTTCTCTTCCACCTTTTCTAAGGTAAGCTGTGCGTTGTTGACCCGTGACTGCCATGCGTTGACCTCACGCTGCCACTTCTCAATCTCAGCCTGGTTGGAGCTTTTCTGAACGGTCATCATTTGCATCGCCGCCTCGTTCAACTTCGACTTGGTGTATTCAATTTCCCTCTCCGCCGAACCGCGCAACTCGTTCAACTGGTCCAACTGGTCCAACTGACGCTGAACGCCAACCGCGACATCTTCCTTCGTCCCGTAAATGCCATTGTATGTGGCGGAGAGCTTGGCGATTTCCAGGGACTCCTTGGTCAGGCCTTCCATACGTTCTTTCCCTTTTGCATCAGTCTGCTCCAACGCATCCATGGATTTCTTGAAGTCCTCCTTGGCCTTGCCCCACATGGCCGCCTTTTGCTGCGCCGTCTTCCCCTCGCCGTCATAACGCTGCATCACCATCGCCCTTTCCTCCGACCTGAATTCCTCCTGCGAACGTCGCCATCCATCGAGCCGTTCCAAGGCCGTTCCTCCACCGCCAAATCCGGCGCCGCCCCCTCCGCCTCCCATTCCGCCTCCAAATCCCTTGGCTGCGCCGCCAGCTTGTTGAGCGTCCTTCGCCTGAATACCGGAGGACTTCGCCGCCATTTGGGATTCGACGCCGCCCAGACGCTTCTCCAGTTTCGCCGGTTGTTCGGCGCCTGAGAAATTGAAACGCTCGACTTCAGACTCCGCTTTCCGTCCCAATCGCTCCAGTTCGAGCAATTCCTCCCCCACATCCATGACCTGCACGTTCTTGCCCGCGACGACTCCCTGGTTCAGATCCGTGACGAAGAACTTGTCCGCAACGCCCGCAACCGAGAGATCCCTGCTCTTTTTGGCTGTTTCCCGGGTTGTTGTTTCCGACTGCGGCGCGACGCCCAAGTCCCGCGCCCGGCTGCGTGTCGCCCCGGCGTACAACGGGATGGCGGCCGGTTCGGGCGATGTGTCCTCAAAATCCACGGTCTTGTCCGACAGGAACGCCGCTCCCGCGAGCAGGACCGGCCGTTCCGCGGGCGGTTCCGAAGGAGCGGGTGGCGGCATGAGCGCGGGCCCAGGCGCAGGCGCGGATCCGGATGACACGACAATGGCCCCACGGGACAGCCGGCGTTTCGCCTTCTCCAGCGCGCCTGAATCGGCCGCTTGGATCGCCGCGACCTTCCGGTCCGCTTCAAGTTCTCGGGTCACTGCCGGCAATTCGGGAGCCGAAAGCTGCGCCAACTCGCGCTTCACCGGGACGGAACTCCCAGCCCCGGTCGTCACCCCCATCGGCGCCTCGAACATCTGACCGAGCGCAACCTGCGCTTCCTTATCGGCGAGCGCCGCGGCGTTTCCTGACTGCATCGACCATTCCACTTGCTTGCTCTTCTCCCGGCTTTGAAGCCCGGAAGCGCGCCCGGCGACGAACTTCTCCGAGTCGGTCTGCGTTGGAGGGACAATGTAGCCCGACTTCGCGATCCCAGCGGCCGATTCCTGCTGTCCGCCGATCGCAGCCAAGGCGGTTCCCTTCGTCGCCTCCTCGAAGGCGGCGTCCATCTGACCGCGGTTCATCGTGTCCGCCGCCAGCCCGCCGATGGGCGCGCCGAAGGCATCCAGCGGAACATCCGCCGGCGCCGCGCCGCTGGCCCCCATTTCGCCGCGTCGACGCGATTCCGTCTTCCGCCCCGCGACCCCGAACGACGAAATCGCATCCACGACGACCGGCTCGGTTTCAACGCTCAACTTCCGTCCGGCCATCCCCGCGACTTGTCCCTCATCGAGGATCTGTCCGCGCCGGCTGCTCGATTCAGCCTGTTCGGCCAGGCGGACTTCCTGCCCCAAACGGCTTCCACCACGCAAGGTGCTGACAAAGGCATCCGACGCGCCGACCGCTTCGCCGGCTGGCAGGCTCCTGAAGTAACGCGTTTTCGTTTCGTTCTGCCCCTGACCTGGGAGGAACAACTGCTGCTGCGCCGACCGGCCGGCCAACCGCACAGCCGGAGCC